>JAGCGL010000004.1 GCA_017649605.1 Spirochaetia bacterium
ACTCAGGCGATAAGGAAAACATCACCGGAATGGTGCGCTCCTCCAAGATAGTGAACGAGATCCGCAAGGGAAACCTGACCCGGAAGATCAAGGAGATAAAGGAGAGGCCGCTGTTTGTCCAGGAGACCCGGAAGATAAGCGATGTGTTCCGCCAGATGAAGAAGGAGAACATGCATTTTGCAGTGGTGCTGGATGAGTATGGCGGGCTTTCGGGAATCGTGACTCTGGATGATATTGTGAACAGCATCCTGGGCGATATTGATAACGCCACATTCTCCGAGACCGAGCGGATAGAGAAGATTTCGGACAAGGAATACCTGATTTACGGCGAGGCACCGATAACCTCTGTGACAGATACTCTGGGAATCACCCTTCCATGGGATGACAGGCTTAAGACTATCGGTGGTCTTATAACCAAAAAGCTTGCACGCATTCCTGTTGCCGGCGAGAAAGTGACACTGGGTAAATATACATTCACCATCGAAGAGGCATCTGACAGACAGGTGCTCAAGGTGCGTCTTAAAAAGTAGTCAGGCTTCCAGAATTCCTTTCCTCAAGATTAACTTGGAACTACCATCCTCAAAGAAAAGCTCAATAGTAGGCTGCCGTACAAGGCCGTCCAGGTGGATGAGGGCAGGGGCATCCTCGTCGTAGTTGTGGCCTATGGCGATGTGACAGGTGTGGAAGGCTTTCTCATCCTCCAGCATGTTGCCGGTAATTCTCGCCGCAGGGTTTAAGCCGATGCCGATTTCGCCCAAGTTGCGGGCATTCTTTGCATACTCTGGGTTTGGAGCTTTTGCCCCCTCCTCTATAGTCTCTGCCAGAACTCTTGCCTCGGGGGATTCATCGGTGTTGAGCGCTGTAACAAAGCCTTTCTCCACAGTTGCTTTGATCGGATGATTTATCACTATATCCCCGGACTTTACCGAGATGCTGCCGTCGAACACGATAGTGCCGCACGAAGTACCAAGTTCCGGGGAGATGAACACCTCGCCGGCAGGCACGTTTCCACCGGCACCGGGGGCAGAGAAGTCGCCGTCATCCTGGAAAGTGCTGCGTCCTGCAAGCCCTACGCTCAGGTCGGTGCCACCGGGGGCTGTTATCTGCATCCTCACCGCTTTGTCCATAAGTCCTTTAAGCCGCTGGCAGTTGGCCTTGAGCTCTGCATAGTCGATTGGAACAGTCCGGTTGAACATATCCATTGTAATGCTCGGTGACCAGAAGGAGCGGGTTTTCTTTGTCTCCATCAGGTAGTGGTAGGTGCTGTTTATCTTCTTGCCGTCCAGAATGTATGGATGCTCCATAGCCTCCTTGTCCTTTCCCAGCTTGTTCTTGCTTATGGAGAGGATGATCTCCGGCTCTGTCTTGATAGCTGCCACCACTGACGGCTCTGAATAGTCGAACTGGGTCTTGACCGGCTGCACCAGAATCACAGGGATTGCCCCCACTTCGGTAAATGCGCTGTAGAGAGCCTGGGAGATGCTGAACACATCGGGCTCCGGGTTAGTGATGATAAGGGCTTTCTCCCCTTTCTTTGCCCTGAGTATATCCTTTACTGCAATTTCTGCACTTTTTCTGAGTTTTTCGTCTGTTTCCATACTTAAAAGATACCAACTGCGGGGCAATATTGCAAGAAGCTATATTTATTGATAATATTATTATATGTTTGACAAACTTGACAGCATAGAGAGACGTTTCAAGGAGCTCGAGACTCAGCTTTCCGACACTGCAGTTATGCAGGACATGAAGAAGTACAGCGAGCTGATGAAGGAGCACGCTTCCGCAAAGGAGATTGTGGACAGCTACGCCCTTTACAAGAAGACAGTCTCTCAGCTGGAAGAGGCCAAGGAGATGGCTGGGAGCGAGAGCGACCCGGAGCTCAAGGAGATGGCCAAAGAGGAGATCAAGGAGCTTGAGGAGCAGAAGGAGAACCAGATAAAGGAGCTCCGCACCCTGCTTATCCCGAAGGATCCTCTCGATTTAAAGAACATAATCATGGAGATAAGAGCAGGAACAGGCGGTGACGAGGCCGCACTGTTTGCCGCAGACCTTTTCCGGATGTATTCAAAGTATGCTGAACTCAAGAAGTGGAAGATTGAGATAATGTCCTCTCACGAGAGCGGCCTCGGCGGCTTCAAGGAGATTGTCTTCTCTGTCTCCGGCAAGAATGTCTACGAGAATATGAAGTTTGAGAGCGGTGTCCACCGGGTTCAGAGAATCCCGGAGACCGAGTCAGGTGGCCGTATCCATACATCGGCTGTGACTGTGGCAGTTCTGCCCGAGGCCGAGGAGACTGATATCCAGATAAATCCAGAGGATCTTAAGATAGATGTGTACCGCTCTTCGGGACCGGGAGGACAGTGTGTGAACACCACCGATTCCGCAGTGCGCATGACCCATATTCCCACAGGGCTTGTTGTAATCTGCCAGGACGAGAAATCCCAGATAAAGAACAGGGCCAAGGCTCTGCGTGTCCTCCGGTCCCGGCTCTACGAGATGGAGGAGGCAAAGAAGCAGAAGGAGCGGTCCGAGGCAAGGAAGAACCAGGTAGGCTCCGGCGACCGCTCAGAGCGTATCCGCACCTACAACTTCCCCCAGAACCGCCTGACAGACCACCGGATAAACCTGACACTCTACAAGCTGGACCTGATCATAAACGGCGAGCTGGATGAGCTTCTTGATGCCCTTAAGATTGAATTCCGGGAACAGCTTCTCAAGGAAAGTGCCCTCTGATCCAATGGCAAGTAGGCCCATGACTATACGGCAGGCAATCAATATAGGAACAGAAAAGATAGCACTCCGGTGGACAGAGACCCCATACTTAGATGCCACTGTGATACTGGCGGCAGTTCTGGGCTCCACCCGGGAGAAGCTTCTTGCCTGCCTCGCCGACACCATAGAACCCAAAGCCTACGAAGCCTTTATGAAAGGGGTGGAGGCGAGGGCAGCCGGCTCCCCGGTAGCCTACATAACCCACCGTCAGGAGTTTTACGCCCTTGATTTCTATGTAGATTCAAATGTGCTGGTGCCAAGGGCCGACACCGAGATTCTGGTGGAGACTGCCCTTGAATATATAAAGCCGGGGAGTCGGGTGCTGGATCTGTGCACCGGCTCAGGATGCATAGCCATTGCCATAAAGCACACCGTGCCGGAAGCCCGGGTGGAGGCCTCCGACATCTCGGAGAGCGCACTTGCAGTATTCCGCCGCAACGCAGATTCAATTTTATCGGGTCATTTAATGGGTCAATTATCGGGTCAGATTGTGACCTATAAAAGTGACCTTTTAAATTCAATCCCCGGGAAGTTCGATGTAATCGTATCGAACCCACCCTACCTGACCCATGCCGAAACAGCCAGGATGAAAAACGACAGCTGGCCCGAGCCTATCCTTGCCCTGGACGGTGGAACCGACGGCCTTGACTTTATCCGCAGGATCATAACTGATGCGGCAGACCACCTGCTGCCCGGCGGCCGTCTTCTCTTTGAAGCAGACCCGGCCCAGATGGGTGCTATAAAAATAGAATTTGAAAAATATAAATATAATGATATAATAATCAGAAAAGACCTGGCCGGGAGGGACCGGGTCATAGCAGGATGCTACAGTGGCAAGGATTGAGAAAGATCTGGACATTCTTAAGACCAAACTCCTCAACGGCAACTACTGCGAGACCGACATAGAGCGGATAATGCGGGCAGCAGGCTTTGGCAAGATCTGGCACGCAGACCAGAAGCGGGCCAGTGGCGAGCCCTACTTCATCCACCCTATCCAGGTGGCATCCATCCTCATAGACCTTAACTTAGACTGCGAGACTATAATTGCAGCCCTGCTCCACGACACTGTGGAGGACACCGAGATAACACTTGACTTCATCTCCCAGCAGTTCGGTCCTGTGGTGGCCACACTGGTGGACGGTGTCACCAAGATAGATATCATCAAGGCCCAGTCCAAATCAATCCAGACTGTGGAGACTATCCGAAAGATCATCATAGCCATGGCCAACGATATCAGGGTCATCTTCATCAAGCTGGCAGACCGGCTCCACAACATGCGCACCCTTAAGTTCCTGAAGCCAGAGAAGCAGATTCTCATGTCCCAGGAGACTTTGAACATCTACGCCCCTATCGCTGCCCAGCTGGGAATATCTGAGATCAGAGGGGAGCTGGAAGACCTTTCCCTCAAGTACCTTAAGCCCGACATCTACGAGAAGATCAAGCACTATGTGGCTTACCGAAAATCCAAGGTGAACCGGTATCTGGAGCGGCAGCAGGAGCTTATAAAGGAAGCGGCGCAGAAAGAGGGGATCGAGATAAAGACCGAGGCGAGAGCAAAGCATATCTACTCCATCTACAAGAAGATGCTGAAATATGATGTTGAGCCCAGCGGCCTTTTTGACATTTTCGGCATCCGGGTATTCTGCCGGAGCGTAAACGAATGCTATGCAATGCTGAGCGTAATCCACGGCATGTGGAAACCTATAGAGAACCGGCTAAAAGATTACATCTCAGTCCCTAAGCCGAACGGCTACCAGAGCCTCCATACAGCAGTAATCGCCGAGGAGGGGAAGATTGTGGAGGTGCAGATCCGTACCTACGCCATGCATGTTGCGGCAGAGTATGGAATCGCAGCCCACTGGCTCTACAAGTCGGGCAAGGTGGCAGGAAACTTCAAGCCAAGGGAGATAGCCCTGATCAACAGGCTCAAGAACTGGAACCGGTTCAATGTGGACAACTCCCAGTTCCTGGACGACCTTAAGGAAGATATCCTCAGGGACATCATATTTGTATTCACCCCCGCAGGAGAGGTTATAGAGCTTCCTACCGGCTCCACAGCATTGGATTTTGCATACCATATCCACTCGGAGGTGGGAAACCACTGCATGGCAGCCAAGGCTGACGGAGTAATAATTCCGCTGGACAAGGAGCTGCATAACTCCCAGGTGATAGAGATAATCACAAACGCAAACGCCCACCCTCATCTCCACTGGCTCCGGGAGGTCAGGACAGCAAGGGCAAGGTCAAGGATAAGGGCATGGCTCAACAAGAACAACCATCTCCATATCGGAAAGAACGTGATTGTGGTGGACAAGGAAGAGCCGGCTCCGAGTCCTGCGCCGCATAAAAAGCTTCCTACTGTGACACTGCCGGATGACATAAAGAACATGGTCCGGGAAGTGATAGACAAGGACCGTGTCACCCTTAAGGTCGGCGGTGAGAAGAACATGATGATAACCATGGCCAGATGCTGCAATCCGGCAGTGGGCGACGACATTGTAGGCTATGTGTCGGTGGGGCGTGGTATAATTGTCCACAGGAAGGACTGCCCTAACCTGAAGAATATAAAAGAGATAAACTTGCGGATGGTGAAGGTGGAATGGGCCACTGTATCGTCCAAGTATGTGAAGCGGTATAAGCTTGCGGCACGCCCCACCCAGGACTTGTTCGCCGAGGTGGAGAATGCTATAAAGAAGTACCACGGCCACATTATAGATGGCCAGATCCAGGAGTCTGGAACTGACAGGATAGAGGGTTTTGTCACAATAGAGATTGACCGGAAGGAGGATCTGAAGAAAGCTCTTAAGAGCATCAGGATCATCCCTTCCATCTTGTGCATAGGAGGATATGATGAAATATGATTGTCTGGTGATCGGTGCAGGTCTTTCAGGCTGTACCGCCGCACGGCTTTTAGCAGAGGCTGACAAGAAGGTTCTGGTTTTAGAGAAAGGGCGGAACATTGCAGGAAACTGCCACGACTACCTTTCGGAGGCTGGAGTCACTGTCCACACACATGGGCCTCATATCTTCCACACAGTCTATAAAGAGGTGTGGGATTTCCTCTCACGGTTCACCAGCTTCAGGCTGTTCCAGCACCGGGTGCTCAGCTATGTGCATGGCATGACAGTACCATTCCCTATCAACAGGGACACTTTGAATGCTGTTTTCGGCGAGAATATCTCAACCCAGGATGTGCAGGAATTTCTGAAGCAGGAGGTAAAGAATTCTGACTTCAAGGTTCCATCGGAGAACTTCCAGGATGCAGTTGTCTGCCAGATTGGAGAACGGCTATACGAGCTTTTCTACAAGAACTATACTATAAAGCAGTGGGGTCGGGATCCAAAGGAGCTTTCTGCCGATGTGGCAGCCCGGATTCCGGTGCGCTCCAACAGGGACAACCGGTATTTCTCTGATAAATATCAGGGTATCCCCATCGGTGGCTATACAAAGATGGCAGAGAAGATGCTGGACCACCACAACATCACCCTAATGACAGGCTGCGACTACTTCCAGATAAAGGATAACCTTGGCTCTTTGTATGATGCTGAGAAAGGAATCACTGTCTACACCGGAACCTTGGACCAGTTCTTTGAATACAAATATGGAAACCTTGAGTACCGCTCGCTCGATATCCAGTTCAAGACTGTGGACAAAGAGTTCTATCAGGAGGCTCCGGTGGTCAACTACCCCAACGATTATGACTTTACCCGGATAACCGAGTTCAAGCACATGACTGGCGAGAAATCGGACAAAACTGTAATCTGCATGGAGTATCCGAAGCAGACCGGACATCCATACTATGCGGTGCTGACTAAGGAGAATATGGAGAAGCGGGCCAAGTATATGGAAGATGTGAAGGCTCTGGAGAAGACCGGACATTTCATCTTTACAGGACGGCTTGCAGAGTATAAATATTATAATATGGATCAGGCGGTTAAATCTGCCATGGATAAAATCAGAGGAGTCCTATGAGAAAGCTGATTTTTATATTGCTGGCTGTACTGGTCGTGCTGCCCCTGGGAGCCCAGACCACCAAGAATCTGACTTATGACGACCCTATCTACACTTTCATAGACAAGTGCTACACCAAGGGCTGGATCTACTATATACCTGATGTGAAGCCTTACACCGAGAAGCGGGCTATGGATTACCTCAAGGAGGTGCAGGCACTGTACAAGGAGCACCCGGAGAAATTCACCGAACGCGAAGTCCAGGAGCTTGAAAGCTACATGAGTCGGCTTGAGGGAAACAAGTTCAATCTGTTCCATCATCAGGCCGGAAAGTTCGGAGCCGATGCAAACCTGGCTCCTCATGTCGGAGTGAATACAAATGTTGCAAAAATGAAGGACACCTCTGCTAACCTGGGGAGCGAGTTCATGCTTGACCTCTACCTGGGAGAGAATGTGTTCCTGGGTCTCCGCTCCGATATTTATGGAGTTCTGGACACATGGGAGGACTTCCCCTGCAGACAATACAACTATCCTCACTACCCTGACTTCAACATGTACACCTACAATCTGGACACAGGGCACAAAGGCTTCAACCACGATGCTATCCACACAGCAGGGGACACCGAGTTCTCAATCCGCATGGACCAGGTAAGCCAAGTCTCTGTGAATGTAGGGCCTGCCCATATCTCTGTAGGGCGCAATTCCCTCAACTGGGGTCCGGGAGAGCTGGCATCGCTGTCCCTTTCCAGAACATCAAAGCCATATGATTATGTCTTCTACGATATCCCTATCGGGAAGAAGATGTACTACAGCTGGATGACCGGTTTTATACGGGACAATGAGGCATGGGGCGCAACCGAGGATCAGGACAAGCTGATATCGGCCCACCGCTTTGAGTTCCAGCCCTGGAGCTGGTTCAAGTTCTCTATCTATGAGACTGTAGTTTACTCCCAGCGGTTTGCCCTGGCGTATATCAATCCCTTCTCCCTCTACTATATAAGCGAAGTTTCCGGCGGAGACAAGGACAACAAGTTCGGAGGAATGGATTTTACCTTCCGGTTCTGGCAGGTCAAACTCTACTTCTCCCTCTTCCTGGACGACTGGGACTTCGACGAGGCTCTTAACATAAACTACTTCCACAACATAGGTGCTGCAACTGTTGGATACAAGATCTATGATGTCCTGCCTAAATTTGACCTGACAATGGAGTACACATATCTTTCCCACTGGATGTACACCCACAAGCTCTTCTCCGGGGACAAGAGGAACAGCTATTCCCACTATGGCTCCAACTTAGGCCATTTCCTGCCTCCTAACTCGCAGATGGCATATATAGATGTGACATTCAACCAGACACCAGATCTGGCATACGGCCTTTCATTCTGGTTCATCGAGCACGGCTACGGCAATATAAACACCCATGCCCACGACCCTGGAATAGGCTGGGATATCGGTGGAGCATACTCTGACTGGGATGACAATTATAACTTCCTTGACCACGGTATAAGCGGCATTGTAAAAGAGCGCAACCTGGACTGGACACTGCATGGAGAATACAGAATTCCATACTACGGAATAAAGTTCTTCGGCTCACTGACCATAGATTACACAATGAATAAAGACAGCATAAAAGGAGAAGATAAATGGAGAGGCATCTTGGCTCTTGGCGCAAAATGGCAGGCCTACTGATATTTTTAGTGCTCTGCATTCTTCCCTGCAGTGCAGAGACCAATAACAGGCAGCGGATCATAGCTCTTGACAACGAGATATACAAGGATATCGATGCCCTCTATATGATGAACGGCTTTGCCCCTCCATCCTATGCCCGCCCGTGGAGCGAGGACGAGGTTGACCATATCCTTAAGAAGCTGCAGCCCGAGAAGCTGACAGGCCCTGCAAAGCTGGCCTACGAGAATATCCAGAAAAAGCTATCCAAGAAGCTTCTGTTCGGAAAAGAGGAGAAAGCTTTTGCCTCCATAAGCGGCACTGTGAACCTGGAGGGATTCTTCAAGACCAACGATGACAGGAAGGAGTGGGCTCATGGCTACGAGGAGCGGCTTCCTCTGTTTGATATCCCATTTGAGTTCTGGCTCTGGGACCATATGTACATTGATGTGGATCTTACCATAAGAGAAGCCCACGATGTCCTTTTTGAAAGCGATTACGACTATACCAACGCCCCGGAGAATATTAAGTATATCGATGCTTATATCCCTTACAGGGCATTCATGTCCATAGGTGGCAACAACTGGAATGTGCAGTTGGGCCGTGACAAGCTGAGCTGGGGAAACGGAGAGACCGGCAACCTGGTTCTCTCTGACTGGGCCGACTGGTATAACTTTGTAAAGTTCACCACCTACTGGAAAATCCTTAAATTCTCGGTTGTCTATGCAGGTCTTGAATCTCACCTCACCCCAGAGGAGAAAGAGTTTGACAAAAGGGAACAGGGTGATGGATTGGTACAGGGCAATTACGAGAATTTCAGGGAACGGTACAAAGCTTTTGTTGCCCACCGCCTTGAGGCCCGCATAACCGACAAGTTCACCATGGCTGCAACTGAGGGAATTATATTTGGAAATAAGTATCCTGAGTTCGGCAACATGAACCCGGTATCTATATTCCACAGTGTGTTCGCCCCTGAATACAGCAACGTAATCTTCTCCCTGGAGGCAGATTATGCAATATTCCGTGGATTCGACCTCTATGCCCAGGTTGCAATGGATGAGATGAAGCTTTCCATAGAGAATGATGACTCTGCCCGCCCTACAGCCCTGGGCTACCTGGCTGGTGCCAGATATCTGTTCCCGGCAGGCGACGGCTTTGTGAAGCTGACTCTTGAAGGGGCCTATACCGACCCATACCTGTACAACCGATGGCATCCTCTTACCCGGTTCACCACCCGGCGCCGCTTCTGGTCCTACTTATACGACGGCTACCTCTATCTGGACAAAGCCACCGGCTACCGCTACGGCCCCGATGCAATAGTGTGTTATCTGGCCGGAGAATACCGTATTCCATCTGACCTGATGCTTAAGGCAGATATTGCATTGAAGTACCTTGGAGAGAAAAACACATCCCTCTCTGAAATCAGATCCTATCATACTGATAAGAAGACTACTCCGTCCGGAACTGCAGAGCGGGAACTGGTGCTGGGACTCCATGCTGACAAAACTCTGTCAAAGCATTTCAGCGTGGGCGGCGACATGTACTATGTGAACATCGACAACTACTGCAATGTATCGGGTGATACAATAAACGACTTCGAGTTCGCCCTCCACTTCAGCTACAGATTCTGAGACAGAATTTAACAGAGATAAAAAAAAGGCGATGCCACACGGCACCGCCTTTTTTATTTCAGCAGAAAGCTGTCACTCGAGAACAACCAGGAGGTCGTCCTTCTCAATAGTCTCGCCAACTCCGTAGAGCACCTCTTTAACCTTGCCGTCAATCGGAGCCTTGATATTGGTCTCCATCTTCATAGCCTCGGTTACGATAACTACATCGCCAGCTTTAACATCCTCGCCCGGCTTAGCAATGATCTTGAAGATCTTGCCTGGCATTGGAGCGCCGATCTGGTGCTTGTTGAACTTGTCGGCCTTTACTCTTTCCTTGACTGTGGTCTGTGCTGAGTTGTCGCGTACAGATACAGTTCTCTGGAGTCCGTTGAGCTCGAAGTATACAGTTCTTGTTCCATCGGAGCGGAGGCTTCCGACAGAGATCAGCTTGATGATAAGTGTCTTTCCCTCATCCAGACATACAGTGATCTCCTGACCTGGCTCAAGACCATACAGGAATACTGGTGTAGGAAGCAGGGAGACATCGAAGCATGCCTTTCTATGCTTGATGTAATCCATGAATACATGTGGATACATTACATAGGACATAAGCTGCTGGTCGTCGATCGGCCGCTCGATAGCATCCTCAACTGTCTTCTTGGTTGCATCCAGATCGATAGGCTCAAGCAGTTCGCCTGGGCGGCAGTCGATAGGCTCCTCGCCCTTCAGGATTGCCTTCTGGACATCCTTCGGGAAGCCCTGGTATGGCTGTCCAACCATTCCCTTCATGAAGTCGATTACAGACTGTGGGAATGTAAGCTCGTCAGCCTTTGCAATAACATCCTTTGTGGTCAGGTTGTTCTGAACCAGGAACATTGCCATATCTGCAACAATCTTGGAAGATGGTGTAACTTTAATTACATCGCCGAACAGGTCGTTCACATCGTGGTACATCTTCTTGCACTCTTCCCACTTATCGATAAGGCCGAGGCCTGCAACCTGAGGCTTGAAGTTGGAGTACTGTCCGCCAGGAATCTCGTTGTAGTAAACCTCGGCAGTACCTGTCTTAAGGTCGCTCTCGAATCCGGAGTAGTAGGTGCGGACAACTTCCCAGTAGTTAGCCAGTGGGTTAAGGCCAGTGATGTCGATACCAGTGTCTCTTTCCTGTCCTGCAAGTGCAGCAACAACTGCGTTAAGGCTTGGCTGTGCTGTAACACCGGAAACTGCGGAGATTGCTGTATCTACGATATCTACGCCAGCATCGGCAGCACGGAGCAGTGTCGCAACTCCGTTTCCAGATGTATCGTGGGTATGCAGATGAACTGGAATACCGATCTCTTCCTTAAGTGTCTTGATAAGTTTGGTAGCTGCATAAGGTTTGATAAGACCAGCCATATCCTTGATTCCCAGGATGTGGGTTCCCATCTTCTCAAGCTCTTTTGCAATGCCTACATAGTACTTAAGGCCATATTTGTCACGCTTTGGATCGTCGATATCGCCTGTGTAGCACATTGCTGCCTCGCACAGCTTTCCAGTCTTGAGAACTGCATCTACAGGAACTGCAAGACCCTTTGTGTTGTTCAGACAGTCGAATACTCTGAACAGGTCGATTCCACCCTTTGCAGACTCTTCTACGAACTTGTAGATAACGTTGTCAGGATAGTTTGTGTATCCTACTGCGTTGGAAGAGCGCAGCAGCATCTGGAACAGGATGTTCGGAACAGCAGCTCTCAGCTTCTCGAGCCGTGCCCATGGACATTCCTTGAGGAACCGGAGTGCAACGTCGAATGTAGCTCCGCCCCACATCTCCATAGAGAAGAGGTTTGGTGCCAGATAAGCTGTTGCATCTGCAATCCGTGTAAGGTCGTATGTTCTGAACCGTGTTGCCAGCAGTGACTGGTGTGCATCACGCATTGTTGTATCGGTGATGAGGAGCTTCTTCTGATCCAGGATCCACTTGGAGAACTTCTCTGGGCCCATCTCGTCCAGAAGCTGCTTGGTTCCGCTCTGCGGAGGATTGATCTTGTTGAGCTCAGGAATCGGAGGCTCTCTGAATTCAGTTGCCTTTCTTGGAGATTTTACAATCTCGTTTCCATTTACAATGGTGGTTGCCAGGAAGTTCATAAGACGGGTAGCTCTGTCCCGGTACTTCTTGACAATCTTAAGCTCAGGATGATCCTGGATGAATGATGTGTCACACTTTCCTTCCAGGAAGATCTCGTTGGTGACTACATTCTCGAGGAACGGGATGTTGGTCTTTACACCTCTGATCTTGAACTCGCCCAGGGCTCTCTTCATTACTGTAGCAGCATTCTTGAAGGTAAGAGCATGGGTTGATACCTTAACCAGCAGGGAGTCGTAAGCACCGGTGATTGTTGCACCTGTGAATACGTTTCCGGCATCGAGTCTGACACCATATCCGGCAGGAGATTTATAGGATTTGATAGTTCCCATATCTGGAGCGAAGTTGTTCTCCGGATCCTCTGTGGTCACACGGCACTGGATAGCGTAACCGCGCTTTGTCACGCAGTCCTGGCTGAACAGGCCTACCTCTGGATCTGTAAGGGCATAGCCCTCTGCAACCAGAATCTGTGTCCGGACCAGGTCCCAGCCTGTGATGAGCTCTGTAACAGTGTGCTCTACCTGGAGTCTTGGGTTCATTTCTATAAAGTAGAAGTTTTCATTCTTATCTACCAGGAACTCTACTGTACCTGCGTTGCGGTACTTAACCTGGCTTGCAATCTTGATAGCGTTCTTGCACAGCTTGTCACGCAGCTCGTCGGAGATAGCCAGCGATGGAGCGAACTCGATAACTTTCTGGTGTCTTCTCTGGATGGAGCAGTCCCGCTCGAAGAAGTGAACTATGTTTCCATAGTTATCGCCCATGATCTGAATCTCGATGTGCTTAGGGCGCTCAAGATATTTCTCAAGGAATACTGTGCCGTCGCCGAATGCAGCCTGAGCCTCGCTCTTTGCCGCAGCAATACCTTCAAGCAGCTCCTGCTGGTTGTTGGCAACTCTCATTCCACGTCCACCGCCGCCGGCAGCTGCCTTTACGATGATAGGATATCCACAGCCTTTTGCAAACTTAAGGGCATCTTCGGTCTTCTCGATAGGGAAGTCGGTTCCTGGTACAACTGGAACGCCAGCCTTGATAGCTGCCTGTCTTGCTGCAATCTTATCTCCAAGGGTTCTCTGCTGCTCTGCAGTAGGTCCGATAAATACAATTCCTGCCTCTTCGCATCTCTGGGAGAAATCTGGGTTCTCAGAAAGGAATCCGTATCCAGGATGGATGGCATCAACATTCTTCTTAAGTGCAAGCTCAATGATCTCATCAATTCCCAGATAAGCATCAATCGGGCTCTTTCCCTTTCCTACCAGGTAGGATTCGTCTGCTTTTGTTCTGTAAAGTGACAGCCGGTCCTCGTTAGAATAGATGGCAACTGTCTTAAGTCCAAGCTCGCCACAGGCTCTGAAAGTTCTGATGGCAATCTCGCCTCGGTTGGCAGACATTACCTTTTTAAATTGTCTAATAGCCATAACGCTCCCCTTTGACCATTTTATTAATTATTTTAAAAATTATACTATTACAAATCAGTTTAGACAATAGATGATAATTGCATTTTGTTAAATTCTTCTCGCTAAAATAAATGATGTTCATAAATATTTTATATGATATTTTTTCCTATTTCATATCATAAATAAATTTGTTATAGTAAATAAAAAGGAGAGTGCGGAATGACCCCATATTGTCAGCAGATAGCAGAACAGATAACTAAGACACCAGATAAGCTGTGTATTGCAGATCAGCTGGGGAACCGCCTTACCTTTGCCGACATGGACAGACTCACAGGCCAGGTCTATGCATACCTGCGCTCCAAGGGAATCGGAACTGGAGATTTTGTATTCATAAACCTCCCGAGAGGTGCCATGGTCTATGTCGCTGCCCTGGGAATAATCAGGGCAGGAGCCGCTTTTGTGGTGCTTGAGGCAAGTGCCCCTGCCGCAAGAGCCGAGTTCATAGAGAAGGACTGCAGCTGCAAGCTGGTGTTAAATCAGCAGAACTGGGACGAGATCACCAAGCAGCAGAGCCTGACTGGCTGGGCAGAAGTAAAACCGGACGACCCGCTGTGTGCAGTCTATACATCGGGAACCACCGGAAGACCCAAGGGGACGCTGCACCTCAGGAGCCTGCTGGAACGGAATCTGGAAGCTTTCAATTATAAAGGAGAATATCTCCTTTCCCACGGGCCGAATTTCGGAATCATCTTCCCACTGAACTTTGTGGCCTTCGAGATCTCGACCATCATCCCGTACTACGGTGGCACCCTGTTTGTGCTGGACTACAACACTATAAAGACACCTCACCTGCTCTACAACTATCTGGAGGAAAATAAAATAGAGGGTATTTTCATGACCCCATCACTCCTCAAGGCTTACAGAAAGGTGAACACCTACCTCAAGCAGATTTATATCGGAGGCGAGGTGGCTACTGATGTGGATGCCCTCCCTATCCCGATCTACAACCTTTTCACCATGGGCGAGATGGGACACCTGGTGTCCATATTTCCTATCGATGGCCGCAAAGGGGCTGCCCCTATCGGACTGCCTACACTGCCCGACATGCTCTATATCATGGATGACGATGGCAAAGAGGTGCCTGTCGGAGAAGAGGGTGAGATCTGCATAAAGAACCCATGTGTGAAGGGATATATCAACCTTCCAGAGATGAATAAGGAGAAGTTCAAGGATGGTCTCTTCCATACCGGCGACCTAGGAAAACAGCTGCCCGACGGCAACATAATGCACCTGGGGCGGATGGACTTTATGATCAAGATAAATGGAAACCGGGTGGAGCCGGCCGAAATCCTGGCTGTGCTCAAACAGACAGACAACTCGGCATGGTGTGCCGTAAAAGGTTTCGAGAAGGAGCACACCACTTTTATCTGCGCCTACTACACCGGTGCGGCCGGCTTCGATGCCAACCAGCTCCGGCAGGAACTTGAGACCAAGCTTCCTGAATACATGATTCCGACATTCTTTATCCACCTGGATGCAGTACCGCTGGCTGCCAGTGGCAAACTGGACTTCCATGCCCTGCCGGAGCCCGATCTGGCCCAGTACCGGGCGCCATACGCCGCACCTACCACCGCACTGGAGAAAGCGCTGTGCCGGGGCTTTGGGAAAGCACTGGGAATCGAGCCTTACGGTATGGATGACGACTTTGTGCAGCTTGGTGCCGACTCCATTGCGGTGGCCGAAATTGTGGCCGAGTGCAACCTGACCGGCATTTCATTCGAGGATGTATTCAACCTGCACACCCCACGGCAGCTAATCCAGTACTTAAACGAACATAAGTAATAAGCCCAGCAATAAAATAAAGGCACCGACAAGGGTACAGCTCGATCAGCTGGTACCCACTCAGACAAATGTATGTCACCCTGAACTTATGATTCAGGGATGACACATTTGTTGCTGAGGAGCCAGATATCTTCGCTGCACACCTTTCGGTGCCCCACCTTGCCTTATTGCTGGCCTTTTCTCTATAACCTTTGATTACTTTATCTGCTGCCGGGGGTGCGCAGGTTAACCCGCCCTCTTTATTTATTTTTGGCAAGGCAGTAGCTTTCGTCTATGCGGGCGAATAGTTCTTCGTTGTGCACGGTGCCATCGAGAACGACAGAAAACCAGTGTTTTTTATTCATGTGATAGCCCGACAGATAGCGGGAATCTTTCAGAAGTTCGTCAATTTTATCAGGCTGGATGTGCAAGTCTATGACTTCTACCATGGAATCGCTTTCAAGTCCCAGCCGCTTGGCCGCTACTGCCATGACAACGCCATACCACTTATTCGTTTCCTTGCGCCGCCAGATAGCTGCATCAGGCAATTTGTCCCACAAGAATTCAAGCTCATCATCATACTTCTGGCGGATATATTCTATGACAGCTTCTGTCTGAGCCTGCTTGAACACTGCATTATCAAAACATTTCTGTGCAATATCTTCTATCACATCCCCGATAGCACTTCTAACTTTGCCCACAAAAGAGCCCACCGCATCTGTTTTGTACAGGACATATTCCTCGCCCGAGGGCTGCTCCTCGAGCCGAGTATCCAGCGCCCCATCCTTTGTGAAAGTGATGAACAGGGTAAAGTTCCCATCTAAAATCGAGGTGGTATATTTATACACCGATCCGCTTTTCACAAAGCCATATTTTATCAGCTTCCGAGCATTCAGTTTTTTATGGTACAGCCTATCTTCAAACATAGCTTATTTTATTTTCTTATAAATCTGTTTTCCGATTCTGGAGTCTCGGCGCTTACATACCGCTCTACAGACATATGAAGGTCGTATTTATCTCGAAGCATAGCTATTTTGGCCATCATGGGAGATACATGGTGAACATCTAAAGCCTTCTGATCTTTCCAACTGTCTATAAGGAGCACAGTTTCTGAATCATCAAACGGAAGATAATATTCATAACGCAGATTACCAGTTTCTGCTCTGATTGCGGCAACGGTACCACTGGAAATCATCTCCTCTGTGAACTTTCTGGCATTGCCATCTTTACCGGTATATCGAATATTTATTGTAATTGGCATTTTGAATCCTCTTTTTTACCTTGATTATACACCAACACCTATCTCAAATAATGCCACCGCAAAAAAATTTTCAAACTTTTTTCCAAAAAATTGAAGCAAAATGAACAGTATGAATGTGTTGACGATATGTAATTTATTATGTATTATTCTACTGATGAAAAACACTTATGCTTTTATTGCTTTATTTGACTATGCGGAGGATGGAATCAATGTCACTTTTCCAGATCTGCCAGGGTGCTTCACTTGCGCTGACGCTGGAGATACCGAAACAGCCTTGAAAAATGCAAAAGAAGCTTTGGGTCTCCATCTTTTCGGCATGGAACAAGATAATGATGCCATCCCGAAGCCAACACCTATCACAAAGATAGCATTGGATAAAAACCAAATTCCAGTTCTAATAGATGTATTTATGCCTGCTATCAGAGCAACAGCAAAGACAGCTTTTGTAAAAAAGACTCTCTCCCTTCCAGCCTGGCTTGCAGCTATGGCAGATGAAAGGAAAGTGAACTGCTCTAAACTATTCCAAGAAGCACTCAAAAGCTTCTTAGGCATTGCTTAAAAATTTTTAATTATTATCCTACAAATTAGATACATTACCATAAATCATAAAATATAGGAGAGAACTATGATTTATGGTTATATTCGTGTTTCAAGTGATAAACAAACAGTAGAAAACCAGCGCTTTGAGATTAATAATTTCTGCAAAAAAGAAAAACTACAAATTAGTGGCTGGATTGAAGAAACAATAAGTGGAACAAAAAACTACGACAAACGCAAACTAGGTGAACTTTTGAATATAATTAAAAAAGATGATCTGATTATTTGTGCGGAACTTTCACGACTTGGACGTAATCTATTTATGATCATGGAAATTCTTCATATCTGCATGAATAAGGAATGTAAAGTTTGGACAATAAAAGATAATTATAGGCTTGGAGACGATATCCAAAGCAAAGTTTTAGCGTTTGCATTCGGACTTAGCGCAGAAATTGAACGAAATCTAATTAGCCAGAGAACAAAAGAAGCGTTAGCAAGGAAAGTAAGTGAAGGTATTGTTCTAGGTAGACCTAAAGGGCGTAAAACAGCTCCAGAAAAGCATAAACTTTTTCAAAAAAATATAATAATTTGCAATTTACTTAACCGAGGTATATCTCAAAGAAAAATCGCAAAAAAACTCCATGTTGACAGAAATACTCTATCGCGATTCATAAAAAATAATAAAATATGTTTAAACCAATAAATAGAAATAATAAAAACTGAAATAAAATGAGCGATTTTGTTCAACAGAAAAGTTTTATCTGCAGTTTTAATTCTAATGAAGGCTGGGTGATTTTATCGCCGATTGAATTAAGTATTAAACATAAAGTTGATAGTATTGGTATTCCTTTAAAAGATTGGAGTATTAATATAAATTATGGGATTAAAACTGGTTTTAATGCTGCTTTTATCATAAATAGTAATAAGCGTCAAGAAATACTTAGAAATTGTAAAACAGAGAAAGAACGACAAAAAACAGCGGAACTTATTCGACCTATTTTGCGAGGACGTGATATAAAAAGATACTCATATGAATATGCAGATTTATATTTGATAGCAACATTTCCATCAAAAAACTACAACATAGAAGATTACCCAGAGGTAAAAAAACACCTACTTTCATTTGGAAAAGAACGTCTTGAACAAACTGGTAAAAAATATTTGATTAATGGAGAAGAAATAAAAGCTCGTAAGAAGACAAATAATAAATGGTTTGAAACACAAGATAGCATAAGTTATTGGGAGGAATTTAATAAGCCACGAATAGTTTACTGTGAAATTGGGTCAGAAATGGATGCTTGCATGGTTGATGCAGGAGTTTTTATCAACAATAAACTATATATGGTTACGGGAGATTATCTTGAATATCTAATAAT
>JAGCGL010000063.1 GCA_017649605.1 Spirochaetia bacterium
GCGGCGCGCTGACTCCGTGAGGTCCCAATGCCGGGCCGACTGGAGGTGCCGGAGTTGCTTTTCCTGCAGGAATCTGCAATTTAATGTAAGCAACAATCTTTTTCTTTGCCATTTTTTTCTCCTTTGTGGTATAGCGTCCCCCGACTGGCGTCGGGAAACTCCCATCAAGACGGTAAAACTTACCGGTTTATATTCAGATCTTCTCCACCTGGCTGAGTTCAACCTCTACAGGTGTGAAACGACCGAGTATACCAACCATGACTTTGGCTTTGCCTTTCTCAAGGTTAAGTTCATCTATCTTTCCAACGAATGTATCAAACGGACCTTCTACAATCTTGACTGTCTCGCCGACCTCGAAGGTCTGCTTCATCATCACATGCTTGTTAGTCTTAAGCTCTCCTGCACGCTGCAGAATAGACTTGATCTCGTCGGTAGGAATCGGATGCGGCTTCTCGTTGCCCTTAGTCCCTACAAATCCAGAAGCCCCTGCAATCTTTTTGATCTTGGAAAGAGAAGAGAGCCAGTCTCCCTCGGCCAGATCCATCTCCAGAAGCACATATCCCGGAAGGAACTTGCGGACCACTGTCTTTTTCTTGCCATCCTTGCCCTCTATAGTAACTTCTTCTGTAGGCACCTTGATATCAAGAACAGTTTTTGAGAACTCAGGATCTTCCATGTAAGACCTGATGAATTTTTCTACTTTATTTTCATACCCGGAATAGGTATGAAGAATATACCATTCTCTCGCCATATCAGAAAATCACATCCATCAAAAGAATGAGCAGAAAATCAACCAGCCCTAAAACGCCTGCGAAAATAAGGGTGGAAATAATAACAATCCATGTGGATGATACTACTTCCTGGCGGCTGGGCCATACTACTTTCTTAAGTTCAGCATAGCTTTCCTTGAAAAAAAGCAAAACTTTATTCATTATATTCTCCTGAATAAAATACAGGGCAGGTAGGATTCGAACCTACAACATCCGGTTTTGGAGACCAGCGCTCTAGCCGTTGGAGCTACTGCCCTAATATATTACTTATTTAATCTTAGTTTCTTTGTGGATAGTGTGCTTTCTATCGAACTTGCAGTATTTGCTGAACTCCATCTTTCCCTGGATATTCTTTCTGTTCTTAGAAGTTGTATAGTTCTTTCTCTTGCATTCTGTGCACTGCAGTGCAACCAGCTCTATATTTCCTTTTTTCTTTGATGCCATAATATCCTCCTGACACTAACAGCCTTCGGTCGGAATCGGACCGACGACCCCTTCCTTACCATGGAAGTGCTCTACCCCTGAGCTACAAAGGCGTACTTACTCATAATAAGCAATGAGAAAAAATATCAAATATGCGAATTTTTGTCAATCTCCCACGGCAAATTAATGTAAAATTTTGCCCCTTTGCCGGGAGAACTCTCGCACCGGATCTCTCCACCCAGGGTCCGGGTGACCAGATTATAGACTATATTCATACCCAGACCGCTGCCTCCCATACCCCTTTTGGTAGTGAAGAACGGATCGTAAATCTTCTGGACGACATCGCTCGACATACCCACTCCGTCGTCGGAATAGACAATCTCCACCCCGTTTTCGCCCCGGTGCACATCTATGGTCATAGTCCCCTGCTCTATCCCCTCGAAGCCGTGCTTAAGGGAGTTCATGACCAGGTTGGTGAACACCTGGGAGAGAGCTCCGGGTGCACTGATTACGCTTAAGGAATCGTCGCCGGTAAGGACAACCTTGTGCTTGGTCTTTTTATAGGCCGGCTGGATGCTGGTTATAATATCTTCTATATAATCTTTGAGTTTGAACTTACGGATCTCCTGGCTGGTCTGGTCTACAGCCACCTGCTTGAAGCTGGAGATACGCTCCGAGGCCAGATGCAGGTTGTCCAGGATAACCTTGGCAGAGTCGTTGGCCATAGCCAGGTAGTTCTCCAGGTCTGATCTCTTCATCTGGTTGGCCCGGTACTTGCTGTCGAACACCCTGGTCTGCTCCTCAAGGTATGAGGCGGCGGTGACGCCTATGCCCACAGGGGTGTTCACCTCGTGGGCAACCCCGGCCACCAGGACACCCAGCGAAGCCATCTTGCCAGCCTCCACCAGGTTCTGCTGGGTCTCCTTAAGGGTGGCCAGGGATACCTTGAGGGCGTTGTTGGCATTTTCCAGTTCCAAAGTCCGCTGAGAAACCCGTTTCTCAAGCTGTGCATTGAGCTCGTAGAGCTCCTTCTCGGCCTTCTTACGGAGCGTTATGTCCCGCAGAGTCATGATCAGCGAGGACTTCTCCTCCAAGTCGGCAAGGCCTATCTCGGCATAGAGCAGGGAGCCATCTTTGCGCATGAGTATGGCCTCGAACTGGACAGTTTTTCCTGCCAGAGCCTCCTTTGCATACTCTCGGTAAGGGGCAGCGTTGTCCACCCCTTCCTCGTAGGCCTCGAAGACAAAGTCCAGAGGGTTGCGGCCCACCAGCTCATCGGCCGGATAACCAACAAGGTTGGCTGCACTCTGGTTAAAGTAGCTTATCTTACCATCCTTAAGCACCACAAGGCCGTCGTTGACGCCATGGAAAACAGCCTGGTACTTCTTCTCGCTCCGCATAAGCTCGTCGGTGCGCTTCTCTATGGTCTCCTCCATAATCTTTATACTGTGGCGCACAACCCTCTTTCTGGAATAGATAAGAAGGATGGAGAAACATACCATGATAGCCACCACCACAAGGCCCAGTGCCATTGCCTGCCTGTGGAACTGCCGAAGCGGCCGGTTTATAACATTCTCGGAGGCACCCACCAGCACAATGATCTTCTCGTCCATAATACTGAATGAGTCCCAGGCCACCAGAGCGTTGTGGGAGTGTCCCATGCGGTCCATGACCTTGAACTTCCGGTTTCCTGAAACTTGGGAGAGAATGTCCTTCATGGGGAAGCTCTCGGTGGTTATCCCCTCCAGGTTGATATCATGGATGTTCAGCCCTATATTCTCGGGATCCATATCTACAATGACTGTGCCATTCTTATCCAGGAACAGCTCGTCGCCGGAGAATCCCAGCCGGGAGACAAAGCTGTACTTCTGAATTATGCTGCCTATATTAACTGCAACCCCTATAACACCGGTTTTCTGGCCGTTCCTCCAGATAGGCACCAGTTTAATGGCCAGCTGCATATCCTTGGTTATATAGAGGGGCGGCACATAGTTAAGGCCACCTGAAATCTTAGACTGATATTCCTCTATGTATGACATTATAAGGTCCTGGGCCGCCCTTCCCTCGCCCCCTATGGAGAAACTGCGGTAGCGGATATTGCCGTCATCATCCACAACTATAAAGGCAGTAACCTCCTGCTTGCTGGTCTGCACCAGCTGGAAGAAACTGTTGGACATTTCCCGCTGCCCAGTAAAAAGATCACGGCAGTAGAGCTGGATTATATCAATATTATAAAAGATGGAGTTAAGGTTATCCTCGATAGCCTGGGCAGCCATCCGCACCTGGAGGATCTGCTGGTTTTTATATATATTCTCGTTCCGCACCTTAGCTCTGTTATTTATAACAACAGTGGCCAGAAAAAAAAGCACCAGGATAAAGAGGGCCGATGCTATGAAGTTTATGATGATCCGCCTGGGGAAAAGGGTGTTTCGTATAGTGTGGGAATCTTGCTTCATATTAAGAAGTTTAATCCAGAACTCAAGGAGTTTCAAGCAAAAAAAATCCCTCCCTTGCGGGAGGGGTTTAATCAGCTGTCACCAGATCAGTATTTAATACCGACTCTGATATATTTCTGAGATTTTGAAACCTCAACAGCCTCGTTGATCTTATCAAGAGGGAATACCTCGCCCACAAGCTCTCTGTATGGGTATTTGTCCTGGTTGTCCTCGAGGAACTTAAGAGCAATACCAAGGTGCTTAGGGTTATAGTTATGGATACCCTTGATGGTAAGATACTTTCTGGTGATATTATTGGCATCGATATTGAGCGGTGTCGGGTTAACCATACCGGCGATCATATACCGTCCACCAGTGCGCAGCACTGCGATAGCCTGGTTTGCAGCCTCTGCCCTTCCGCAGAACTCAAGAGCCACATCTACTCCATTAGGAGCAATCTCTTTGATCTTCTTGGTAAGGTCGTCGCCCTGATATTCCTTCAGGTTTATGGTCTGGGTTGCTCCGAATCTTCTTGCATCCTCAAGGCGGGAATCAACTACATCTGTAATTATGATCTCCTTTGCCCCTGCAGCTGCAGAAAGTGCACAGCAGTTAAGTCCCAGAAGTCCGGCACCCTGTACCAGAACCACATCTCCCTTGTTCACGCCGATGGTCTCCACTGCATTTACTACAGTAGCCAGAGCGCAGTTTGCAGGAGTTGCAACCTCGTCAGAAAGCTTGTCAGAAAGCTTGAACACAGTTGTTCCAGGGAGAATATAAACATATTCGCCGTAGCCGCCTACCAGTCCAGACTTTATAGCTGGATCGTTGCAGCTGGTGTGTCCATATTTCTTAAGCTTAACGCATTTCTGCGGCAGGCCGATCTTGCAGTAGAAGCACTCTCCGCAGGAAGCCATGATAGTCCAGGAGATACGGTCGCCCACTTTAAGTGTGTTGCCATAGCCATCTTTCAGGTTAGGGGAACCCAGCTTCTCGACAGTACCGATAATCTCGTGTCCCAGGATAAGAGGTGTAGCCTCTTTTCTTCTTCCCAGAATAGTGTGCAAGTCTGATCCGCAGATAGTTGCAAATGTGACTTTAACCAGAATAGCCTTTTCCTCAAGTGTCTGAGGAATCTCAAACTCTTTAATCTCAATAGGCTTTCCTGCTTCTTCAAAAACAGCAGCCTTACAACAACATCCCATTTCTTACCTTCCTTATAAAATCACTTGGTTGTCTTTACAGCAACGCTTGGCAGCCAAGTAATAAGCCATGGACATGTACAGCAGAGTACCAGACCGAGCTCCATGATTGCCCAGAATGGAATAGTTCCCATGTAGATATCCTCGGTAGTAACACCTTCTGGTGCAATACCTTTAAGATAGAACAGGTTGTATCCGAACGGAGGTGTACAGAAAGAGTCCTGAAGCATTACAGCCATTGATACTGTGAACCACATGATATCGAATCCGATCTCTTTACAGATTGGGATATAGATAGGCATTGTGATCATCAGGATAGCTGTCCAGTCAAGGAACATACCCAGGAAGAAGCAGATAAGCATCATTACTGCGAAAGTTCCCCACTTTCCAAGACCGATACCAAGGATCAGGTTCTGGATAACGGCACCACCACCAAGACCCATGAAGATAGCTGTAAAGAATCCGGCACCAGTCATTACGATAAGTACCATAGATACTGTGTTAGCTGTATCCATCATAATCTTTACAAGGCCTTTCCATGAGAACTTGCCGTATGCAATCCACATAACGAATGCACAGAATGCACCTGCTGCAGAAGCCTCGGTAGGAGTTGCCACACCGGTGAACAGTACACCAAGAACTGCCACGATAAGAATCAGCGGCGGGAACATGTTGATGATAAGCATCCTGATAAGCTGTGGTCTGGTTACCTGACGGCGTACTTCCAATGGAAGAGCCGGTCCCTTCCAAGGATGTCTCCAGCACTGGTACAGTGTATAAATACAGTACATAAGAGCAAGAGCGATACCAGGAAGAACTGAACCTGCGAACAGCTGTCCTACAGTACAGCCGGAAAGCTCGGCCAATACCAGAAGCATGATGCTAGGCGGAATAAGAATACCCAGTGCAGAGGAACCTGCGATAGAACCACAGGCCAGCTTCATGGAGTAGTTGTTCTCCTTCATGATAGGAAGGGCAAGAACTCCCATGGTTACACAGGAAGCTCCTGTTGTACCAGTACAAGCTGCCAGCAGTGTGGATACGATGATAACCGCAACCGCAATACCACCGCGGACAGGACCGAACAGATACTGCACCGATTTGAACAGTCCCTCCGCCATACCCGACTCACTCATAAAGTTTGCCATGAATATGAAGTAAAGAATCGCTACATAGGTGTAGTTGGACATCTGTGCGTTGAATTTGTTCATGAACAGGGCTGGGAATGCAGCGTGATACTTAGAGCTGAGCCAGCCGAAAATAGTTGCCAGACCGCCAAGAACGAATGCCAGCGGGTGGCCAAGGAAAAGTCCACCAAGAAGACCTAAGAACATTGCCACGGCTACAAAGCCGGAGGACATTGCAAAACCTGTGAAACCCATTACTTAGCCTCCTTGTAATTATCGCCGTCAACAACCATCTCGACTCTGCGCAGGAAAATAGCAAAGCCCTGGAGAAGCAGCAGGAAGGCCATTACAGGAATAATAGTCTTCTGGAGATATATAGGTGCTGGATACTCTGACCATGAAACCTCTTTGATTGCCCAGGAGTCTGCCGCGAACTTGATTCCCCTCCAGAATACAACTCCTACGGATGGGAAGAAGAAAATACAGTAAGAAATAATATCAAGGATTCCCTGAACTCTCTTGCTGCATTTTCCAGATACGATGTCGATAGCAACGTGGGCACCGTTTTTCAGTGCGTATGAAGCGCACATAGTAAAGTGGAATGCATAAATCATTGTTGTGACTTCGAAAACCCAGTCATTTGCAATATGGAAGACATACCGGGTAAAACACTCGTAGACCATAATCAACATTCCGATAAAAGCAGACCACATACAAATCTTACCGGTCCAATCGCTTAATCCATCGATGGCGGCAGATATAGTATTTGCCAGTTTTCTCATTTTTTTTGAATTCTCCTAAATAATTATGCTAATTAAAGGAACGTAAAAAAAGCGCGAGCTATCTGGGATAACCCGCGCCCATGATTTTAAAAAATCAACACATCCTTATTTGATGAAGCTCTTCAGCTTAGCAAGGTCAGGAAGCTGCAGATCTGCATAACCATGTCCGTAGATGGAGTTAAGCTGTCTCCAGTACTGATACTCGTGCATATAGGAAGCCATTGAGTATGCGCACTTTGCGAACAGTGGGTTCTTGGAAGCGAAATCATACATGATCTCTCTTGACATCTCAGAAAGTCTCTTGAGGTCAGCTTCTGGCAGCTGATATGACTGTACGCCAACTTCATCTCTGAACTTGTTGGTGTAGATACCGGATGTTCTATCCTCCATTGCCAGTGTCTGGAGAGCTGTTGCCTGAGCACAAATCTCAATAGCAGCCTTCAGGTTAGCTGGGAGTGAATCAAACAGAGCCTTGTTGAACAGCAGACAGCACATTGAACCTGGCTGGTGCCAACCTGGGTGTGATGAATACTTTGAAATCTCGTTGTATCCCAGACCCCAGTCGAGGTATGGAGTACAGGACTCTGCTACGTCGATAACACCAGTCTGCATAGCCTGGTATACCTCAGAAGACTGGATACCTACCTGTGCAGCACCGATTTTCTTCAGAATCTGTCCCTGTGCAGAACCAGACATTCTGATCTTAACGCCCTTATAGTCCTCGAGACTCTTGATTGGCTTTGTTCCTCTAGGACCAGACTCGATTGTGATAGGTCCGAATGGAATTCCTTCAACTCCGAACTTAGCATATGCTTCGCGGTAGATCTTCATACCTTCGCCGACGCTTCCTGCCTTACCAACTTCTTCGTTCATTCTTCCAGCGAAGCTTGGATCGTAGTAGATCCAGTTGATATAGTCATATGCATCCATCCACATTGGCCATGAAGAGAGCAGGTTGAATACTGTGTCTTTTCCAGCCCAGTATCCTGGATAGTCAGATCCGATCTGTGCTACATCGTCTTTTACTGCATCGAGAACCTCTTTTGGTCCTACAAGTGCGTTCTCTACGAAGTAGTCGATCTTAACTGTATCTCCTGCCAGCTGCTGCAGCCGAGAGATAAACTCGTGGTCCTGGTCACCAAGGTGATACTGTGGTGCCCAGCAGGAAACCATCTTCCAGTTGTAAGTCTGTGCAGGTGCTGCTGCGCCGCCAGCTGCTGGAGCTGCTTCGCTGCTTGCGCCAGCAAAAACACTCAATGCTACAAAAAGCATCAAACAAGTTAACAAAACTTTTTTCACTTTTTTTCTCCTTTTTGAAATATTGTGTACTTAATTATATCCCAAAAACTATAATCGTCAAACATTTTTTTTATGGTGGACCCCGAAAAGCTGCCCGAAAGTGTTTCTATATATAAAAACAAATAGGGAGTTTTCCCTCTTTAGTTTTTCTTTTAGGCAAAATGAGAAAATAAAAGTCACTTTTTTTGACCAAAAATAACTTTATTTACTCAATTCGATAACAAAATATCATACTCCAACAATGGAATTGTACAAAATGTTATAACATGGTATAAATAACCAAAAGGCGGTAAGCGATGAAAAAATTTTTATTCTGGTTGATTTTCTTCATTATTATAGCAGGAGTTGTATTCTATTTCGGATGGATCAGGGTGCCGGAGAACAATGTGGCGCTGGGATTCTCAACTATCACAGGTTATGACACTGCATTCATGGAAAGCGGAAAGATAAACTGGAGATGGCAGAAGCTGATTCCCAAGAGCTATATCCTCAAGATGTACCAGCTGGAGACAGAGAATGCCGAAGTTTCGGTATCGCAGGCTCTCCCCTCCGGGGAACTCTATGCTTCCGAGATGACTGGCAATCCAGATTTCTCATTCTCTGTAAAATATGCAGTCATTTATAAGATTAAGGAAGATTCACTTTATGGAATGGCTACATCGGGCGCTCTGGGTGATGATGGCCTTTCATCCTTCTATGCATCGGTAAAAGACAAGATCCAGAATTCAGCGGCATCTCTCCTTGGAGAGGAGATGGCAAAGGCTATGGCTGGAAGCACATTCTCCCAGAAAGAGCTGGAGGATGGGGTAAAGGCCCGTATTCAGGGGCAGCTTGCTGATGTAGATATCATAAGCTTCGAGACTGTTGAGGCCAAGCTTCCTGACATTGAGCTGTACAAAGCAGCAAAAGCAAAATATATGGAGAACATGGAGAAGAAGCAGGAGATTGCAGCACAGCAGGAGAAGGAGACTAACGACTTCAACGCAAAGATTGACCAGCGGATTGAGCTTCTTAAAAAGTACGGCGAGCTTCTGACACAGTATCCGATTTTAATAGAGTATTTCAAATCTAAGAACGAGAGCCTGCTGCCAGAAGGTGTGAATATCGAAGATTTAGTAAACTGAGGCATCTATGGACATTTTAGTTGCAACAGGCAACAAGAACAAAATCAAAGAACTTTCTCAGATCATGCCGGAACACAGGTTCCTGACACCGGCAGACCTGAACATTGAATACGATTACGACGAGACAGGCACAACATACTGCGAGAACGCCCTGGGCAAGGCTCTGTGTCTGCACAAGCTGGTAGGCAAGCCGGTGCTGGCCGAGGATTCGGGTCTCTCTGTCCCTGCCCTGAACGGCGATCCCGGCATCTATTCTGCCCGCTATGGAATGAAAGAGGGGCTCAAGCTCAATGATGCGGAAAAGAATGCATACCTTCTCAAGAACATGAAGGATATCAAGGACCGCAAGGCTTTCTTTGTCTGCTCCATGGTGCTGGTGATGAATGAATACCGCTACTTTGTGGTGCAGGAGACCATGGAGGGGGAGATTGCATTTGAACCGGCCGGATCCAACGGCTTCGGCTACGACCCGGTGCTCTATATCCCTGCAGCAGGAAAAACTGTCGCCCAGATGTGCGATGATGAGAAGAATGCCCTCTCCCACCGTGGAAAAGCAGGGCGCAAGATGAAGCTGATCATAGAGTCATTGGCCAGGGAACTCAACTGATGTCAGACACAGAAGTAAAAACCAGAGATCAGATAAGGACAGAGGACAAGTGGGACCTCTCTTCCCTCTTTGCATCCGAGGCCGACTGGGAAAAAGCCCTGGCCGAGATGAACAGCATTATCCCTACCCTGTCCAGGTTCAAGGGGACATTGGGTCATAGCGCAGAAAAGCTTGCAGAATGTCTTGAGGCTATGACCACATTCCAAATACTGGCAGAAAAGACAGGCAGCTATGCTATGCTCCAGTTCTCCACCGACGGCAGCGACCCACAGAATCAGAAACGGTATGGCCTTTATATTTCGGCCGCAACCAGAGCCGAAGCTGAGACCAGCTATCTGGTGCCAGAGATCCAGGCTATTGATGATGAGAAAATAGCACAATTCATGAAGTCTCCCCTTCTGGCCGACTACACAATCTATCTGAACAAGCTGCTCAGGCAGAAACCACATATCCTCTCAGAAAAAGAAGAGAAGCTTTTAGCACTCCACTCCGAGTCAGACATGACAGCCCACAAGGCTTTCTCTGCCCTTACCGATGTGGACATGGAGTTCGGCACTATAGAGGAGAATGGCGGACAAAAGCCTCTGACACAGTCCACCTTCACATCATTCCTGCAGAGCAAGGACCGCGCAGTGCGCCAGAAGGCATATCAGCAGTTCTACCAGGGATTCGACAAGCATAAGAATACTATTGCGGCACTATATGCAGGAAATGTGCAGCTGGATATCTTCACCGCAAAGGCCAGGAACTACGGCAGTGCCCTTGAGGCAGCCATTAGCCCCGACAACGTGCCGCAGAGTGTATACGACAACCTTATTGCGACAATGCACAGCCGGTTCCCTGAGCTCCACCGCTACTACGAGCTCAAGCGGAAGGCACTCAAGCTGGATAAGCTGGCTCACTATGATGTCTATATGCCTTTCACATCAGCTGTTGAGGTAAAGCACACCTATGACGAAGCTGTTGATGAGGTGATCGAGGCAGTTGCCCCTCTGGGCGAAGAATACTGCAAAGTCTTAAAACAGGGGCTCTCCGGCGGCTGGGTAGACAAATATGAGAACAAGGGAAAACGTTCCGGCGCATTCTCGGCAGGATGCTACACCGGCTGGCCCTATATTCTTCTCAATTATAAAGAAGACCGGCTGAGGGATCTGTTCACACTGGTGCACGAGGGAGGCCACTCCATGCACTCCTACTACAGCGTGAAATCCAATCCATTCCCCCACTACGACTACACCATATTCGAGGCCGAGACTGCATCCACTTTCAACGAGC
>JAGCGL010000064.1 GCA_017649605.1 Spirochaetia bacterium
CAAGAAGATCCTCATGAAGGATATCAAGGCTGTTGGTGAGTATGCTGCAACTGTAGTATTCCACAAGCAGGTTAAGGTTGAGGTTCCTGTAACTGTACTCGCTGAGGGTCAGGAGGAGGTTGCTGCTCCTGCAGTTGAGGAAGCTCCAGCAGAAGAGGCTGCTCCAGCTGCTGAGGTTGCTGAGTAAATCTTAGACACAACAAGAAAACTATATAAATCCCGATTGTCATTAGTGGTAATCGGGATTTTTTCAATTTTTCTCTACTAACTTGATTATTAATCGCAAAAACAACAAAACAATGAAAGCATTCGTATTCCCTGGTCAGGGCGCCCAGTTCACAGGTATGGGCAAGGATCTCTATGATACAAATCCAAAGGCGAAGGAACTCTTCGACAAGGCTAACGAGATTCTCGGTTTTGAGATCACAAAGATCATGTTCGAGGGTACAGCTGAGGAACTCAAGCAGACAAAGGTTACACAGCCTGCTGTTTTCCTTCACTCTGTAATCAAGGCTATCTGCATCGGCGATGAGTTTGATGCTGATATGGTTGGCGGTCACTCTCTCGGTGAGTTCTCTGCTCTCGTAGCAGCAGGCGCTCTTAGCTTCGAGGATGGCTTGAAGCTTGTTTCAAAGCGTGCTATGGCTATGCAGAAGGCTTGTGAGGCTGCTCCTTCAACAATGGCTGCTATCATCGGTCTTGAGGATGCAAAGATTGAGGAAATCTGTGCTGGTATCTCTAAGGAGGGTAATATTGTTGTTCCTGCCAACTACAACAACCCAGGTCAGCTCGTTATCTCTGGTAACAATGAGGCTGTTGCCGAGGCTTGTGAGGCTTTGAAGGCTGCCGGTGCAAAGCGTGCCCTTCCTCTCCCAGTTGGTGGTGCTTTCCACTCTCCACTCATGCAGCCTGCAAAGGATGAGCTTCAGGCAGCTATCGAGGCTACAGAGTTCTCTAACCCACGCATCCCTGTTTATCAGAATGTTGATGCAAAGGCTCATACTGACGCTAACGAGATCAAGCAGAACCTTATCGCTCAGCTCACAGCTCCTGTAAAGTGGACCTACGAGGTTCAGGCTATGCTTGCTGCAGGTGCTACCGATTTCGTAGAGTGTGGTCCAGGCAAGGCTCTTCAGGGCATGATTGCAAAGATTGCAAAGGGCGTTGAAGGTGTTACCATTAATGGTATAGCATAATAAAGCCTAACCAAGCCTTCCCAAAGGGAAGGATGTTTTATAGTCTTTCTTGCTCAAGGAAGGCTTGGTTAGGATTTTTTTCTCTTTTTTTATTCATAAACTATTGCTTTTTTATTGGCAATACTATAAAACATCCTTCCCTTTGGGAAGGCTTGGTTAGGCTTTTATGACACACAAACCGATAATCTACCAAGTTTTTACGCGATTGTATGGTAATCGAAATACTACACGCAAGGAGTGGGGTAGTGTTGAGGAAAACGGTACAGGCAAATTCTCTGATTTTGATACAAAGACGCTGAAGGCGATAAAGCAGATGGGAGTATCTCACATCTGGTACAC
>JAGCGL010000065.1 GCA_017649605.1 Spirochaetia bacterium
CCCAGGAGCGGCTTGAGATGCTCCATGCGGCAGTGGACGATATCCCCGGCTGCATTGTGGAGGAATGCGACATAAAGAGGGGCGGGATAACCTACAGCATAGACACTATCCACTACATTCTTGAGCACTACGATATAACCGGGAAACCGGGCTTTATAATAGGGGATGACCTCCTTCCAGGCTTCGGGACATGGAAGAAGCCGGACGAGATAAAGAAGCTGGTTGACCTTATAGTTGTGCATCGTAATGAAGAGGAATGCATAGAGTCAAAATATCCGGATTTCTACATAAAAAACAAAATGCTGCCGATATCTTCTACAGAGATACGTGAGCGGGTTAAAAATGGGTATCCTATCAAATACCTGGTTCCGGAGAAAGTGAGGGAGATAATTGAACAGCGCAGATTTTACAAGTGATGCCTTTATTGCAGAGATGGACAGCTATCTGAAAAGCCATCTTTCTCCCATGCGTTATGAGCATTCTGTCTCCACAGCTGAAACATGCAGAACCCTTGCCGCCATGTTCGGCTATGACCAGAAGCGTGCCTTCTTCACAGGCCTCGCCCATGACATAGCCCGGGAATATTCCAAGGAAGAGCTTGTGGAATGGGCTGCCAAAGATGGAAATCCTGTCAGGGAGATTGACCTTGAGTCTCCAGTGCTGCTCCACGGCAGGGCAGGGGCTATGGTTCTTAAGAATGAATTCGGCATCCTGGATCAGGAGGTGCTTGATGCACTCTCTTCCCACACCACCGGCAATGCAGGCATGAAGACCCTTGCAAAGATACTGTTTGTGGCCGATTATATCGAGCCGAAGCGCAAGCATATAACACCAGAATTTATATCCGGCCTGGAGGGGCTGGACCTGAACGGCAAGGTCTATGCAGTTCTTATGGGAACCTTGAACCACCTTGCATCAAAGGGAAAGAGCGTGGCCCCGGAAGCGCTGGAACTTAAGCAGGAGCTTGAGCATGCGGAATAAGAAAATCTTTACACCAAGCAACATCATACTTCTCATCATACTCCTGGTTATCCTGGCCACTGTCGTATTCATCTCCCTGAGCGTAAGGGAGGACAATGTTCAGAAAAAGATCTCCGAGGGAAAGAGCATCGCCTTTATTTTCAACATAACAGACCGTAAGAGTGTTCTTTTCTCCGAGGTGTTCATCTACCATCCTAAGACCCATAGGACTGCTGTTATAGACATCCCCGTGAACTACGGTTCCCTTATAAAATCCCTCTCCCGTGTGGACCGTATTGATGTGCTGTATAAGAAGGGAAAACCCGACCAATATATAAAGAAAATAGAGGCTGAGTCAGGCCTTTCAATCCCATTCTATTTTGACTTTGAGCTTGATGAGTTCAAGAACTGTGTCGACCTTTTAGGCGGCCTCGATTTTGTGATCGGCACCCCTGTGCTTCGTCACGAGACCCTGTCCGACACAGTGCTGCTTCCTGGCGGGCGGCATAGGCTGGACGGCGACAAGGTTGTGGAATATATCATTGACGAGGAGCTCAATTCTGCCGATTCAGATCTTTCAACCAGCAGACAGAAGCTTATCCAGACATTTGTAAGCGCCCTGGGGGCACAGAAGGATCATCTGATCAAGAAAGAGGTGTTCCCTTTCCTGTATAAGAACATGGATACAGACATGACACAGCTGGACCTTAAATCTTTCTTGGAAGCTGTTGCTCAGGCCGACTGTCACAGGATGATTTTCCACCGGGTTCTTGGAGATAAGAAGATAGTTGATGACAAGGTCATGCTGTTCCCTCACTACAACGGAAACCTCCTGAGGGAAGGGCTTAAGCAGATTGTGGAAGCCCTTGGTAATACAAATGCGATCGAAGGAAGCAACATCAATATCGAGATACTGAACGGAACCTCTGTAGGAGGTCTGGCAAACCGTACTTCCATGACATACCGGAGCTACGGATATAATGTGACATCAGTGGGCAATGCCGATTCCGGAGATGTGGAGGAGACCTTCATCATAGGCCATAAAAACGACATCTCGATTCTGGAGAGGGTTGCAGGTGTCATAAAGTGCAGGCATATATCGACAGAAAACGGGACCGAAGGAACTATAAAAATTATTTTAGGGAAGGACTTTGATGGCAGACAATGCAAATGAAAAAACTGTGAAGAAGATTGCTTCATTCATTGATGAACATAATGGACAGGATACTGTAGTTCTCAACATCTCGGAACTCAACAGCTGGACCGATTATTTCATCATCTCCACTGTCACAAGTTCCGGACATATGCGGGGTCTCTTAAGCCAGCTCTATCAGCTGATTGAAGAAGAGAATCTTGTGCTCCAGCACCACCATAAAAAAGCTGATGACGACAGGTGGGTCCTCCTGGACTGCGGCTTCTTTGTAATCCATCTGATGAATGAGGAGGCAAGGGAGTTCTACAACCTTGAGAAGCTCTGGTTCAACGGCCAGAAAATCGAATTTTAATCAATTCAAAAACTCAGTATAAAGCCTCCAAAAAAAATAATATTTTGTTA
>JAGCGL010000066.1 GCA_017649605.1 Spirochaetia bacterium
ATCTACGCCTTCCTGACCGAGAATGCACTGCCTGAAAACCGCTACTATAAATATGATTTCATCAAGGACAACTGCTCTACCCGTATCCAGAGTGTGCTGGACAAAACGCTGGGAAGCGACATCATGTATGACCAGAAGACAATAGCAGAGACAGGGGAAAGAAGCTACAGGGAATATATCCGATACCATCTTAAGAAAGCCCCATGGTTTGACCTGGGGATCCAGCTTGCCCTTGGAACGCCCCTGGACCAGAAGGTGCTCCCATCCGACAGCTTCTTCCTTCCGGCACTGGTGTACGATATCATTGAAGGCTCCACTATGAGCGACGGAAGGCCTCTTGTCTCAAGCTCTGAGACTCTTTTCAGGTCAGATGCTGACCCGATAAATGACCCATTAACTGACCCTTTAATTGACCCGATAAAAATCAATCCCACCTTCCTCCTTTTCACCCTTCTGCTGGCTGTCGAACTGATGTTAATATACTTCAGCAGTTTCAAAAAATGGATTTGGGCAAGAAGAACATTGAGCTGTTATGAATATACCCTGGAGGTGCTCAATTTCCTGTTCGGGGTTCTGATCTTCTACCTGTGGTTCATCTCTGACCACACAGCCACCAAAGGGAACCTGAACATCCTGTGGTGCTCGCCCCTCTCGATAGTATTCCTCATCACCTTCTTTACAAAAGGAGACGGACAGAAAATATTCAAATGGATCTCTGCTTTTATGGCTGCCATGGGCGCAGTTTTCCTGCTTGTTCTGGCAGTCGGGCTTCAGGCTGCCTGCAGCGCTTTTATTCCTATTCTGGCTTTGTATATCATCCTGTTCGGACGAAGATTATTTCCTAATCTTTCCTGACCGAGAAGCTGCCGCTTCCATCTTCATTCACTGTGACATTGTAGATTGTTATCCCCGAAAGTCCTGTCTTGGAATGGACATTTGTATAATCGACATAATAGTTGGTGTTAGGCCCTTTATCGTAGGTGTCACCACCACCTCCGCCGGTCTCAATGACACAGGACATGCTGATGCAGGCCGCAAATGCGGCACAGGCTATGGCAAAGCACAGCTTCCTCCTGCCATAATGCCAGATCAGAAGAATTGATATTACAACCCCTGATCCTATGATAGTGCTGAAGAAGAGGGGAAGGAATGGGATGCCGGCCGAACTTGAGCTGCCGGTAGGGGCTAAGGTTGTAAGAGTGTCTCTCCTGAAAAGGGCTGTTGTGGTGAATCTATAGGTATCTCTGCCGCCCCGCCAGAGGTTCCCCAGCCCATTAGCCTTATAGTTGGAGGCAACAGCCTCCACCACCATGGCGCCATGAACCCGGTAGCCGTAGTTTATCTTGTTGGTGGGGAGCCAATATTTATCAAGCACTGTCTGATGAATCTGGGTGACAAGGAGTCCTGTCTCCATTACATACATCCCTTTTCCTGTGGAGTTTTCTGCTTTTACTTCCAGGGTAATATACTGGTCACTGCTCAGGTCTATCCGGTACACCTTTGAGGCATCGTTTATGTTTCCAAACTCATAGGTTTCACTTTTACCGGCCGCAGGAGTTATGTTCTCCTCTCCCAGCCAGCCCAGCTTAACCCGTTCCCAGGCCATAAGAGGTGCAGGATCTGAACCAGTCATTGTTCCGGAGCTGTTATTTCCCATAGAACCCCAGGAACCGCCAGCCATAAGGCTCCACTGTCCGACACCGGCTGTAACGCTGGATGTGTCATAGGAGTCCGGAAGTCCGATCACATGGCCGAACTCGTGGCAGAACACCCCTATAGAGGCCTCTTGTCTTCCTCCGGAAATAACATATTCAGGTACTATGAGATAATCGTTGAAAACCTTGCCGTTTATAGTTACAGTAGAAACTCCGTTTCCGGACAGGGTGCTGCGGTGGGACCATATATAATCTGTGGTTACGCCGCCATTCTCCTCGCCTGGGCCGGCATGAACGACAATAACAGTACAGTTATCTATATCTACAGCAACCGAACTGGTGGCCTTTATCAGCATCTCCCGCACCAGAAGAAAAGGATAGGTGTCGTTCCCGTAGATATTATTCACGCCATAATAAGCATAATCATTATCTGCAGTATATGGCCCCAGAACCTGGAACCGCAGGCCGAATTGGCCTCTGGACATTTTTTTATAGTACTCGGCCATAGTAAGGTTGGCAGGGCTGAGGTCGGTATAGTCACCTAAAAGATTTTCAAAAAATGATGCATTATGGGCAGCCTTAAAAGTCAGTGAATCATAAGATTTTCCTGCCCGTGTATCCGCAGGAAACTGTGCCAGAATGACCAGAATTCTCTTTGTTCCGACAGTTGAGACTGAACTTGCTTTCAAGGCTCTGGCCACAGAGGAGGATTTGGTATACTGCACCTCATCAGAAACACTGGCCTCAGGCCTCAGGCTGCCGTCGTAGGTAAGCCCTGAGCCAGGCATAGGAGGCATAGACCAGAGCATCCATGCCATAGAGAAAAACAGCACAAGGAAAACCGCTTTTTTCAATCTTCAACCTTCTTTTTCCCGACCGGTTCCTCGGGCACAAAGTCATATACTTTTATTCTATAACTGTAGTCATTGGGAGCCAGCGCCGCCTCTGCCTTGGGGTTATAGATCCACACCAGGCTGGTTATATAGCCGTATTCCTCATCATATTTGACAATATAGAGCATAGGGGAATTCTTTTTATTTTTACGCACCAGCTTCTTGGTCGATTCATGCATCTCATCAATTGTATACTGCTTTACTCCAGAGAGGTCGGTCATAGGAACCTCGTCCCGCAGGCAGCTGACAACTTTCTTGTTCTCAACCTTCAGCTCAAACAGGGTGTCAGGTCTGTTCCCGGCGCCATACACCAGCTTGAGGGAATAGGATTTAATCTCGTGGTCCTTCCACTTTATGATATTGTTGGTAAGCACCTTGGAATCGCTTCTTCCCAGCTCTCTTGCCCCGCTTCCGAAACAGAGGGCGACAACTGCGACAACAAGAACAAAGACAAGAACTGCTTTTCTCATTATTTCTTCCCTTCAAGCCTCTTGACTTCTTCCAGAATCACCTTCCGGTATTCTGGGTTCTCATAAGCATATCTGATTATCGCGCTCAGGTATCCGGCAGGGGTTCCTGTATCAAGCCGTTCGCCATCGATAACAGCGCAGACCACTTTGTTCTGGTCCATAAGCTTCTTAAGGGCATAGACATGGAAATATTCGCCGGTGTTGCCAGCCTGGCAGTGCTGCTCCCATCCCTCCTCAAGGAACGGGAAGATATCCGGTGTGAACAGATAGCGGCCGATAGAGGCCTCCTGGCTTGGCTCTGTGCCAGG
>JAGCGL010000067.1 GCA_017649605.1 Spirochaetia bacterium
ACCAAGACAACAAAGCCTGTCAAGACCGAGACTGGTCTGGTAGTAAAAGTTCCTCTGTTCATCAAAGAGGGCGAGAAGATTCTGGTAAGCACCGACACAGGCGAGTACCAGGAGCGTGTAAATAAGTAAGCAGATTTATGCTGATAAAAAAAAGCCGGTCAGATTGACCGGCTTTTTTATTTGTGTCACCCGTATGATCAGATGTTCTTGATCTGAATTCTTCTGGATGGCAGTGGAATTCCCTGTTCCTGGAATGCATGTACCAGTGCTATGTTGTTCCAGGACTTTGCTGTTCCCTTGTCATCAACATTTGCGATCTTGATATATGCAATCAGCTGGATTCCAAGCTCCTCGAAGGAGGCGATACGTACATCTGCCTTAGCTCCTTCCTGATTTGCAGGGTTCTTCTCCAGTGTCTCGGCCATAACCTTCATAGCCTTGTCAACATCGGCAGAGTAGTCGATCTTGATTGTGGTGTCGATTGCAACGCTCTTGTCGTCGCCGAATGTGTGGCTGTGGCATACCTCGGAGATGAGTGTGGAGTTTGGCACGATCAGAGTCTCATTAACAAGGGTTGTCACAATAGTGTTGATGAAGTTGATCTTTGTGATGTAGCCCTCGGTTCCAGCGATTGTAACTCTATCTCCCTCCTTGATCGGACCTGTGAACAGGATAACCAGACCAGCAGAGAAGTTGGAGATAAGGGTCTGCAATCCGAAGCCGACGCCTATACCTAAAGCTCCAAGTATAACTGCGATGGATGAGAGGTTGATGCCCAGCATCGTGAATCCTATGAACAAGGCCAGGACTGTGACTCCATAGCTCACTATCTTCACGATACGGAACTGGGAAGTCTCAGAGATTGGTTTGTTCTTGATTGAGAACTTGAGCAGCTTGCCCACCAGCTTTCCTATCTTCTGTGCGATGATTATTACAGGTATGAAGAGCAGCAGGGTAAGGATCGAGATGTTGATGCTTCCTGCTGACAGGAAAGGCTTGTTGATAAATGCATAAATGGCATTGAGTACATCCATGACACTTTCTGGAAGAATGTTTTCCATACTTTATTTCTCCTTTTTAAATTATTTCTTAGGGTTGTCGGTGGAATAGAATCCACTTCCTTTGAAGATTATTCCCACAGAGGAATCCTGGGGAATTATCTTTTTCACTGCCTTTCCACATTTGATGCACTTTTTTATAGGCGCGTCAGACATGGACTGCTCAACTTCGAAGACATGCTTACAGCTCTGACATTCATATGTGTAGATAGGCATTTTAAACTGTTCCTTCGTGTTAAGAGATTATTTCTTCAGCTTTCCGAAGATGTAGCCGAATGCAGCACCTGCAACGCCACAGCCAAGAATCTGGAGTCTGATAGTTCCCAGGTCTCTTACCTTGTTTATGGCTTTAATTGCAGAGTTCTTTGCAGGGAGAATAAGCGAATCCAGCGGAATATACTTTCCATTGGCACCTTTTGCAAAGATAAGATAGCCGATAACCAGACCAATTACAATCCAGCAAATGGTCGAAACAATACTGTTCTTTTTCATTTTCTTCCTCCGAAAATATGAAGATAATCCTCAAAAAGCTCCTTGGCTTTCTCGACACAGCCGCCGCAAACCTTGCCCAGCTTTGTCTTCTCCTGAAGCTCCTCGAAAGTCTTTCCGCCTTCCTTGACGAAATTCTCGATATCTATATCAGTTATATTGTTGCATACGCAGATTACTTTTGCAACTTCTTTTTCAAGCATATCCTCTTTGTCGGTCTTCTTGCAGTAGTCCTCGATAGCGGCCCTGAGAGCCCGGTCGCCCAGTACAGAGCAGTGGATCTTGTGGTCAGGCAGGCCACCCAGCTGGCCTACTATATCCTCCGGCTTGATCTTGTATGCCTCTTTTATAGGCATTCCCTTGACCATCTCGCTCATCATGGAGGTGCTGGCAATGGCGCTGGCACATCCGTAGGTCTTCCACTTTATATCCTCGATCTTGTCATCTTTGACCTTGATTCCTACCAGCATCTCGTCGCCGCAGGTGATGTTTCCCACCTTGCCCCAGCCGTCGGCCTGGTATGCAGCCTCATCCTCAAGTATATTGCGTGGATTGGTGAAATGGTCCTTCACCTTCTCGGTATAAACCCATGACATCATTTTGTCTCTCCTTTCTTATATACAGTGGACATCTTCCTGATTTTCTCGATTATAGGAGGAAGCTTCTCAAGAACATAGTCTATATCTTCCTCGGTGTTCTCCCGTCCCAGGCTGAAGCGGATGGAGCCGTGGGCCAGCTCTGCATCAACTCCTGTTGCCATAAGGACATGCGATGGCTCCAGAGAGCCTGTTGAGCAGGCGGATCCTGTGGATACTGCAATCCCTTCCAGGTCCAGATAGAGGAGAATAGACTCTCCCTCGGCTCCGGTGAACGATACATTCAGGGTGTTGGGGAGAGTATGCTCCTGGTTTCCGTTTATCTTTATGTCTGGGACTGTGGCGATAATACCGGCCTTAAGCTTGTTCCGCAGCGCCATAAGCCGTGCCGATTCGGCCTCAAGCTCCTGTTCTGCCAGCTCTGCTGCCTTGCCCAGGGATACAATACCTGTGGTATTCATAGTTCCGGCACGGCGGCCTGCCTCCTGGTGCCCTCCGTGTACAAACGGACAGTAGGGGGCTCCCTTCTTTGCATAGAGGATGCCGATTCCCTTGGGGGCGTAAATCTTATGGCCCGACATGCTCAGGTAGTCGATTCCCATCGCTTTCACATCAATAGGAATCTTTCCGATCGCCTGCACTGCGTCGGTATGGAAGAGGACTCCCTTCTCGTGGCAGATCTGGGCAATGCGCTTAATATCCTGCAGGGTGCCTATCTCGTTGTTGGCTGCCATGACCGAAACCATGGCTGTCTTGTCGGTTATCAGGTCGTAGAGCTCCTCAGGGTCTACCAGACCGGTGGAATCGACCTTCATGAACTTGGTGTTTATGCCGCTTTCCTTAAGGAACTTAACTGTCTCAAGGATGGCGGGGTGTTCAATAGGGGTGGTGATAATCTCGTTCTTATCGCACCTGGTGCAGCACCCCTTGGATGAACAGGATGCGTTCTGGCAGCTTACATATTTAAGCACTGTATTGTCAGACTCAGAGCCGCCTGCAGTAAAGATGATCTCGCTGGGATCAGCGTTAATAAGATGGGCAATCTGGTTCCTTGCTTTCTCTATGAGCATTCCTGCCTCGCGGCCGTAGCCATGCATGCTGGAACCGTTTCCAAATATATCCAGAGACTCTATCATGACCTTTTTTACTTCGGGATGGATAGGAGTGGTGGCATTATAATCCATATAGACATTTCTATGTTCCATGAGAACTCCTGTTATTGGTTAAAATATACTAAATATGTAGGTTATATTCAAGTTGAGCAATGAAAACTGTACATTTTTTAGTCTCTATGTTATTCTGATGTTGAATTAGGAGATAATAATGAAGAAATACCTCTGCCTGACTGCACTTATCCTTATGCTTCTCTGCAGTTGCACCACATCAAAAGGCAATGTCTACAATGTGTCTTTGTATAAAGCTGTGGCCCCAGAAGAAGGAGTCACCTATGTGGTGGGGCACCGGAATCCTGACAGCGACACAGTATGCACTGCAATTGCCTATGTCAAACTCCGTACGGCGCTCGGATTCAATACAGTTGCGGTAATCCCGGGAAAAATGAATAAAGAGACCCAGTATGTCCTTGATTATTTTAAAGTGGAGACCCCGGAACTCCTTGAGGATGCTGCAGGAAAGAACATAATCCTGGTGGATCATGCCGATTATCAGCAGGCTGTCCCCAATATGGACAAGGCCAATATCATTGAGGTGATGGACCATCATCAGCCTGCAGGGCTTTCATTCGAGAACAA
>JAGCGL010000068.1 GCA_017649605.1 Spirochaetia bacterium
TCGCTCTCCGACTGGCACCCATTAATGGAGAACAAGGGCGAAGCCCGTCAGTTTCAATTGATTGCTCGCGGAGTACGCGAGAAGAGGCCGCCGCAGGCGGGCTAATCTTGTTCTTTCCTTTTATTTAGGACGTATGCTCTGAACTCTGCCCAGAAAACTGAAAAATAAGAATTAAAGCTAGATGAACAATCGCGCATGAAATTATGATGCTCGGAATCGTATTATTTAAACACTGCGCTTTACCTAGAGCAATTCTGTAGGACGATATTGACAAAAAAGCAAAATGCGCCATAATCCACACCTTAAGAAGCCTTGCTATTGACTTTCCTAAAGATGCCCGGGCTTCCGCAGACATAATGCTTTTGAAAGGATTATTGATAATTTTGGGGTATAGCTGAGACACCCATAACAGGGCATAGATCGCTGTGAATATCAACGCCAGATATATGAACATCTCCCGGCCTGTCCAAATATCGACACATCCTTTCGTATAATGCTGAGGAACCTGTATATCAGCGAGTGTTCCATATCTCATAAGAGGATAAAATGAGAGTAACAGAAATAACGCCGCTGTTATTTCAAGAATATACGAAATCAATTTACCTCTCATGACAATTTGTTTTAACCCGATACCGGGCGGATACAGAAACCGTCGCAGCGCCCACCGGTCCGGACTCCTGGAGGGCATTCTTTGCCAAAACGTAAGGCCTTGGCATACAACCTGGCCTGTTCATAATAATAATCCTCTGCGGCTGATGTCCAGTAACAACCCAGGCCATCTTGAGCAATGTTCAGACCTACTATGTCGCAGGCTATGGGAAGGAAAATCTGGTTCCCTTCATAGCCTTTCACCTTGCTGGTAACGGTAAAGCCTTCCACAGAGCCCCTCTTGGCGACCTCCCAGGTAAAGTTCTTATTGTCAAGGAGTCGCTCCCACTCATCAGCAGTGGGGATTCTCCAGGAGCTTCCCCATCTTACGGATGCGGCATCATCCTTAGGCTCAAGAATCTTTTTCCCATCATCAGCATTGTACTTTGTAGGTCCCGGGAAGTATTTGGTACACTGCCAGTCATAACCTTGTTCATATCCGGGCTTGAATTTCAGAGGAGAAAGACTTGAGTATTTAGGCTCAGATTCTCCCCAGGCAATGTAATCGCCGAAGTCTTCGGGTTTGGAGGCTCCTATGTTGCAGGAAGCCCACTTGAGCCCGTCGCCCATTTCCACATAATCGTGGACCTCCGACTCGGACTTGGACTTTAATAACTCTAAAAGTTTCTGGAAGAACTCTATGAGTAAATCCAGGAATGATTTGGATGATTCAGGCATAGTAAACTATTTAAAATATATATTCAGATTAATGATTAATTACCAAATAGCCCCTCAACTGGGATATTTCCTCCATTGTCAATGGATCCACATCCTCCGAATGTCTGGTGGTAGCCCAGTTCAATACCAACTGATTGATACTCTGAACCTGGGGATAGCCATAATTCCTCAGATATGATACCATCTCATACAAAACACAACTCTGGAACAGACCCGCCCTGGAATTCCTCAGGCGTGTATGCCTGCCCAAAAAAGTAGTCAATTCATAGTCCTTTGACAGGTCGCTCTCCGACACGCCAAGCAGAGCCTCTATAAGGAACGCCAGGGTTCCTGTGCGGTCGGCACCGGCAGTGCAGTGTATATACACAGCTTTTCCTTGTGAAAGCCAGCCTATGATATACCTTATGGCCAGTTGATACAATTCTTCTGTCTTTCCGCTGCCTCTTCCCAGGTACCTCTCTACAGATAACCTTGCATACTCCACGCCCTCGATTACAGGGCCGGCTTTCCTCTCGCCAGGCACGCTTCCGCGAAGGTCCAGATCCACCGATATGCCTAGTTCATCCAGGAAGATTCCTTTCCCGGCACTGCTTATCCGGTCAAGTTTGGCGCCCCTAAAGAGCTTGCCATAAGCAACGTGCCCGCCTTCTGCCTCCCATCCTCCCAAGTCCCGCATATTGGGTGCGACTCCGTCAATGATGCGCACAGAACCGGCAACGGAAACCGTTCCGCCATTTATGGTGTCAGCAGTTGGAAATGCTTTTTTGTAATCCCTGGCATATGAAAGTGTATAATCAGGGTCTCCAGAATAATCAACCTCCTCCA
>JAGCGL010000069.1 GCA_017649605.1 Spirochaetia bacterium
CTCGCACTCTACACCGTTGATAACCAGGGCATCTACCTTGGAATCTGGCGGAATGCTGTATTTTACGTTTACAGGGAATGTAGCTCCACCAAGACCTACAATACCAGCAGCTGCAATCTTATCTACGATCTCCTTCGGGGTAAGCTTTTCCCAGTCCGATGCCTCGAACTTAACCTCGCCCGGTTTGAAATCTTCAGCTGTCTCTACAACAACTGCCTTGGTCTTCATTCCGCTTGCCAGGTAGATATCCTTGATCTCCTTGACAACACCTTTTACTGAGCAGTAAATGTTAGCAGAAATAAAGCCGGCAGCCTTTCCGATAAGCATACCTTCGTTTACTTCGTCCCCTACTTTTACTAAACATTCAGCAGGAGCGCCGATATGCATGGACATTGGGAATATCAGAGTGCCTTTGACCTCCGCATTGCGGATGGCTATAGCATTTGACAGTTCCTTGTGGCCCGCAGGATGTACACCACCTTTTGAAAAAGTTTTCATGCCGTTTACCATTTTCTCCTATTAAGAAGTATTATTGATTTGTTTAGTTTGATAACATCATATCCATATTTACAGAAAAGGTAAACTGGGTAAACGATTATTTTTGGCTATCCTAAAGGGAGAAAAAGTGATATAATTCACTTTATGAAACGAGGAAAAAACATATTCAGACCCATATTCTTTGTCCTCTCGGCAACATGTATAGTGCTGACCATGATAGACTGCCCGCGGCATGTGGAACTCTTCTCTTATTTTACCATCCAGAGCAATGTCATGTGCCTTATAGTGCTGTTCTGGAACCTGAGGAAAGAACCACCTGCCCTGTTACGGGGACTGGCCGCTGTCTGCATAACCCTGACCTTCCTGATATACCATTTTATGATCAGGCCGGCAGACCTGACTCTGAGCAACCTGAATAATTTAAAGAATATCGCCACATCTTTTGCCCATTATCTGGTTCCTGTCTGTTTCTGGGCAGATTATCTTCTGTTCGCTCCAAAAGGGCTTATGAGGGTCTCATACCCATTTAAATGGCTCTGTTATCCCCTGCTTTACCTGGGCTATATAATGCTGATCTACAAACCTTTGGGAGGCACTTTCATAGTAGAGGGCCAGCTCTGCAAAGTCCCCTACTTCTTCCTGGATATCGAACTTATGGGGCCAGGAGGAGTAGCTGTCTGGTGCGTTGCCATAGGGGCAGGATTCCTTATTTTATCTTATCTGTTTTTACTTCTGGATAAGCTTCTGTCACATTGACTATATTTTTTAAATATAATATACTGAAAAGTTGAGAGAAGTGGAAATCATAGTGGAAAAGAGACCCGAAATATTGCGTCAGGAAGCTGTTAATTACATCAACATCGGTGACCTGGAAAAGGCAGAAAAAAACTTCAGGCTCCTGCGTTCTGCAGATATGTCTGACGAGCGGGTTAAGACCGACCTTATGTATACAGGCTTCTGGCTTTCCAGAAAGCTTAAATACAGGGAGATTGAGGACCATTATAAGAGAGGGATATTCATACTCCGGCAGTGGAAGGTGTTCCAGGACTTTATAAAAGACAGAGAAAGGGACGAAAAAGTCTATTCTGCTATTAAAGCCAGGGTCTTCAGCCAGGGGTTGTACAGCTTCTCCAGATTTGCCAGCGAATCCAAGATATCGGATTCTGCCACCCTGTTCCATATAGGGGTCTGTTATAAGAATATCGGCAACTATCTGGAGGCTATACGGAACCTGGAGGCGGCCAACACCAAGAAGAACAGCGATGCCGCAGTTCTTGCCGAACTGGCTGACTGTTACGAGATGGTGAACGAGACCAGGATGGCCAGGGTGTTCTTCAGAGAAGCCTTCTATATCGACCCTCAGAAGGTAGATCTGGACAATCTGGAATCCGGGATGATACACCAGCTTGCCAGCCTGGTGCGGAGCATGGGTTACACCGGCGCAGCCCTAAAGGAATGGATTCCTGTATACGGGGTGCTCAAGGGAGTCTTTGACATCAAGCGGGAGCTTAGGCCGCTGGAGACAGCCCAGCTTAAGCAGTCCATAGTGACTTTAGAGACAGCCCTGAACGACGGAGAGAACAACGAGTTGAATATCCCCCGGCTGATAAACCGGTACTTCTGGCTTATAGATTTCTACGACATTATTGGAAATGACAGCGGTGCAAGAGAGAACACGCTGAAGAAAATTAGGGATTTAAACCCCGCGGTTTATGAACTTTATACAAACTGATGGAGAAAACTGAAATGGATTCAAACATTATTGAAAAGATAAGCCATCTTCTCAACGAGGAAAAATGGACCCGTGCTGCTATCACCAGCTATTCTGTCTCAAACTTTGAGGAACTTGACAGCATTATCAAAGAGATTGCTGACGATGAGACAAAGGCTGCGGTACTTGAGAACTGCGATGAGCACCTTGCCCATAACAAGAACAGCATCATCGGCCTTTATTTGTCCGGGACTCTTACCCTTTCCCAGAACAGGCTTGATGACTCAAACATGCTGCAGCTTATCACCCTGTTCACCGATGCAGGCAAATGGAATGTGGCAGAGGCTCTGTGCATCAAGATGCTTACTTACGGAGACAACAAGTCTGCCCTTAAGATTCTTGCCAACTGCTATAAGGAAGAGGGACAGGAAGATAACAAGATAGCGACATGGGAAAAGATTATCAGAGTTGACCATGACGAGACCGATATAACCAAGGCGCTTGCCGAGAAGTACGAGGCCGACGGAGACAAAGAGAAAGCCATAAGCTACTACAAGAAGGCAATACTGCGGTATTCCCAGAAGAAGCTTTTCACAAATATAAAGGAAATATGGGCAAAAATGCTGGAGATAGATCCGGACGACCTTGAGTTCTTCCACTATTTCCTCAAGAAGATAAGCCGGGCAATCCAGGCCGAGAAGATAGCTATGCTGATGAATGACCTTTATCTGCACTTCAAGGCAGGAAAGGATTGGGACAACGCCATCGAGATGCTCAAGGAGATCATTGCACTCAACTTCAAGGGCGACGAGGTGAGAAAGGAGATAATAGAGTGCTACACCGCCAAGTACGGCAACCTGCCCCACTTCCAGAATGCACTTAACGATTCAAACATCTCCCAGGCCTGGAGACCGCTGAACGATGCCATAAATGATTTCGAAAAGTATATCGACTTCGCAAAGGGCAACTTTGTGCTCCACAACGACTTTGGAATCGGCCGTATCAAGTCTGTCAACGACGAGTTCATAACCATAGACTTTTTCAATCTGGAGACAGGAAAGACCATGTTCGGCCACGAGATGGCCATTAAGATGGCTGTAAAAAATCTCTCTATCCTGCCGAAGGATCATATCTGGGTAATCAAGTGCACCCATAAGCTTTCCGACCTTAAGCAGATGGTTTTAGGGGATGTCAAAGGAACACTCAAGGCTATTATCAAGAGCTTTGACAACTGCGCAGACCTTAAGCTGATCAAGAAAGAGCTTACCCAGAAAATCAGGAATGAGGGAATCCTTAATGCAAAGGAATGGGCTTCCTGGAGCCAGGAGGCGAAGAAAGTTCTTATGGCAGACAAGGATTTCGGAAACATCCTTGACAAGAAAGGCTTCTTCGAAGTCAGAGTAAAGCCTATAACACAGGAAGAGAAACTTTTCACTGTATTCAAGAACAAGGAAAGCTTCTTCGACAAGTATTCAGCTTATCAGGATTATTTAAAGGCAGATGTGGATAAAAACGAGTTCTACAATGATATGCTGGACTATTTCTATACTGTCTACAACAATTCTGGAAACTTTGGAGAAAAGATATGCAGCTGGCTTATTCTGGAGAACACAGACCTTATAGCTGCCAAGTCATTTGCAGATATCTACAGAGAGATTCCTGATATCACAGAGGCATTCTGCTCCATTCCGGAGCGGCAGAAAGAGCTGCGGGAAGGATTCCTTGGAAAAATCAAGGAGACTATACCTGAATGGCCAGACATATTCTGCAGCCTGTTCCCTTATCACCTCGAGAAGTACATTCCAGACACCCTTATAGAGGCTGGATATTCCGACAAGATCAAAGATGTGTTCAATAAGATTCTTGGTGAATTCAAGACCAACAGGAAGCAGTTTGTATGGGTATGCGAGAACGAGGAGAACTATTCGTTCATCAAGGAACTTATACCTTCGGAACAGAAAATGCTTACCGATATGATTTTCCTGCTGGATATCACCAACCGCGAGATTGCAGGCAAGAATAAAAAGAATTCAGAGGAAGACCAGAAGATAAGCAAAAAGATTGTCCAGTATCTGTTTATACCTAAGGATAAGAAGAAAAAAGAATCTATCAGCCGTCTTGACCAGTTTATCATCAATTCTGACCCGAAAGTTGCAAAGCAGATGCTGTTCAGGCTTGAGGGTGTGACAAATCTGAGCTATGAACTTCTGAACGACTTTAAGAAAAAGCTCAAGGAAAAATATCCTAACGTCAAGTTCGAGACAGAAAAGCGCGAAAACCTGGAAACTGTAGGTGGAGGAACCAGAGTAACCCAGGCTGGACTGGAAAAGAAGCAGGCAGAGCTTAAGTACATAATTGATGTTGAGATTCCTAAGAACTCCAAGGAGATCGGCGAGGCTATAGCACTTGGAGACTTGAGCGAAAACGCCGAGTACAAGTATGGAAAAGAAAAGCAGGGAATGCTCAATGCTGCTGCTGCAAAACTGACAGAGGAAATAAACAACGCAGTTGTATTTGACAAGAAAAATCTGAAGCTTGATATGATCGGCTTTGGAACCAAGGTCACACTGCTTAATCTGGATACAAACCAGAATGTTGTTTATAACATTCTTGGACCATGGGAATCAGACCCGGAGAAGAATATCATCTCTTATCTGGCACCGCTTGCTGATGAGCTAATCGGGGCAGAGAAAGAGGAAGAGCTGCACTTTGAGATAAACGGCACTCAGTACAACTTCAAGGTGCTTTCTATCGAGGCTTCTGATTTAATCTGACAGTTAAATAACCATAGAATACATCATCCTGTAACCAAGTGCGGAAAGGCTTGCTGCAGGATGATTTTTTTTAGGATGATCTCTTTCTTCTGCGCAGCCACAGCATAAAAAGGGCATCCAGTTTAAGCACTTTATACAGAGCCAGAACCACTGCCGCAAATACTGCACATACAGCAAGGAAAGCCCCCAGATATCTTAAGCTTGCCCCATCATGCCACCAGGAGCTGCAGAAATAAAGGTAGACCAGAACCGGGATTATTCCGACACTAACAGAAATAAGTATCTTCGCCAGATCCTTAAGAATACTGGTGACAGAAAGCAGCTTTGAATGCAGCTTGATGTCGGCCAGCATAAAGCATGTGCCCAGGGTAAAGGATATGGTGTTTGCCCATGCAAGGCCGGCCACACGCAGCGGAGTCTCCTTGAGCCAGAGGGAAAGAAGCACATCCATGGTTGCACACAGCACAGCAAAGAAGAAAGGTTTCTTATAGTTGTTAAGTGAATAGTAGTACCTTTGGATAAAGTTGAAGGCACCTGTTCCCAGGAGTCCCCAGGCATAGCCCTGCAGCACAAAGCCGGCCATGGCAGTGTTATCCACTGTAAAGGAGCCCCGCTGCATTCCTATGGAGATAATGTCGTAGCCCAGGAAGTACATGATGAGAGAGGAAGGAATAAGCAGCCCCATAAGAGAGACAATACCTGTAGTAAGGGTGTCTGTAAGCTGGGCAAGCTGGCCGGTGGCCCCCTCTTTGCTCATCTGGGGGAACAGCACTGTCGTTATAGAGGCAGAGAAAATGCCAAATGGGAGCTGCCAGAACACCAGGGCATAGCTGATGGCAGAGGAGCTGCCTGTCTCAAGGCCCGATGCAAACCGCATGGCAATCTGCTGATTAATGGCAAATATGCAGGAGGTGGCCAGCACCGGGAACCAGTTGACCATTATCCGCCTGAACTTTTCATTCCTGAAATCAAATGAAAACTTGAAGTCATACCCCAGCTTCTTAAACAGAGGGCACTGGAACAATATCTGCAGCACACCGCCGGCCAGAACACCTACGGCCATGGAGTAGACACCCATACTCCGGTGCAGGCAGAGAATACTCAATATCACTGCAATGGAGAAAAGAATAGGAGTCAGGGCCGGTATAGTGAAATAGCCATGCACATTGAGCACACCTAAAAGCACTGCGCTTATAGAGATCAGGAGAATATAACTGATGAACCACCGGAAAAGGGAGACAGCCAGCTCCTGCAGCGCAGGGTCGGCAAAATCAAGCAATACTTTGTTCACCAGAAAATCGGAAAAGATTATAGAAAGTATACACAGAGGAATAAGCACTACAATCTGGAAAGCCATTATGTTGCGCACTATTTTCCGTGTGACATCATGGGGCTCTCTGTTGGCCAAAGAACCGGCAAGCACAGGAATAAAAGAAGAAGAGAGAGCCCCCTCGGCCATCAGCTTCCTTAGGTTGTTCGGGATGTTGAACACTGCGTTGAGAACATCGGCCTTGCCTGATCCTCCGAACACAGCCCCTATAATGACAATCTTAACAAACCCCAGGATTCTGGAGAACATGGTGCACAGCATTACAGCGATTGTGCTGAGTCCTCTGCGTCTGTTTTCGCTGTTATTCTCTTTCTCCACCTGTGTACCTGCTTAAAAACTCTTTCTTGAAAACCTCGAAAGAGTCATTATCTATGCTTTTCTTTATATCCTCAACCAGATTATACATGAACTGAAGGTTGTGAATAGTGGCCAGCATAGGCCCCATAATCTCGTTGGTCTTGAACATCTGGCGGAGGAATGCCCTGGTATAATGCCGGCATGTATAGCAGTTGCAGCCCTCTTCTATAGGACTGAAATCAGATGCAAAACGCTCCTTCTTCATGGCCAGGAGACCGTCGTGGGTAAATACTGCGCCGTTCCGGGCAATGCGGGTGGCATAGACACAGTCCAGCATATCCACACCATCCTCAAAAGCCTCAAGTATATATTCCGGAGTTCCAACTCCCATAAGGTAATGTGGTTTGTTCTCATCCAGATATTCACAGGTATAGGCAAGGAAATCCTTGAAAACAGGAGGCTCCTCCCCTACCGAAAGGCCACCTATGGCAATTCCCGGCAGGTCCAGATCGTTTATGAACTGTGCACTCTCCTTCCTCAGATTCTTGAAGAAGTTGCCCTGCACTATGCCGAACAGGTTGCCATCCCACTGGTCGTTGCACCGCAGCCATTCTTCCTTGCACCGGGTGGCCCACCTGTGGGTTATCTCCATGGCTTTTACAGCCTCTTTCTCGGTTATTCCAGGGGCTGTGCACTGATCCAGAGCCATGAGTATGTCGCTTCTGAAGCCGCACTGCAGCTGGACAGCCAGCTCAGGGGTAAGCATATGGTATGAACCGTCTATGTGGGAGCGGAAATACATCCCCTCCTCTTTTATCTTGCGGAATGGTGCCAGAGAGAAAATCTGGAAACCGCCTGAATCGGTAAGGATATTGTGGGGCCAGGAGGTGAACTGATGCAGCCCGCCCGCCTGCTTTATAACCTCTATACCAGGACGGAGATACAGGTGGTAGGTATTTCCAAGTATAAGCCTGTAGCCCATATCGGCCACATCCTGATGCTTTATCGCCTTTACACTGCCGTTGGTTCCAACCGGCATATAAACAGGTGTCTCTATAGTGCCATGTGGCAGGACTATGCGGGTACGGCGGGCTTTAGACTTTGTACTTTTCTTAAGAATTGTAAATTCCATTTCTACCTTTCTTTATGTATCGGCATTTTTAAGCATTATCAGACTTAAAATAATAAATGTAAACAGAGCTCCCCAGGCCCCTGCCAGCGGAGGAATATACCCCATCTTTGCAAAGAGCATAAGCACCATCTGCAGAATATAGTAGCCTGCCGCAATTATCATACTGGAAAGAAGGCTCATAAGGAGCACATTCTTCCTGAACTTTCCGGTGAATGATATGGAGATAAGGGCAACTATAAGAGGGGTAAAGGTGAAGGAGAACCGCTTATAATATTCGGTCAAGGCCTCCTTGTATGGAAGTCCTGCTTTACGCAGGGTATCTATCCATTCCTTGGCTGTCTCCATCTCCATCTCCTCCACATTCCTAGAGATGTTTCTGAAGGAGTCCGGACTCTGGGCATAGGAGCTGTCCATAAGTATCCTGCTCTGTTTCATGGCATAGAGGTTTTTCTCGGGATCCCATTTGAATATAACTACATTGTGGAACACCCAGCAGCTGTCTTCCTCGCTCCATTCCGCCACATTGGCATCCAGCCTCACCGGCCAGCCCGAACCATCGTTTTCGGTTATGACCACGTTGGAGAGAACCTGCTCTGAATCATTGTAAAAGTCGGCATGGTATATACGGTTATGGGTATGGTCTATAATTGTCACATTGGAATTGTTATAGTCGCGCTGCCGGTTCAGAAGATTATAGGTAAGCTCCCCTTTCTCCCGGTAAGTTCTTATGACCACCTTCTCCTCAAAGCAAAAGGATCCCATGCTCAGGAGCATTCCTATAAGGATAAAAGGAAACACAAATTTATAGAGGGAGACACCGCATCCAAATATAGCGATAAGCTCGTTGTTGGCATAGAAGTTTCCCAGGGTGTAGGCAATGGAGAAAAGGACAGAGATAGGAAGCGAGAACACTACACACTTTGGGAAATAGAGGATTGCCACATGAAGAATCTGACTCAGAGGGACTCCGTTATTAATATAGCGCCACAGGTTCTGGAACACATCCAGAAGCTCCAGAATAAGGACAAAGAAGAGGATTGATGAGATAAGATAGCGGAAGAAATATCCCATGGACATCTTATAAAGCAGTCTCATCGTCTGACAAACCTCACAATATAGAGCACCAGGGCTATGAAAAGAATGACAAAGTTAGGAATCCACATAGCCATGAAAGAGTTTATGTCGCTCTTGATTCCAATGGTATGCCCTGCAAACATCATACACCAGTAGAACAGGGAGAAAAGAAGCCCTATTCCAAAGCCTACAGTACGGCCGCTCCGCTTGGAGAAAAGGCCTGCGGGGAAAGCAAACAGCACAAAGCAGAGACACGAGAACGGCAGAGAGAACTTCTTGTAGAATTCCAGCTTATGTATCTTATAATTCCGGTCTGTGTTCTCTTCGTAATAGACATCGGCATAAGAACTAAGCTGAGCCCGTATATTGTTTATCAGGGCTGTCCTGTCCTGTTCACCGGTGGCAAAGAACCAGTCGCTCATGGCCTGGGCTATGTTGGGTCCCATATAAGTGAGCTTGTTTGCCCGTTCAGCCAGGAAGTCGCTGTCCATTTTCTTAAGCTTGTCATAAACATCCACAGTGCTCATTTCCCTTGGCCCCAAAGTTCGCACCGAGGAGGACATGTTGGCCAGCAGTATGTTGTAAACCATCCGCTGGGCAGTGAAATAATCGTAATCGGAGCGCTTTTTCTGGTCGCTCACATGGCTGAAAACATTATGGAGCTCCAGCGATATTACACTGTTGCCAGAATTTTTCTCATCATTCAGAAACTGCGCTGTGTCGGCTGTAATCACTCTGCGGTTTCCATCCTTATCCTTGTCCAGGATCATAATATCGTGGATCACATTGTCCTTGATATCCCCTGTAACAATCACAGTATCCAGGTATTCCTTGACAGAGTAAGGGACCAGCTCAAGGGCTGGGTTTGAATAGATAAGCTCTCTGTAGAGCTTGGTGTATTTTATAGTGCCATAAGGCATCAGATAGTCGTTAATGTAGAAAGAGGAAACCGAGAAGACAAGTCCCAGCACAATAAGTGGAAAGAATATTTTTATATGGCGGATTCCCAGAGCCTGCATGGCCAGGATCTCGTTGTCGGATGAGAGGCGGCCTACAGTCATAAGGCAGGCAACCAGAGCGGCAAATGGGAACGACAGGGAGATCATGGAGGGCATGAAGTAGACCAGCAGCATCACCACATCTTTGAAAGGGACATGCTTTTCCAATATTTTCTCAGCCAGGAACAGAATCTGGTTGACGAAGAAAATAAAGAAAAAGAAGCAGAAACAGACAAAGAAAGAGAAAAAGAATTCCTTCCCTATATATCTGTAGATCCGTGAATAAGAGCCCATTATCCCCTATACTCCTGTGGAACCGAACCCTCCGGCGCCGCGGTCTGTAGTATCAAGTGAATTTGAGAGTGCAAACATACCATGGATCACCGGAGCTATAACCATCTGGGCAATCCTGTCGCCCCTGCGGATTATAAAATCCTCGGAGCCATGGTTTATCATAATAATCTTAACTTCGCCCCTGTAGTCGGAATCGATGGTGCCTGGGGTGTTCACCAGGCTTATGCCGTGCTTTATCGCAAGCCCGGAACGGGGGCGTATCTGTGCCTCATACCCTACAGGGAGCTGGATGGAAAGACCGGTTGGAACCAGATACCTCTGACCAGGTTTAATGACAATATCCTCCTGGATACAAGCCTTAAGGTCAGCTCCTGCCGCCTCGGCCGAAGAATATACAGGAAGAAAATCCTTATCCTCTGCCTTACAGATCACTTTCACAATTTCCATAGTCATCACATCCATGTTTAAAAAAGGGATATGCGTCTGCATATCCCCTCAGTTTATTCCGTTATATTCAGAATTATTCTTCGTCCTTTTTTTCTCTGTCTTCGAATCTTCTTCTGAATCCTCTGTCTCTATCCCGGTCACGGTCTCTGTCCCGGCCGAAGCGCTCGGAGCGTTCCCGCTGCGGTTTCTCCTGCTTAGGAGGTACATAGGTAGGATCAATTGCCTCGATATAGCTCAGGTTCATTCTTCCCATCCGGTCAATCTCGACCAGTTTTACAGGAATCTCCTGACCCTCTTTGAGCACATCGGTGACATTCTCTACTCTATCCTTAGAAAGTCTGGAGATATGGCACAGACCTTCCTTTCCAGGGAGGAACTCGATGAATGCGCCGAAATCGGTGATTCTTCTTACTGTTCCATTATAGATCTTGCCTACTTCAGGCTTCTCGATGAAGCTTTCTACCAGTTCCTTTGCAAGGAGAGCTTTCTCAAGGTTCTTTCCATAGATCTTGACATTGCCGAAATCGTCGATGTCAACCTTGGACTCGGATCTCTCTGCAATGCTCTTGATATTCTTTCCGCCGGAGCCGATTACAGCGCCGATCTTATCAACATCAACCTTGAGCTGCACAATCTGAGGTGCGTTTGGAGAAACATTCTCACGTGGACCAGAAAGGGTGTTGCACATAATGCCAAGGATATGCATTCTGCCCTCTTTTGCCTGATTCAGGGCCCGCTGCATAATCTCTTTGGATACACCTGCAATCTTGATATCCATCTGGAAACCGGTGATACCATCTTTGGTTCCTGCAACCTTGAAGTCCATGTCGCCGAAGTGGTCTTCCTCGCCCATGATATCGCTCAGGATCACAGTCTTGTCGCCCTCGGTGATAAGTCCCATCGCAATACCAGCAACCGGCTTTCTCATAGGAACACCAGTGTCAAGCAGAGCCAGAGTTCCGGCACATACAGTTGCCATAGATGAAGAACCGTTTGATTCAAGGATCTCGGATACAACTCTGATAGTGTATGGGAATTCGCTCTTTGGAGGGAGCATAGCAGCCAGTGACCGCTGTGCCAGGTGTCCATGTCCGATCTCGCGCCGTCCGGTGCCGAGCTTTCCTGTCTCGCCTACGCAGAACGGTGGGAAGTTATAGTGGAGCATGAAGTTGGAGTACCGCTTGTCGCCGTCGATATCGTCGAACATCTGCTCGTCGTCCTCTGTACCGAGTGTACAGGTGGAAAGGGACTGGGTCTCGCCTCTTGTGAAGAGTGATGAGCCGTGGGTCATAGGAAGAACGCCTACCTCGCAGGTGATAGGTCTGATCTGGGTAGGATTTCTGCCGTCGCAGCGGAGGTTGTTCTCAAGGATAGAAGTTCTGAGAATCTTGTACTCTAAGTCCTCGAACACTGCTCCGATCTTGCCGATCTCTTCCTCTGGGATCTCGTCCTTGAAGTGAGCAATGGTCTCAACCTTGACAGCTTTCTTGCCCTTGTTCCGCTCTACCTTGCTAGGAAGGAATGATGCGGCCTTATACTTCTCGTATGCATAGTCCCATACTTTGTCGTAGTAGGCAAAGCTCTCCTCTTCGGATGGAGGAATAGGAAGCTTCTCTTTTCCAGCCAGCTTAACCAGCTCTTCCTGGGCAGCACAGATCTCAGCAACAACCTTGCTTCCTCTGTCGATTGCCTCAAGCATGACATCCTCGGAAACCTCGTGTGCACCGCCCTCAACCATGGTGATTCCATCTTTGATTCCGGCAACCACAATCTCCATGTCAGCCTTCTCGATCTGTTCGAATGTAGGGTTGATGACATATTCGCCGTTAAGATAGCATACTCTTACTGCAGCGGCTGGGCCGTTGAACGGAATGTCGGAGATGCAGACAGCAGCTGATGCCGCTACCATTGCCACTACATCAGGTGGGTTGATCTGGTCTGCGGATACTACGGTCGGCACAACCTGGATATCCCTTTTGAATGCTTTTGAGAAAAGAGGTCTTATAGGACGGTCGATAAGGCGGGATACCAGAATCTCCTTATCCTTTGCCTTTCCCTCTCTCTTAAGGAAGCCGCCAGGAATCTTTCCGGCAGCATAATACTTCTCGTTATATTCGACCTGCAGAGGAACGTAATCAAGCCCTTCAATAGTGTCCTCAGAGCAGCATACAGTTGCAAGGACTGCAGATCCAGCATAGGTTGCAAATACTGCACCATTAGCCTGCTTGGCCAGTTTACCTGTCTCCAGAGTAAGATCCTGACCGCCTACTTTAATTGTTACTTTTGGCATCAAAAAATCCTTTGTTCTTTTGTTCTTTAGTTCTTTGAATTACTTTCTTAATCCAAGTTCTTTAATAAGCTCTCTGTACTTGTCAAGGTCTGTCCGCTTGAGGTACTTGAGAAGCTTTCTTCTCTGTCCGATCAGCTTGAGCATTCCTCTTCTTGAGTTGTGATCCTTTGTGTGAACCTTGAAGTGCTCGGTAAGCTCGTTGATCCGCTTTGTGAAAATAGCAATCTGAACCTCTGTTGAGCCAGTGTTAGTCTCACTGCCACCGAATTTTGAAATGAGTTCAAGCTTTTCTTCTTTTGTTAAAGACATACATATCTCCTTTTAAATAAATTCCCACCCCACAGCCGTCTTTCCAGCCGTAATGGAGGCATTCCTATATTCTCCCCTGTCGTAAAGCCGCATACTGTAGCTTCCGGCAGGCGGTAAAACCTGTTTTGTATCAGACCTGAGCATAGAGCCCATATGGCCTGAGATATCTATGGAATATCCAAATTCCATAAGCTCCGGGAGGATATTAAGCTCCCCCGTCTGAATAAAGGTGCGTATCATGGTGCTTTTCACCGGCACCCCTGCACACCTGTACTCCGGCACCACCTGTACATCTACATCGGTACCGGCAAACATGGACACAATATCATCACTTGTGGTGTCGTTACCACATCCGCATTTGAAATCATATCCTACAGCAATTTTTTTAAGCATAAGGCTCGCCCCTATGATAGAAAAAAACTGCTTACCTGACAGTTTAACAAAATCAGCGGAAAAGTCAATCAGTATCAGGGTATCTGCTCCCAGCTCCTGGAAGGCAGATATCTTCTGCTGGAGCGTGTAGATATCCCCCCTGAAACTACCCTTGAAAAAGAGCGCCGGATTAGTCCGGAACGTAAATACAACAGAGTGTATCCCATTACCCTGGGAAAGGACCTGTCGCAGAATCTCCATATGCCCCTTGTGGATGCCGTCGAACACCCCCACTGTTATGGCACTGGGTACTCCTGAAAGAGGCTTCTTTTCTGTAAACTCTTTCCAACTGTATATGTTCAATTCACACCTGCAGCAAACTCATAATAGAGCCTGCCCCTCCGTTTTCCCACCATGGCGCAGAAATCACCTTCTTCATCAAACAGGGCTTTGTATATCCCCTCCTCTATGAAAGGGGCAACCTTGGCAGAAAACTTCTTTGTAAACTCCCGCCCAGCCTTTAGCATTTCAGCCTCGGTCCGGGGGACAACCTGGGTGGCCACCCCGCAGAGTGCCATTCCCTCCGAAGCAGGAAGCAGCTTATAAGAGCCCATCTCAATCCCCTGGAGAGAGAAAGGACCGATGGCGGTACGCCTAAGCTCGGTAAGATACCCTTTGGTACCGCACATGGCAGCCAGATCCCGGGCTATAGCCCTGATGTATGTGCCTCCGGAGCATGTTACTCTGAAACGGAGGTCCGGCTTCCGGTACTCTATAATCTCAAAGGAATAAATAGTCACTTTCTTGGCCGGAATATCGAGTTCCGCTCCCCGCCGTGCCAGCTTGTAGGCCCGCTTGCCATCCACATGGACTGCCGAGAAGGAGGGAGGCACCTGCATGATATCGCCTGAGAATGAGGCAGCAGCCTTCTCCACAGCCTCAAGATCAGGGATAGGCAGCCCCTGGGATATAAGCTTTCCAGTGGGATCAAGGGTATCTGTCTCCTCACCGAACCTGAGGTGAGCCTCGTAGACCTTGGACATATCCGACATATAGGTCATGAACTTGGTTATCCGCCCGGTCAGAGCCAGAAGAAGGCCGTCGGCAAAGGGATCAAGGGTGCCGCAGTGGCCTACCCTCTTGGTGCCGATATCCTTCTTAAGCTGGTTCATTGCCTGGAAGGAGGAGATTCCAGCTTCCTTGTTCAAAAGTACAAAACTTGGAATCAAGAAAGAATTTCCTCAATCTTCTTGTTGATCTCAAAGCCTTCTTTAATAGAGTCGTCATAAACAAAGGTGAGCTTTGGGGTAAGGCGGGTCTGTATCTTCTTTCCCACAATACCCTGGATAAAGGGAGCTGCGCTGTTAAGCCCCTCCACGCTCCGCCGGGTCACATTCTCGGACTCAAAGCCAGATACAAATACCTTGGCCACACTCAAGTCCGGAGCACACTTGACCCGGTTTATAGAGATAAGCTTGCTCACCCTGTGGTCCTTTACCTTTCCGGTAAGGATAAGGGTGCTGATAATCTCCTGTATTACGCCTTCTATGCGCAAAAGTCTATATTCTGACATTCAGTTACCTCAAAGCTTTCTGGCAATCTCTTTGATCTCGTAGACCTCGATGATATCGCCGATCTGGATATCGTTGAAGTTCTCAAGACCGATACCGCACTCAAAGCCTTTCTCCACCTCTTTGGCATCATCCTTGAACCGCTTGAGGGAGGAGATTTTACCGTTGAAGATCTCAACATCATCACGATATACACGGCAAATGGAGTTCCGCTTGACACTTCCGTCTGTGACGTATGCACCGGCAATAGTGCCGACCTTGGGCACCTTGAATGTATCCCGGACCTCAACAGTACCGATCTGCTCCTCCTTAAGCTCTGGAGAGAGCATACCTTCCATAGCTGCCTTGATATCTTCCTGGGCATGGTAGATTACGTTATACCGCTTGATCTCCACCTTCTCCTGCTCTGCCAGAAGCGCCGCCTTTGCAGTAGGACGAACGTTGAAGCCGATAATGATAGCGTCGGATGCAGATGCCAGGTTGACATCGTTCTCCACAATTGCACCTACAGATGCATGGATTGTATGGAGCCGGATCTCGCTGGTGGAAAGCTTTTCCAATGTATTCTTGAGAGCCTCTACAGAACCTTGCACATCGCCCTTGATGATGACCTTTAGCTCCTGGACCTCTCCTTCCTGGATAGAGGTATAAAGGTTCTCCAGAGTGACTTTCTTGACATTCTTGGCTGCGCCGATTCTCTCAAGCTCCTGCCGCTTCTCGCCGATCTGACGGGCATACTTCTCAGACTCGGTTACCTGGAACGGGTCGCCTGCATTAGGCAGACCCTCGAAGCCCAGAATCTCCACTGGTGTGGAAGGACCTGCGCTCTCAATCTTCTTTCCTCTGTCGTTGAACATAGCCCTTACTTTTCCGGCATAGACACCTGCGATAAAGGCATCGCCGATCTTAAGGGTACCGCGCTGGATAAGGACTGTGGATACCATACCGCGGCCCTGGTCCACCTTGGACTCGATGACTTTTCCTTCTGCACGGCAGTTAGGATTGGCCTTGAGCTCCAGCATGTCAGCCTCGATAAGGATATTCTCCAGCAGGTTGTCGATTCCCTCTTTCTTAAGGGCAGAGATCGGGCAGTAGATAGTGTCGCCGCCCCACTCCTCAGGAATAAGACCGTACTCGGAAAGCTGCTGTTTCACACGGTCAGGGTTAGCCTCGTAAAGGTCAATCTTGTTGATTGCGACTATGATCGGAACCTTTGCTTCCTTGGCATGGTTAATAGCCTCAATAGTCTGCGGCATGACACCGTCGTTGGCGGCAACCACCAGGACTACGATATCTGTAAGATGGGCACCGCGGGCGCGCATCTGGGTGAATGCCTCGTGGCCCGGAGTATCCAGGAATACAATGCTGCGGCCGTTGATCTCGACCTTGTATGCGCCGATATGCTGTGTGATGCCGCCGAACTCGGTGGCAGCCACGTTGGCCGACCGGATTGCATCCAGAAGTTTGGTCTTACCATGGTCTACATGGCCCATTACTGTTACAACAGGAGGACGCTCAACAATGTCGGCATCGTCACCTTTCTCTCCCTCTACAATTGTCTGGTCGTACAGGGAAACAATGTTTACCTTGCAGCCGTATTCGTCGGCCAGGATTGAAGCAGTGTCGGCATCGATCTGCTGGTTGATGGTAACCATCTGGCCCATTCCGATGAGCTTTGTGATTACATCAGATGCCTTCAGGTTGAGCTTTTTGGCCAGCTCGGCAACAGTGATCACATCCATGATGTCAATGCTCTTCGGAACAGGATTTGCCTTCTGCACATCCTTCTTCTTTATCTGATAGTTCTTCTCGATCTCTTCGATATTTTCCTTGCGGGTCTTCTGATAATCGGCCTTCTTCTTGGTCTTGAAGAATTTCTTTCCTCCGGTGCGGCCGGTCATCTCCGGTGGCATTTCGGAACCTTCGCCCCGAGGTCTGAAACCACCCTGACCCTCCGGACGAGGCCGGAAACCGCCCTGTCCTTCTGGACGCGGCTTAAAGCCGCCACCCTGGCCCTGCCATTCTCCGCGTGGCTTGAAACCACCGGGCTGGCCTTTCCAGCCACCCTGACCATGACCCTCTGGGCGTTCTCCCTTGGGCTTGAAGCCGCCAGGCTGACCCTTCCAACCGCTGGGCTGTCCTTTCCAGCCGCCCTGACCTTCGGGGCGTTCACCCTTGGGCTTGAAGCCACCGGGCTGGCCCTTCCAACCGCTGGGCTGACCTTTCCAGCCGCTCTGACCTTCGGGACGTTCTCCCTTGGGCTTGAAGCCGCCGGGCTGGCCCTTCCACTCCCCTTTTGCAGGAGCAGCAGGCTTTTCTGGCTTTGGAGGTGCAGGAATATCTGCCTTGGGAGCTGGATGCTCCGCCCCTGGGGCAGCCGGAGCTGCTTTAGGCTCTGGTGCAGGAACTTCTGGAGCCGGAGTATTTGTCTCTGCCGGAACAGAAGGCTTCTTTGCAATAACCTTTTTCTTTTTTACAACAACTTTTTTCTTTTTCTGTTCAGCCTCTACCGGTTCTGCAGGCTTTTCTGCAACAACTTCACGCTTAGGCTGCTTGATCAAAGTTGCCCTGGGTTTCTCTTTTTTATCCAATTCTTCAGACATATATTCCTTAAACCTCTTTATTATTCTTCGCTGTCGGCATCCTCTTCCTCAACCTCTTCATCATCATCTTCGAAGCTGAGTTCCACACCGCAGTTCGGGCAGTGGTCCATATCCTCTGTGATAGGCTTGCCGCATTCAGGACATTCATAATATTCTTTTTCTTCATCAAGCTCTTCTGGGCTTTCGCTCTCCTCTTCCAGAGGTTCAATGTCCTCGTCTGTAATCTCCACATTTTCCTCAATGATAGATTTTACAAGCTCAAAGTCGTCTCTTGTGAATCCTGGAATCTCAAGCAGCTTGGACTCGCTCATGCTGATAAAGGTCTCTATCTCAACAATTCCATGCTCTGCCAGCAGATTTACTATGCGCTCAGGAATATCTGGAAGCTCAGAGAGCTTTGTGATCTCCTCAACCTGATCATCATTCTCACCGAACAGATCAGATACTGCCTTCTTGGTCTCGAATATATCCATCTCCTGGAACTGGGATTCGGTCTTAACATCGATGTTCCAGTCAACAAGGCGGTTTGCAAGTCTTACGTTGAGTCCCTGCTTGCCGATGGCAAGTGAGAGCTGGCTATCGCTTACAACCGCAAGAGCCTGACGCTTTGCCTCGTCAAGGATGTATACCTGCTGAACCTCTGCAGGAGAAAGGGCGTTCTTGATGTAGACAGTGGGGTCTGTATCGTACTTGAGCACATCGATCTTCTCCCCCTCCATCTCCCGTACCACAGCCTGGATGCGGGCACCGCGGAGACCTACACAGGCACCTACCGGGTCGATATCATCACGATGAGTGTAAACAGACATCTTCACACGGTAGCCCGGCTCCCGGACAATCTTGAAGATTTCGATAGTCTTGTCTGCAATCTCAGGAACCTCAAGCTCAAAAAGCTTTTTGACAAATTCTGTATGGGTTCTGGAAAGGACTATGCTGAGTCCGTTATCATCTTTCTTCACTTCGTAAACATAGGCCTTGATACGGTCGTTGGCATGATAAACCTCTCTTGGGGACTGATACCGTTTTGGAAGGATTCCCTCGGTCTTGCCCAGATCCACAAAGATGTTGCCATTATGCTCTCTCTGGCAGTAGCCGACTATCATCTCGCCAACTTTATCGATGAACTCAGAGTAAATCTTGTCGTCCTTGATAGCCTTGCTCCGCTGGTTCATCCGCTGCTGGGCACTCTGGACATCCATATACCTGAAAGACTGAGGATCAATATCGATAAGGAGCTCGTCACCAATCTCGCAGTCTGTCATGCCGAATTTTTCTCTGGCCTCGTCAATATCAATTTCTACTGCATCATCATAGACATCATCAACTATTCTTTTCTTGACCTGAAGATACACCTCATTCTCATCATCGCTGAACTTTACTTCTACGCCATCGGAAGAACCGAATTTCTTCTTATATGCCGCAAGCATTGTATCTTCGATTGTCTTAAGGGCAAGCTCATGAGAAATACCCTTCTCTTCTTCGAAAATCTTAATTGCCTCAGACAGTTTAGTTTTGTCAGCCACGGTTTTATGCCTCCTCCCAAGAGAAATCCAACTTAGCCTTCTTTATCTGGCTGTAGGGAATTTTCTTCCTGGACTTTTCAATTTTATTATCAATAATAATTCCTTTTTCACCGGATGCTTCGAGAATACCGCGCATCCATTCACTATCACCATCGCACAGAACCTTTACACCGTATCCTGTGAATAATGCAAACTCATCAGCATGCTTTATGTTCCGGTTTATACCTGGAGAGGAGACCTCGAAGTAGACATCGCGTGTGTCAGAGGCAACCTCGGCACGGGCAGCCGCAAGACGGTGAACCTTCTCGCAGTCCTTTACCGAAACGCCGGCAGGAGAGAAGATGACAAGGCTTATGTGGATACCATCCTGCCGGTTTGCAGCAGAAAGCTCCACTATAGAGAAGCCCAGCCCCTCCACCACCGGAGAGAGCAACTGGTAATATGTTCCGTTTTTATCAGCAAATTCCATAAAAAACCTACAAAAAAAGGAGCCGCTTTTACGGCTCCTTTAATACCTAAAATATTAAAAGTTGCTTTTATAATAGTAAAAAATAAAAAATTAATCAATAGCAAATGTGACTATATCTACATTTTCGGCCCCATTTTCCTTAAGAATCCTTGAGCAGGCTGAGGCTGTGGTTCCTGTGGTGAATACATCATCAAGAAGGATTATATGTTTTCCCTGGCATAAAGACTGGAATTTCCGGACATCCTTTGGCTTTATATAAAGCTTATCGGCAAGCTCCTCCTTCCGCTCCTGCTTGCCCAGCTTCTTGAGCTGGCGCCCCCTGCGCCGCCGCAGCACTGCGGCGAAAGGGATGCCGTGCAGCCCTTTCAGAGCCCGGCAGACTGCCTCCATGTGATTATAGCCTGTCTTCTTAAGCCTTGCCGGGCTGCAGGGGGCTGGAACCAGGAGCACATTATCAAGACCTTTTCTTCGAAGATAACGATATACAGCTAAAGCCAGGAATCGGCCTATCCTGCGCTGTCCCTTGAATTTGTAGAGCCCTATCACAGTTTTAGCCACCCCATCGTAGTCCCAGAAATAGCGGTTTGTATCGAAGGAATAATCCTCGTTTCTGCACCGCATGCATATTCCATCCTCAGAGATCAACGGGCGGCCGCAGACATGGCACTTCTCCCCTTTCTTCTCATGGAACAGCAGCGGGAACGCACACTTTTTGCATAACCCGTATTTCTCAGAGAAAGAATCGGAATATCCGCACAGCAGACAGCCCTGGTCAAAGATAAGCGACAGTATGTTCACATTTGTATATACATACGAAAAGTGATTTTTGCTTCAATTTTTGAGAAAAAAATTTAAAAATTTGTTACGCACTGGGTGGAGGGTCAATTACTGGCCGATGAAGCGGGCTATCTGGGCATCTGTTGCCTTGGGCAGGAGTTTGCGGAGGTGGTCTTCTATTTTCTTTCTTGATGATTCAGGCTTACACCTGTAAAGCCCTTTTGTAAAGCGATCCCTGAACAGTTCTTCAGGGGTAGAATATTCTGTTATGCCCCAGCCGTAAGTGTTGCCATCCTTATCAAGGCGGTATGGGAAATCTGACACGCAGACATAACACTGCATCTGGAGGCGGGTGATTATTGTATCAAACCCTTTCCTCCCGCCTTTTTTGTCAAACCCTGCCACAGATTTCAACCCATTTGACTGAATAAATCCATAATCGGCAAGTGCATTGTAAAGATACTGATCCTGATACGGCACCAGTCCCTCATCTCTCCGGGACTCAAAATCAAGGCCGTTTCTCCGCCAGTTGGCCAGATGTCTGTACCATTCAAGTGTTGCAAACCCGCACTTCTTGCCGAATATCTTTCCATAGGCATAGCCGTCACGGATTATATCCCCTTTCCACTCCCACGGCCCTGGTATTGCAGTGAACCAATAGCGTGAATCAACATGCTCCTCTATGGAGAAGCCCTCAATCTCATTCACAAAGAACGGCAGGAAGCCCCATTTATCGATAAGATTCTCTATATCTTTCTTTGACTTGATAACCATACTGGTAAAAATGATAGTTTGTGCCAATTCATATGTCAAGAAGTTGTTTGACGAATAATCTATTACATGCTACCTTTTTCCCATGATACGCATTATCGGCAGAAACAAATGCAATGAGACAAAGAAGGCTCTCCGGTTCTTCAAGGAGCGTGGGATAAAGGTGCAGTTCCAGAATCTGGATGAACGGGAGCTCACCGCAGGAGAGCTTGAGAATATATTCAGGCTGATTAAGCCGGAGGAACTTCTGAATACAGAATCCAAGGAGTACAAGAAGCGTGGCATGGCATATATGGAATATGACACACCACAGGAGCTTCTTGAGGACCAGCTGCTGCTGAAGACCCCAGTCGTCATACTCGGCCGGAGCGCAGTATCTGGCTTTGATCAGGATTTCTGCAGAAAGATTGCAGAATCGGAAAAATAATTACAGATTAATCTCTGTGCCGGCAGGAACAATCAGAAGAGAATCAACTTTAAGTTTCTTTGCAGTCTCCTCGTCAAACAGCTTGCCAGGAGCCATATGGTAAGGCACTGAATGCTTTGCCCCTATCATCTTGGCACACTCTGTGGCTTCCTCAGGTCCCATGTTGTACTTTCCATCCATACAGAGGAATGCGTAATCAAGCTTGCGTTCCTTAAAGCCAGGCATAGCATCTGTGGTTGATGTGTCTCCTGCAAAGTAGCATTTCTTGCCGTCGACAGTCACAATATAGCCCACACACTCTTCTCTCTTATGATTCTTGTTGTATGCAGGAACAGCTTCGATCTCGATATCTGCGATCTTCTTGATCTGATACTTTCCGTCAACAATCATATCCTTGCTTCGGAGAATAACAGTCTTCTCGGTCTGCTTCACCAGCCCGATCTGGTTGTGATCCCTGTGCTCATGAGAAACAAGAATAAGGTCGGCCTCTTTGTCATACCCTTCTCCTACATATGGATCGATATAGACCACAGTGCCGGAGCTTGACTGGATACGCACACTTCCGTGCCCCTGATACAGCAGCGATGCCCCAAAGACCGGAGATGCGGCAAGAGCTGCGATACACACTAAAAATAAACCTTTCATAAGCTTGCTCCAAGTTTTTTCACTTCTGCCAGTTTTGCGGCAGATTTATTATCAGGGTCATGGGCAGTGATTATACCCATATCCTGAGCGCCGAAGTAGCTTACAGTCCCTTTGTACTGGGAAATAATTCCATCATATACGCCAGGTGACATTGAGCTTAAGAGAAGCGCATATTTCTTTGCCTTTGGAATAGGATATGGATAGAAACGGCTCAAGGTGCACTCCATCTGGCCGCTGAGCCCGAAATAATAAACAGGGCTTGCGAATACAATCATATCTGCTGTATCGATAGCCTCATAAACAGGAACCATATCATCCTTCTGGATGCACTTTCCGTTTCCTTTTGTATGGCAGTATTCACAGGCCAGACAGCCCTTCACCTGCTTTGTTCCCACCTGAATGACCTCCACTGTGTGTCCCTTGCTCTCTGCACCCTCTTTAAATGCATTGACCATTGCTGTTGTGTTTCCATTCACATGGGGACTTCCGTTCAAAACTAAAATTTTCATTTTTATACCTCCATTTCGCCATTGTGGAACATCATTGCAGCCTCTTCGCTGTAAGGATATGCAAGATGTTCCGAAAGGACAATTGCCTTGCTTAAATATTTCTTAAGCTCCTTACGGAACTTCGGATGAGCACATTTATCTATAATCAGGTCAGCCCGTTCAATCACATCGAGTCCACGAAGATCTGCGACACCCTGCTCTGTGATCAGTATCTGGACATTTTTTGATGTGTGATCTATGTGGCTTACTATCGGAACTATGGATGATAGCCTTCCATTCTTTGCGGTTGATTTTGTGATGAATATAGAGACACCTGCATTCTGGCAGAAATCCCCTGATCCGCCGACTCCGTTCATAAGCCTGGTGCCGCCGATATAGCTTGAGTTGACATTTCCATAGAGGTCGGCTTCAATCGCAGTGTTTATTGCTATTACTCCCAGACGGCGTATAACCTCGTGGCTGTTGGATATCTCCATAGGCCGCAGCACAAGCTTATCCCGATAGCGCTCTATGTTCTTGTAGAATTCCTTCATCTCATCCTGGGACATTGTTATGCCGGCTCCGGAAATTGAATCTATCTTACCTGCATCTGCAAGGGTGAGGAAAGAACCTTGCACTATCTCGGAAAAGACATTGAGATGAGTGAAATCAGACTCCTTCAGTCCCTGTATCACTGCATCGGAAACTGCGCCTATACCAGCCTGCAGAGGAGGAAGCGGATTGCACAGTCTTCCCTCTTTAACCTCATTCTTAAGGAAAGAGATAAGGTTTTCTGACATTTTTCTGAACTCATCATCAACAACACCGGCTGTTATTCCGCAGTCAAGGACATCGCTCTCCACAACTGCCACTATCTTCGACGGGCTGCATGGAATATACGGAGTTCCTATCCTGTCGCCGGACTTAAGGATGTTGATAGGCTTTGTATAAGGTGCAGGCTCTGGAATATAAATGTCATGTATTCCCTCCACGCATGCGGGAACCTGGGTATTCAGCTCGACTATGACTTTGTCCGCACATGCCACATAGGTCTCGGTCGCTCCCACCGACAGAGTTGGAATTATATTCCCGTTCTCATCTATTGCAGCCGCCTCAACCAGTGCCACATCTATATGATTCAGATAGTTGCTGCGCACCCATTTTGCCATGACGCTTATAGGAAGGTCCACATACTTCACCTTTCCCTCGTTTATGGCATTCCTAAGATCCTTGTTGTTCTGGTATGGTATCCTGCAGTATAGAGCCCCTGCACGGGTCAGTACTCCGTCAAATTCATCCCCCACCGAGGCTCCTGAATAGACAGTAAGATTGAGTTTCTCACCAGCTTCAGCCCTTGCGGCAAGCTCTTTGGCAACAACTTTTGTGTATCCAGACTTTCCAAAGCCGCTGACACCAAGAGTCATATCGGGTTTTATAAAACTGGCTGCCTCTTTCGCAGTACAAACCTTTCCAATCACCTCTGGGTTGCGGATCCGTTTTTTAAGTTCTTCGCTGATATTCATCCCTGTACCTTCTGCCAATTGATATTTTTTATTATTTATAGTGAGTTGTCAATATTTTTGTGAAACACCTGCAACATTGACACCCTGCCATGCATAATATAAAATAAAGTATTATGACAGTAGTTATCGTAGGTGCAGACCGAGTAGGAACCCGTCTTGCAAAGACACTGATAGCAGAGAACATGAATGTGATCATGTTCGAGCAGGATATGGAGAAAGCCAACCTGGCATCCAACTCGCTGGACTGCCTGGTCATCAATAAGGATGGCCTTGACCCCGAGAACCTGCGGGAAGCCGGGGTCTCAAAAGCCGATTATTTCATCAGCCTTACAGGTTCTGATGAGCGGAACATGATTGCATGCGGCCTGGTGAACAGGGAATTCAACACCCCGAACAAGATTGCCAGCGTGCACAATATAACATTCACCCACACATCCCTTCTGGAGAAATCCTTCCTGGGTATCGACTACATCGTGAACCCCGAGCTGGAGGCTGCCAAAGAGATTATCTCCAAGATAGAGCACGGTGCAACCGGAGACCTTATGCTGTTCGAGAACACAAGCCTCCAGATACGTACTGTACCTGTTCAGGAGGATAGCGTTTTCGCAGGAAAGCTGGTCAAGGATCTCCATACTGTGCTGGAGGCACGGGTACTGGTTGCCCTGATCTACCAGGATGGCCAGTATACTATTCCAAAAGGAGACACCCAGATTGAAGAGGGAGACCAGCTCTACCTCATGGGTACCGAAGAGGCTCTTTCCAAGGTTCTGGCCCAGGCCGGAAAGGAAAGGATCGACCTCAATAAAATGATAATTGTAGGTGGGAATGATATCTCTGCCTATGTATGCCAGCATTTCTACGACAAGGGAGAGATAAGCAGGCAGAAGAAGAATTTCTGGAGCATTTTCCATAAGCCTCTGGGCAAGAAGAATATTGCCATAATAGACCGCGATTACAAGCGGTGCAAGGAGCTTGCGGCCAGGTTCCCAGAAGCCCTTATATTGAACGAGGATATCTCGGACGACAACGTGCTTGAGGATGAAGGCCTTACCGACGGCGACCTTATAATGGCAGCCACCGAGAACCAGGAGCTGAACATTGTCTCTGCTGTCTATGCCAAGTCTTTGGGTGTGAAGAAGGCGCTGGCCCTGGTAAAAAAGACCAGCTATCTGAACGTAGCCACAAACCTGGGCATCGATGTTCCTATCAGCCTTAACTACAGCACACTGCAGGGAATCCTACGCTTCATGCGCCGCAGGGGCCTCAAGAACTCCTACTCTATTCCAGAGAGCGACATAGAGGTTATCCAGCTGCAGATTCCAGAGACCAGCATGGCGGCAGGTCTTCTGGTCAAGGAGATCAAGTTCCCTCCGCAGACCCTTATCCTATCGGTAAGAAGCGATGACAAGGATATCCTGCCGAACGGTAACTACGAGTTCAAGAAAGGAGACAACATCATCCTGCTGGTGAAGAAGGACAACATCGACAGGGTGCAGACTATTTTCAAGTAAATGAATTCGAAGCTTATCTTAAAGGTCATAGCCATGGTGCTCATAATAATTGCCATGGCCGAAATCCCCTCCATAGGCTGGGCAATCTGGTTCGGCGAGACCGACATGATTCCATTCTTTGTCATGCCTCAGACAGTCAGCCTGATCCTGGCCGGGATACTGCTCCTTTTAAGCCGCAAGCGCAAGCAGCAGAACCTCTCCATAAAAGATGGTTTCATAACAGTAGCCGTACTGTGGCTTGTAGCCGCAGTATCCGGTTCCATGCCATACTTTATCTCCGGAGTTATTCCTGCATACACCGATGCATTCGTCGAAACCCTGTCGGGATTCACCGGCTGCGGCGCAACTATCCTTGTGGATATAGAGGCGCTGCCTAAATGCATGCTGTTCTGGCGTGCCATGACCCATTACATGGGCGGTATGGGAATCGTTGTCTTCATGGTTGCAATATTCCCTCTCATGGGTATAGGTGGAATGAAGATGGTGAAGACTGAGACCACCGGCCCCACCATGCAGAAGATAATGCCTAAGATTGCCCAGACTGCCAAGATCCTGTGGTGC
>JAGCGL010000005.1 GCA_017649605.1 Spirochaetia bacterium
AGGGAAGAAGCTGTCCATGCGTTTATGGAGGGGGAGAGCGCCCAGTCTGTGAAGACCGGAATAATAAAACCGGTTCCACAGGTGGAGCAGGTTTCTCCAGTCTCTCATCTGGAGGCAGAGCGGCTGAAGATACAGAAGGCAATCGAGAGCTTACAGAAAAAGCTCCAGGTTGTCGATAAAATGATAGAGAATGAAAAAAATAAAATAAAGGAGTAAAAAATGTTGCAGTTTTATTTTCTTGCTATTTTTGTCAACCTGATCGGCGGTATCTACTTTGCCAATGATTTCCTGGCAAAGAAGTTCCCAAGGGCTGTTAAAGTGGCAGAGTTCTTTGAGAATGGCACATCCAAGTTCATTTTTGCCATTGTTGCAGGTATTACAGGTCTGTTCCTGATCATCAGCGTAACCCCGGGTGATGTTGCAGTTGTAGGCGACCTTCTTATCGCTATCACATCTTTCATCATCTGTCTCTATTTCCTCAAGGATACTATCACCAAGAATGTAAAGCCGGCAGAAGAAGTTCCAGTTCCAGATGCTGCTGCAGAGGTTAATCCGGATGCTGAGGCACCGGCTGAAGATGCAAAGGCTGCTGAGACTGCTGAGGCTGCACCAAAAGCAGAGAAGAAGAAAGTTGACTTCGGAAAGGCATGCGGTTCTTTCTATTCTGCTGTTGATAAATTCAAGACTGCTATTGGAATCTTAGCTATTGCACTGGCAGTGCTGCACTTCTGTTTCCCAGCTGTAGTTCTTATCTGACAGCTTCCTGGTTCTCTTCTGTAAGAGCTTTCTTCTTATAGAAGAGAACTATGGATCTTCCATACTTCCTTTCATCTATAAGATCAAACGCCTCGAATTTCTCCTTGTCCAGGTTGTCCTCGCTGGGGTAGTGGATCATAAGAAGGCCTCCCTCTTTAACCAAAGAGGTGGCTCCAATCTTTTCTATAAGCTCTTTCTTCTTGTGTCTTGGGAAAGGCGGGTCTAAGAATACCAGGTCGAAGCTGCCGTCAGGGGCGCACTGTATATAGCGTTCCACCGACATAAGGCGCAGCTGGATATCGCTCTCAACAAAAGAGATATTCTCTTTTATCACATTCTTTTTGATAAAGTCTTTCTCTACAAGCACCACAGGATCTGCGCCCCTGGATGCGGCCTCTATGCCTATTATGCCGGAGCCGCTGAACATATCCAGGAAGGAGAGGCCCTCCATGTTTCCAAGTATAGAGAACACAGATTCCCTCATCCGGTCCATGGAGGGGCGTATTACCCCCTTGGGACACCGCACCTGGCGCCCGCTGTAGATACCGCCTGTGACACGCATTTATTTTCTTCTGCCGAAGAACCGGAGCAGGTACAGGAACATGTTTATGAAGTCCAGGTAGAGCTTGAGCGCTCCGATTATGGAGAAACGGATGTAGTCGCTCTCATCCAGGGAACCGGAGTAGTTCCGGCTTATATTCAGGATATACTGGGTGTCGTATGCTGTAAGTCCGCAGAAGACCAGCACGCCGACTACAGAGATCATCATGTCGAAGGAGCTGCTCTTGAGGAACATGTTCACCAGGGAAGCTATGATAAGACCCCACAGCGCCATTCCCAGGTAGTTGCCCATAGTTGCCAGGTTCCGCTTTGTGGTCATGGCATAAAGGCACATTCCGCCGAATGTTGCGGCTGTGATGAAGAAAGTGCTTGTTATGCTCTCAAATGTATAAGCATAGAAGATCACAGAGAGTGTCAGACCGTTGAGGATAGAGTAGCCTGCGAAGCATAGGGTGGCGGTCAGAGGCTTCATGGATAAAAGCCTTGCCGAGAGGTAGAACACCAGTACAAGCTCTGCGATAAGGAAGACCCACATGGTGCCGCCCTGTATCATCTGCTGTACCCGGGCAGGGTCGCTTGCCATCCACAGCGATGTAAGACCAGTAAGGGCAAGGCCTGCGGCCATCCACATATATACGTTCTTGATAAGTGTGCGTTCTTTTACTGCCTGTGCAGTATTTGAATAATCAAACATAGTGTGCCTCCTTATGTTTGAATAGTGGAGGTGGCGGGTGTCGAACCCGCGTCCTGAAGATTGACCCATGAACGTCTACAAGCTTAGTCTTGGATTAAGCTTGAGGAAAAGC
>JAGCGL010000070.1 GCA_017649605.1 Spirochaetia bacterium
CGAGGAGTTGGTATCCCAGAACTTTGTCCTGGACGAGAAGCCCAAGGCTAAAATAAACATTGTAGATGCCACAAATATAGAGAGAAACCTTTTCCTTACCCTGCAGCTCCTTGAGCTGAATGTGCCCATGGTTGTGGCCCTTAATATGATGGATGAGCTGAGCGCAAACGGTGGCTCTGTGGATGTGAATGCCATGGAGGAGATGCTGGGCGTCCCTGTAGTTCCTATCTCTGCAGCCAAGAACCTGGGTATCGAGGAGCTGGTCGACCACGCTGTGCATATCGCAAAGTATCAGGAGACGCCGCGCAAGCAGGACTTCTGTGACGAGGAGAGCCACGGAGGCGCTGTCCACCGCTGCATCCACTCTATATCATTCTTTATCATGGACCACGCGGCACGGTGCGGCATTCCTCTGCTCTTTGCAGTGAACAAGGTGATTGAGGGAGACCCCGAGATAACAAGAAGGCTTGAGCTTGACCAGAACGAGCAGGAGACCATACTCCACATCGTATCCCAGATGGAGACAGAGCGTAGGCTGGACCGGAACGCCTCCATAGCCGAGATGCGCTTCTCTTTCATCCGCAAGGTGTGCGCCGCTGCTGTGCATAAGCCCAAGGAGAGCAAGGAGCGGAGCCGGAGCATAAAGATAGATAAGATCCTCACCGGCAAGTATACAGGAATCCCTGCATTCATCGGGGTTATGGCCCTTATCTTCTACCTGACATTCAATGTCATAGGACTCAGGCTGCAGGAGCTTATCGAGACCGGAGTGGATAAAGTCACTGTGATCATGGACAATCTGCTCACAGTGATGAATGTGAACCCATTCCTCCACGGCCTTGTCATAGAGGGGCTATTCGGAGGTGTCGGCAGCGTCCTCAGTTTCATACCTATCATCATAACCCTGTTCTTCTTCCTCTCTATACTGGAGGATTCAGGGTATGCGACACGTATCGCATTTGTAATGGACAGGCTCCTCAGGAAGATAGGACTTTCGGGGCGGAGCATAGTGCCAATGCTCATCGGATTCGGATGCACTGTGCCTGCTGTAATGGCAACCAGGACACTCCCCAGCGAGAGGGACCGGAGGATGACCATACTGCTTGCCCCATTCATGAGCTGCAGCGCCAAGCTCCCTATCTACGCATTCTTTGTAAGCGCATTCTTCCCCAAGAACGGCGCATATATAATGATAATGCTCTATCTGGTGGGAATTATATTCGGAATTCTGATCGCCCTCCTCTACAAGAATATCCTGTTCAAGGGCGAGGCTGTCCCGTTTGTGATGGAGCTGCCGAATTACCGGTTCCCGAGGGTCGGAAACATCACACGGCTCCTGTGGGCCAAGGCAAAGGACTTCTTGGAGCGGGCCTTCACCGTCATCCTGGTGGCAACCCTTATAATCTGGGTGCTGCAGAGCCTCGACTTCAACTTCCACATGGTGGCAGACTCGGAAAAGAGCATACTGGCTGCAATCGCAGGCGGCTTTGCAGTTATAATGAAGCCGGTGGGCCTTGGAAGCTGGCAGATATGTACTTCTCTTATTTCCGGCTTCATGGCCAAGGAGAGCGTTGTATCAACTCTGGCAGTGCTGTTTGACGGCGATGTGACCGGAGTGCTGACCTCGCTTCAGGCTATGTCCATGCTTATCTTCTCCCTCCTCTACACCCCATGTGTGGCAGCAATTGCGGCAATAAAGAGGGAGCTTGGAACCAAGTGGGCCGCAGGCGTTGTATTCTGGCAGTGCCTTGTGGCATGGCTTGCATCGCTTGCCGTTTATCAGATAGGAGCACTGTTTATAAGGTGAGTTATAAGGAAATCTATCAGGGGTGTATCACTAACTGGAACACCGTGGCAAAACCGCTTCACAGCCTTGGATTATTCGAGGGCCTGATTGCGAAGATTGCCGCGGCCCAGGAGATTTCCCGCCCATATATCGCAGGGCGCACTGTGCTGGTCTTCTGCGCCGACAACGGCATAGTGGAAGAAGGGATAAGCCAGTCCGACCACACAGTCACCACTGCAGTGGCCGCCTCTATGGCAGCAGGGTTCTCCAATGCAAATCTGATGGCAAGAGAAGCCAATGCCCATGTTGAAGTCTATGACGTGGGGATGGTGGATGATATAGATGGCGTAATAAGGCGCAAATCGATACATGGCACCAGGAACTTCACCAAAGAGCCGGCCATGACCCGGGAAGAGGCTGAAAGTGCTGTAGATGCCGGCCGGAAAGCGGCAGAGAAAGCAAAGCTTGATGGAAACGGCCTGGTGGTTATTGGCGAGATGGGAATCGGAAACACCACTACTGCAGCCGCAGTTCTTTCTGTGCTTCTGGACAAAGACCCTGCCCTGCTGTGCGGACGGGGGAGCGGCCTTTCTGATGAAGGCTTAAAGCGCAAGATAGAGGCGGTCAAGAAAGGGATTGCTCTAAACAAGCCAGATCCGGCAGACCCAATTGATGTCATCTCCAAGGTGGGCGGTGCCGACATTGCAGCTATGTGCGGAGTGCTTCTGGCCGCTCCCAAGCTCAAGTTGCCTGTGGTGCTGGATGGCCTTATATCATGCGCCGCCGCAGTTGCAGCCTGCAGAATAGACAAGAATACTATTGATTATATGCTTCCTTCTCACAAAGGAAAGGAGCCTGGCTGCCAGCTTGCCTTGGAGGCACTTGGACTCAAGGCACCTATCGCCGCAGAGCTGGCGCTGGGCGAAGGGACAGGCGGTATTATGCTGCTGCCACTTTTGGATATAGCGCTGGCAGTATACAACAGCACCCACAGCTTCGACTCCATAGGGATAAAACCCTATAAGGAGCAGCAATGAGGGTCTTCATCACAGGGGGGAGCGGAGCCGGCAAATCGGCCTTTGCAGAGAGCACAGCACAGAAGCTGGGAGGCAGGCTGGTCTATGTGGCCACCATGCCTGTGGTAAGCGAAGAGGATAAAAAGAAAGTTGAGCGTCACCATCAGCTCCGCGCTGGAAAGGGATTCACCACCTTGGAGAGGCCTGGAAGGCTCGACAATCTGCCGGACGACGGAGAGACCCTGCTTATTGAATGCATCTCCACCTACACCGCAAACCTCATGTTCAACCCGGAGAATGCTCCATCTGATGCGGCCGATGCCAAATACTGGACCAGCACCATCAAGAAAGAGCTCTCTCCAATCCTGGACAGAAAAGGGAACACAATCTTTGTCTCTTTAGAGATCACATCCGACGGAACAACCTACAGCAAAGAGACAGAAAACTATAAAGAGGTTCTGACCGCCATAAACCGCCACCTGGTGCAGAGCTGCGATGCCGCCTTCGAGGTGGTGTGCGGCATTCCGGTCAGAATAAAAGGAGAACTGCCATGCTGAAAAGTCTAGCCATCGCATTCCAGATGTACTCCCACATTCCAATCCCATCATTCAAGTGGGACGACAAATCGAGAAGGTACGCCCTCTGCTTCTTCCCCTTGGTAGGTGCAGTGATAGGCGGAGTTGAGCTTCTCTGGTTCTATCTTGCGGCATGCCTCGATGCGCCGGTTCTTATCGGCACTGCGGTTGCCACAGCACTCCCCTTCCTTATCACAGGTGGCATACATATGGACGGCTTCTGCGATACAGTAGATGCCCTCTCTTCACACGCCGAAGCGGAGAGGAAGCTTGAGATACTCAAGGATCCCCATGCCGGCGCCTTTGCAATAATCTTCGGAGCACTTTATTTACTGATTTATTTTGCAGGATGGAGCGCAGTCTCAAGCTGGACCATGCTGGATGTAATCTGCATAGGATTTGTCCTCTCCAGGGCATTGAGCGGACTTGCCGCAGTCTCATTCAAGGGGGCGCGGAAAGAGGGAATGCTCCAGGACCTTGCCGATGCAACTGCGAAAAAAACCACAAAAATAGTCATGATTGTATACATAATCCTGTGTGCGGCTGCCCTTGTGATGCTAGCCGGATGGCTTGGGTTACTCATCATCTGTGTGAACGAGCTGCTTTTCCTCTATTACCGGATCACAGCATATAAGAAGTTCGGTGGCACAACAGGGGATATCGTGGGATGGTTCCTGCAGCTTTCGGAGCTGGCTACTCTGCTCTGTACAGGGCTTTTCTGGTGAGGTTGAGAATGATAAGACTTTATATCGGCGGAACAGGACACGGACAGGGAGAGCTGGCAGAGAAAGAGACCGGGCTTAAACCGGTGCAGTGCAGCCCCGATGAGGCTCTGAAGAGCCCTGCAATAGACAAGTTCCACCTAATCACAAAGCAAATCCTGGAGAAGGGAGGCTCCCCACAGGATTTTGCTAGAAAGCTGATTGCAGAGAACCCTGATGCAGTCATCTGCTCGGACGAGATAGGCTGCGGCATACACCCGCTTCTGCAGGAGGAGCGGACATGGCGGGAAGAGACAGGGCGGGCACTGTGCATAATTGCAGAAGCGGCCGGCACCGTCACCCGGGTCTTCTACGGAATAGGCCAGAGGATCAAGGGATGAAGATCTACTTCATACGCCACGGCAAGACCCCGGGGAACCTGCTCAGGCGCTTTATCGGCAGCAGGACAGACCAGAGCCTGTGCGAGGCAGGAAAGGCAGAGCTAACCGACCTAAAGGATGCCCACACCTACCCTGCTGCCACTAAAGTTTACGTAAGCCCCATGCGCCGGTGCCGGGAGACAGCCGCTATCCTCTTCCCCATGGCAGAGCAGCTGGTTATAGAGGCGATGAAGGAGATGGATTTCGGCAGCTTCGAAAACCGCTCCCACGACGACATGGAGCAGGATAACGACTACAAAGCATGGCTCAAGTCCATGTGCGAGGGGCCTATCCCGCAGGGCGAGGACAAGGGAAGCTTCACCCACCGGTGTACA
>JAGCGL010000071.1 GCA_017649605.1 Spirochaetia bacterium
AGCGCCGATATACCCCCGAGCTATCATATAAAAGGATGGGGTGGTCAATGGGTGAGATAAATAAGATTGAAAAGGTTAAAATTGACGATCTTATCCCGTACATAAATAATGCTAAGGTACACTCGGAAGATCAGATAACTAGGATATCTTCGAGCATTCGAGAGTTCGGATTTTTAACTCCTGTTTTGATTGATAAGGACAAAAATATCATTGCTGGACATGGCCGAATTATGGCCGCAAAAAAGCTCAAAATTGATGCAATTCCATGCGTTTTTGTTGAGGGTCTGACAGAACAGCAACGAAAAGCATACATCCTGGCAGATAATCGTCTGGGTGAGCTTGCAGAGTGGGATATGGATCTTGTGTCCAGTGAGCTTGATATGCTCCAGGATAATGACTTTGATATTGATATGTTTGCGTTTGAGCTTCCTGATCCGGAGGATGATACATCTGCGGAACCAGTGCAAGAAACTGAGATACCTGAACAAGTAGAATCTCGTTGTAAATTGGGCGATATTTGGAAACTGGGGGGGGCACAGGCTTATTTGTGGTGATAGTACAGATATTGCGGTTATTGATAGGCTTATGGATGGAATAAAAGCTGATATGGTCTTTACAGATCCACCATACGGATACAATTATCAATCCAATATGAGAACAAAAACTGAGAAATTTGATGTAATAGAGAATGACGATAAAATATTAGACTTTTTTCCTAACCTGTTTGATAGAGTTGAAGGCTTTGTAATGATTTGCACTACATGGAAAGTATTGGATAAATGGCTACCATTATTTAAGCAGTATTTTGATTTATCAAATATGATTATTTGGGATAAAGGTGGAGGTGGCATTGGAGATTTAAAACATACATTTTCAACCGATTATGAGGTTATATTGTGTGCTAATAATGGCGCAGAAATCAGAGAGAAGCGTATTGGAAGTGTATGGAGTATAGGAAAAGACAACGCAAACGATTATAAACATCCGACACAAAAACCTGTTGAATTGTCAGCAAATGCTATTAGGCATACAACTGATAAAGATAATGTGGTTATGGATTGCTTCGGAGGCAGCGGCAGTACTATGATGGCCTGCGAACAATTGAAACGCAAGTGTTATATGTGTGAACTGGATCCTCATTACTGTGATGTGATAATCCAGAGATGGGAAAATCTGACCGGTAAAAAAGCGGAGTTAATAAATGAGTGATGATATTAAGGCCAAAGCTAAAAAAGAGGAGAGAAGAATAAAGGGCCTGCTGTCAGGATCCGGAGTCTCGGCAACTAAAATGAAGCTCCTGGAGCCCATTATATTAAATACTGCTTGGATGAAAGCCAAGCTGGATGATGCAAGGGATGCGATTAAAAGCAGTAACATCGTTATCACCTATGATAATGGAGGCGGCCAAAAGGGCCTACGTGAGAATCCATTATTTAAAGGATATGAAAATCTTTGGCGATCATATATGGCCGGAATGAATCGGATAATGGATTCATTGCCTGATGAGGTTGTTAGGCAGGTTGAAGAAGAAGCTGAGCAGCCAAAGACAATGCTGGAATTAATAAGGAATAAGCATAAAAGAGAGGCGTAATGAAAGGAAGTCAGGAGCCTAGAATAAAAGTTGAGCCGCAGAGATTCTCCACAGATGGAGAAGATGCGGCTATTTTAATGAGTGAATATGGATGCAAGCTCGATAAATGGCAAGAACTTGTCATAGATTGCTGGCTCGGTAAGGATGAGCAGGGCCGTTATAATGTGACATCTGCCGGCCTAGCACTCCCCAGGCAGAATGGCAAAAACGTCTGCCTGGAGGCGAGGGAGTTCTACGGTCTTGTAGTAAACGGGGAGAAAATCCTTCATACGGCTCACCAGGTTCGTACCAGCAAGAAGTCATTCCGGAGACTTGCTGCAATGTTTACTGACAAGAGGCATCCGGAAATCACAGATATAGTTCGTACAATTAGATATACAAATGGCGAAGAGTGCATCGAGCTTGACAACGGCGGCGTGATAGAGTTCTCTGCCAGGAGCCGACAAGCTGCCAGAGGTTTTGACGGAATATCCCTTGTTGTATATGACGAGGCTCAGGAGCTTACAGATGATCAAGTTGAGGCTATTATGGCAACGCTCTCGGCCAGTGCCACAGGAACCAGGCAATTAATATACACCGGCACGCCACCATATCCGGGCTGCCCTGGTGAGGTGTTCCGGAGGCGGCGCAATGTGTGCCTGACAGAGCCCAGCAAAAGAGACTGCTGGCATGAGTGGAGTGTGAGCGCTGATAGCGTATCACAGATCAATATTGCTGACACTTCTCTCTGGTATATGTGTAATCCGGCGCTGGGAATCAGATTATCTGAGGATTTTACAGCAGAAGAACAAAAAACCATGAGTGCGGATGGATTCGCCAGGGAGCGATTGGGATGGTGGTCCCCTGTTATAGAAGCTCAAAATGATTATGCTATACCGGTTAAGCTCTGGGACAGCTGCAAGAGCATAGCCAAGGCTCCTGTTGGCAAAACTGCATACGGGGTTAAGTTCACATTGGATGGCTCTGAGGTGTGCCTCAGCGGCGCAGTGATTGCTGCAGATGGTTCGGAGAGGATTGAGCTGATAGACAGGAGGCCCACAGGGCTGGGCACACAATGGCTCGCAGACTGGCTCAATGTTCGCAAGGATAAAGCGTGCTGTGTAGTCATCGATGGCCGTAATGGCGTTGATGTTTTGATAGATAAGATAGCAAATAACTGGCGTGTAAAAGGCTCCATTATTAAGCCAAGCGCCAAGGACGTGATTGCAGCTGTGAGTGTGGTCATGGATGGCCTGAATGAACAGACTCTCACCTGGTATGCAGAGCAGGACGATCTGAGGGATAGTGCAATTACCTGTTGTAAGAGACCCATTGGAGGCGGATGGGGATTCGGTGGGGAGAATGCTGCTCCAATAGAATCCTGCGCTCTGGCCTTATGGGGTGTTAAGAATAGTAAAAGGGATCCAACAAGGAAAATGAGAATCGGATGAGGTGAGCGAGATGTTGTCAATTAATCCGGATATGATCGTGGGATTCGATATGAATGAATCTGACAGGCTGAAGCAGCTGCTTGACCAGTTCAATCTCCACCAGGGAAAGAATGCTGATAAAAACAGATATTATGAGGGTAATATCAGTCTTAATTCGGTCAATTTGGGCATTGCACTCCCGGATGGATTATCCAGGCTTGAGATAGGATGCTCCTGGGGTGCCAAGACTGTTGATGTGCTTGCAGCACGCAGCATGTTTGATGGATTTGTTGGAATCAACGGCTCAGAAGTCGAGGCCCTGGATAATATCGTTATAGGCAATAACCTGATTGCTGAATATGCAAAAGCCTGCAGAGATGAGCTAAAGCTGGGCTGCACATTTGCGACATTATCTGCAGATCCTGTGATTGGGGCCAAAATAAGATTCCATTCTCCAATGACAGCATCAGCAATGTGGAATGGAGTAAAGGGCAGGATTGATTGCGGATTCGCAATCATGGACTCAGTTCCCGATAACGAGAATCGTACTAGCTGGAGCCCATCATTCATAGCCTACTATACAGATGATGCCCTCTGGGAGATCAAGCGAGATCAGGATTCAGAGGTCTGGTATGCGGAAAAGTTTCCGCATAAGATGGGCAGGCCTCTCATGGAGCCTCTGATCTGGAATGCGACAAGCGATAAGCCGTTTGGAAGATCTAGGATCAAGGAGCCAGTGAGGAGGCTCATTGATGGATACGTAAGAACCATAGCCAATGCTACCATCGGCCTGGAATTTGCCACAAGTCCTCAAAAATATCTCCTAGGAATCACTGATGATCAATATGATGCAGTAATTAATCAGAAGTTCAAGCAATATGTTGGATCTATCCTGGCCAGCACAAATAATCCGGAGACAGGCGATAAACCTGCATTCGGTCAGCTCCCTCAGGGTAATATATCGCCTCATGTGGAGATGATCAGGATCCTGGCGACACAGTTCTCAGCTGCCACAGGATTATCCGTGACTGACACCGGCGTTGTATCAGAGGCTAATCCTACCAGTGCAGAGGCTGTGGTTGCACAGGGGCAGACTCTCATTGCAATGGCTGAGCAGCTTAATACCGGTAATGGAGACAGCCTCAGGACTATAGCTCTTATGGCTACAGCTATTGCGAATGATGTATCACTGGATGAGCTGACTGAGGAGCAGAGAGATGTTGTGGCGCATTTTAAGAATCCGGCATTGCCGAGCGTGGCAGCATCTGCGGATGCAGCAATCAAGATTGCAAGTGCAAGGCAGGGGTTTGCAGCGACAGACACATTTCTTGAGATGATCGGTTTTGATAAGGCTGATATCAGGAGAATTAAGGCTCAGGAGGCTATGCAGCGAGGATTGACGTTATTGGAGGAAATTGGAAACGCTCCGGAGATGGTAGAGCCTGAGGCAGGTGTTGAGAATGAAGATAACGGAGAATCAATGGGTTAGTTTCATAAGTCGGTTATCAAAACTAAATAACACAGCCGGGCAGAAGGTTAAAAACTTTATCGAAATATATGGCATTAATGATCCTGGGCTAATTGAGTATGCATTCTCTGTTGCTAACAGATATGGAGAGGCTGCCGGAGCAGCTGCGGCAGAGTGGTATAACGAGATTGCTGCAGCAAGTGGTGTTGTGGTTCCTGATGCTGAGTTGGCGGATATGCCCACAATTGAAGAAGTGGCCAAGGCGGTCAATGGTACACGCAAGACAGGCCTGCCTGATAATGTAGCCAATGCAATCAGCCGTCTGGTCAAGATGGCTGGCATAGATACAACTATGCAGAATGCTATCAGAGACGGTGCTGAGTGGGCCTGGATTCCTCATGGCGATTCATGCGCATTCTGTATCACTCTTGCATCAAACGGCTGGCAGCCAGCTAGTAAAGAGGCGCTAAAAGGTCATCATGCAAGTCACGTGCATGCGAATTGCGATTGCACCTATGCCATAAGATTTGATGGCCAGCCGGAATATGAGAATTATAATCCTGATGAATACCTGGAAATATATGAGGGAGCCGAGGGCAATAGTTCGGAGGATAAGATCAATTATATTCGGAGAATGAAATATCAGCAAAATAAAGATCGGATAAATGCTCAGAAAAGAGCAAATTATGCTGATAGGAAAAAACTTGAGCAGGACACTATATAGTCCCTGCTTTTTTTATGTTCAAAAATGGCAACACGTGCCTCAAACGTGGGATAAACACTACTCATTTGGAGGGATTTAATATGGCAGAAACTGTGAATCAGGAAACTAACAACAATGCACAGGCTGCAGAGGGCAGCGCCGATCAGAGCGAGAAGCTGTTCACACAGGAGCAGGTCAATAGCTTTTTTAACAAAAGATATTCGGAGATGATGAGCAAGATATCTGAATATGAGGAAAAAGCTAAGAAGTTCGATGAGCTGGAAGAGGCCAGTAAATCCGAACTTGAGAAAGCTACTGAGAAGGCCGCAAAGCTTGAGGCGGAGCTTAAGGACCTCAAGAAAACTGCAGAAGTGCAGGCAATTAAGGACAGAATCTCCCAGGAGACAGGCGTGCCGGCATCACTCCTGAGCGGAGAGACAGAGGATAGCATTAAAGCCCAGGCAGATGCTATCAAGGCATTCGCCAGCGGCGGCCAGGCATATCCTCAGGTTAAGGATGGCGGCGAGGTAGTAAAAACATCAAAACTTGATACCCGTCAGCTCTTCGCTCAGGCGGTGAGTAAGATGGGCACCTAATAGGAGGATAATACTATGGCTGTAACAGGAATCCCTACCAATAGGACAAGCATTGATCTCCCCATTGAAGTATCCGGAGAGATTCTGCAGAAAACTCAGGAAGCTTCTGCCGTTATGCAGCTTGCAAGGCAGATCACACTGCCCGGCAACGGCGCAGCTATCCCTGTTATCACAGCTGATCCCGAGGCTGCTTGGGTAGCTGAGACAGGTGCGAAGCCCGTATCCAATCCCGGACTTGATACCAAGATCATCAGAGCTTATAAGCTCGCTGTGATTGTTCCATTCTCTAACGAGTTCAGAAGAGATGCAGCTGCTCTCTATGATGCACTTATTCAGAGACTGCCCAACGCTCTGGGCAAGAAGTTCGATAACACAGTATTCGGCGGTACAGAGGCTCCCGGCTCTGACTTCGATACTTTCGCAGATCTGACAGCAAGAGATCTGGACGATGATGCATATGCATCTCTCGTTGCAGCTGATACAGATATCGCTATCCATGGCGGTGTAGTAAACGGATTTGCTCTCAGCCCTCAGGCAAGAGGCATCCTGCTCTCTGCCAAGGATGAGAATGGCAGGCCTCTGTTCATTAACTCTGTTGCAGAGGGCGCAGTTCCTATGATCCTGGGTGCGAGAACATACCAGTCCATGGGCGCATATATCCATGGCAATCCTGATGTTGTTGGATTCGTTGGTGACTGGACTCAGGCAATGTGGGGCACCGTTGAAGGTGTTCAGATTGATATCTCTGACCAGGCAACACTGAGCTATCTGGATGATAAGGGCCAGGCTGCTGTTATGAACCTGTTCCAGCAGAACATGTTTGCTGTAAGAGCTGAGATCGAGGTCGGATTCCGTGCCGATACCGATGTATTTAACTCTCTTACATCCAGCAGCATCTCCGCTTGATTAAGCTCATTGATAAGTTCACAGGCACTGTGATGTGGGTCACGGATAAGCGCAAGGATGAATACATGGCGGCCGGCCACAAGCTGGCCGCTATAAGCGAAAGCCCCAAGGTGCCTGATGAGCCCACAGCAGAGCCTGATGAGCCTGCAGAGGTTCCGGATGAGAAGCCCGTTAAGCCCACAAGACGCAGGCGGCGCAGAGAGGAGTAAGCATGGCATACGCAACAGTGGAAGATATCCAGGCCAGAATGACAAGGCCTCTATCAGAATCTGAACAGTTAGTGTGCGCAGCTCTCCTGGATGATGCTGCAGTGTTCATTGATGCATGCAATAAGGCTGCGGAACTATATGCGAAAAAGATTGTATCTGTTCGCATGGTTATGCGCTCTATTGGCAGCGGTGACAGCGGTGTGCCTATCGGAGCAACTCAGGGCTCAATGTCTGGCCTTGGATATGCGCAAAGCTGGACGGTAGGAACAGGCGGCAGCACAGGAGAGCTATATCTCTCTAAAGCTGACAAGCTGCTCCTGGGAACCGGCAACAAGATCGGATCTCATTCGCCGCTTGAGGATATGACTTATGGAGGGCCTGACGATGAAGGGGATGACGGTTTGGTTAGCGGTTAAGAGAGTGGTCGGACGGGATCCTTTTGGCGCTCCCATCGAGGCTGAGGAGCTTGTCGAGGTTGATGATGTGCTTGTTGGCCAGCCCTCATCTGATGATATTGTCAGCGCCATTCAGATGTATGGGAAGAAGATTGTATATGTTCTAGGCATTCCTAAGGGCGATACTCATAATTGGACCGATACAGATGTGATTATCTGGGGTGAGAGGTTCAGAACAGTGGGTTATCCCGAGACAGGGATCCAGGACAATATCCCACTAAGATGGGGCCAGAATATCAAGGTGGAGCGCTATGGGCAAAGTGAAGGTGGTTCTCAATCGTAAAGGCGTTATAGAACTTCTGAAATCACCGGAAATGGTGGAGATTCTTGATGCTGAAGCAGGTGCTATTTGCAAAACGTTGGGAACCGGATATGAGCATGATACATACATTGGTCCAAACAGAGCTAACGCCTCAATTCGGGCAGAATCTATCCCAGCTAAAATTGACAACATGAAAAACAATTCACTGCTTAAGGCGGTGGGAGGTAGTAAATGATCGAGGATATTATCCTAAATTCGCTCGGTGATAGCCTGGGGCTCCCGGTGTTTGCTGAGATTCCAAAAAACTACCCCTCGGAGTTTTACGTTATCGAAAAAACAGGGAGCTCCCAGGTTAATCATATAAGGAGAGCTACTGTGGCGATCCAGAGCTATAGCACAGGCTCCAAGTATACAGCGGCCTCGATGAATGATGAAGTGATAGAGGCCATGCTGAGCAAGGTAGTAACGCTGCCCGAGATCGCCAGGGTAGAGCTCAACTCTGATTATGATTACACGGATACAACGCAGAAAATATACAGATATCAGGCAGTATTCGATATCACATATTACTAAGGAGGCTAATTATGGCTAACACAGCAAGCTATGTAACTGCCGGTAAGCCTGCCATTGCCGGAGCTATCCATGTAGCTCCCAAGGGCAGTGAGCTGCCTACAGATGCCACCACAGCTCTGGATACATCTATATTCAAGGCTCTGGGCTACTGCAGTGAGGATGGCCTCACCAACGCAACCAGCATTGAGAGTACAGAGATCAAGGCCTGGGGTGGCGCTACAGTTCTTACGATTCAGAAATCCAAGGATGACAATTTTACATTCACTCTCATTGAGGTCCTTAATCTGGATGTTCTCAAATTCGTATATGGTGCCAGCAACGTCACCGGCGATCTGGAGAGCGGTATCACAGTTAAGGTTAATGATGCAGATGTTGAAGAGGTGGCACTCGTCATCGATATGATCCTCAGAGACAACACAGCACGAAGAATTGTTATTCCTGACTGCAAGATTTCTGAGATGGGTGATATTGTCTATTCTGACGGCGAGGCTGTTGGATATGAGACAACGGTTGTCTGCATGCCTGATGCAGAAGGTAACAAGCACTATGAATATACACTTAGGAGCGGCGAGATCAGCGCCTAAGAGGTAATTATCCGAGGGGGAATCTATGGAGATCACTACAAGCAATGGTTTTAAATGCAATATCAACGAAAACAGACTCAAGGATTGGCGATATGTCAAGGCCAGTGCCAAAATGGCCAAAGCAGCCAAGGCAGATGATGAGATAGAGCTGATTGATCTGCTGGACTATCTCATCACATTCCTCATGGGGGAGGAGAATAAAAACGCATTTCTTGAGAGCCTCGCAGGGGATGAGGGCGTGTGCGAATCGCATGTTGTGGTTGAAGAGTTCCAGAAGATCACAAATGCCCTCAGCGAGCAATTAAAAAAATCAACGTCCTCACCGGGATGATCGCACTGGATGAGGACGATCTGATCTGCGATTTTGCAGAATATTATGGCATCTATGATCTGTATGCTCTGGATGTCGAATATGCAGCGACTCTTGCAAGTGGTCTCCGGGATAACTCTAGGATCAAGTTAAAGGCGCAGGGCCTGAGGGTAGAGCTCAATACTCTGCTCCTGGCCCGAATTGCTGATGCTGCAGCATTAAATGTTTACGCCAAGACCAAGGATGCACAGCATAACAGGAATAAGCCCAAGTCAGTGCTTGAAGCTCTGACAAAAGATGATAAAGAGGAGCTGAGGCACTTCACAAGTGGCGCAGCTTTTGAAGAGGAATGGAGGCGCTTAAATGGCAACAGAACTTGCTAAGGCGTATGTGCAGATAGTTCCATCAGCCAAGGGAATAGGCAGCGCTATCTCCAAGGAAGTAGGCGGAGAATCTGCCAGTGCCGGCAAGAGTGCCGGGCTTAATATTGCAGGAGCTATCAAGGGTGCTATCGCTGCAGCCGGTATCGGTACAGCGATCAAAGCAGCCCTGGAGGCAGGCGGTAATCTGCAACAGTCATTTGGCGGCCTGGATACTCTCTACGGTGATGCTGCAGAGGGTGCCAAGAAATATGCTGCAGAAGCTGCCAAGGCAGGAATATCTGCGAATAATTATGCTGAGCAGGCTGTGTCATTTGGTGCAAGCCTTAAGGCTGCATATGGCGGAGATACTACCAAGGCAATGGAGGCTGCCAATACAGCGATTCTTGACATGGCGGATAATAGCGCAAAGTTAGGAACACCTATCGAAAGTATCCAGGTGGCGTACCAGGGCTTTGCGAAAGGGCAGTATCAACTCCTTGATAATTTGAAGCTTGGCTACGGAGGCACCAAAACTGAGATGCAGAGGCTCCTTAAGGATGCCGAAAAGATCTCCGGCGTTAAGTATGATATGAGTAATCTCGGAGATGTATATGATGCCATCCACGTGGTACAAGAGGAGCTGGGCCTCACGGGTGTAGCAGCTGCTGAGGCGGAGGGAACTTTTACCGGATCGCTTGGATCCATGAAAGCAGCGGCGGAGAATCTCATGGCTAATCTCGCCCTGGGCGAAGATATAACAGATGAGCTGAATGTTCTCATGACCAGTGCTTCGACCTTTATCACCAAGAATCTGGGGCCAATGGTTGCGAATATCCTGACTGCACTGCCTAACCTGCTCACTGGACTATCAACTATCATAACTGATTCTATCAGCAATATAGATATGAATAGCCTGGTGCAGACAGGTCTGCAGATAGTGACTGGCCTGGCTAATGCGATCGTTACAGCTGTGCCACAGCTCTTGATTGCAGCTGGTCAGCTGGTCATTGCCTTGGGGCAGGCACTACTTGAAACAGACTGGCTCTCATATGGGGCCTCTATCATTTTAAATCTGAAAGATTCACTTATGACAGCTGCGGCTGATATGTTCGGAGGTGATCCGTTTATCGTTAGCAATATCGGCCAGGGTATTACGGCAGCTCTCCCAGAGATTCTGGGCAAGGGTGTCGAGATCTTGACCAATCTGGTCAACGGTATTCTTGAAAATATACCGCAGCTCATTGCTACAGCAGGGGAGCTTGTCACATCGTTTGCAACATTTATATTGGAAAATCTGCCGGCTATCCTGGATGCAGGCGCTCAGCTCTTCACTAATCTGGTTAATGGCATTGTCAAGAATCTGCCCAAGATTGCATCAACAGCGCTTGATGTTGTTGTTAAATTCGCAGCTGCTATTGCTAAGAACCTGCCGCAGATTCTGCAGAAGGGCATTGAGCTCCTGGGAAGGCTCCTTGCTGGTATCATCCAGGCAATTCCGAAGATCCCCGGAACAATCATGAAGGTCATTAATGCTATCAAAGAAAAGTTCTCAGGCTTTGATTGGAAGGAGATCGGCAAGAATATCCTGGAAGGTGTCAAAAACGGCATCCTAAACGCAACCAAAATGGTTGTTGATGCTGCCAAGGAGGCAGCCGGCAAGATCTGGGATGGCATCAAGGGATTTTTCAAAATTGAATCACCGTCTAAGCTCACGGCCTATGCCGGTGAAATGATAGACGCAGGCCTTGCCAAGGGTATCCTTGATAATGAGGGCATGGTCGATAAGGCTGTGAAGAGCCTGAGCACAACGGCAAGCACATCCCTGCAGGTTAATCCGACTTATGGATCATTCACAGGGCCTCAAACAGACCTGGATGCTCTGACAGATCTCCTGGCAAGGTATCTGCCTGTTATCGCCAGCGGCGAGAATACCAAGGTAGTTATCGAGGCAGATGCAGGCAGAATGTTCAGAGTGATGCAGAGAGAATCCATCAGGAACACTCAGCTGGTAGGAACAAACGCAGTCCTGGCTGCACATTAAGGAGAGTATCATGAGGAGTCATTTAGTTGTCAATAATACTGACTATACGGATCATATAGTGCCGGATTCTTATGATATATACTCTGAGGATATATATGAATCCTGGCTCGATGGCAACAAGCGTGAGCACAGGATAATTGTGGCCAAAAAGATCCGGGGCTCGCTGCAGATCAGGTGCGCTCCGGGGATCCTGCCTCTGAGCACGTTCCTGGCCAGCTGGAATACTGCCACAGATAACGGCGTGACAACAATGGGCATATATGTGCCCAACGAGGATAAGTTCTCAGCTATCGAGGCATATTGTGCTATCAAGCCAGCCCAGCACATCAAGGATGTTGGGGGCAACTTATATGATGTTCTGACAATCGAGATATCAGAGAGGTGAGCCCATGATCGAGGTTCCTGTTGAGGTAAAAGAGGCCCTTAAGGATGGGCGGCTTAAGAAGAATTATAAAATATCGGTTCTTAATGATGATGGCTCAGTCGATTTTGTTATAGATAACGATAACCTTGTTGACGAATCCGTGAGCATTGATGAGCGACTTGATTCCGGGGATCTTATCAAGTTCGGATTATGTGAAGGAGCTTCCCTGGAGTTTCAATATTTTGGACTCGATAATATAACCGGCCGCAGGGTATTCGTGACTATAAGCATCCAATACACAGATGAGGATTGGTATGATATCCCGATGGGATATTTTACAGTAGAAAAATGCTCCAGGCAAGCCAGCACCGGGATATTAAAGGTCACAGCATACAATAAGCTGCAGAGTAAATATCTGGATGCCAAGGCTAATACTATCCTGGCTGAGAGCTATAGCCAGGATTATACACTTAAAGTTTACGATATCATGAAAACCTTGCTCAGTGATTATCAAGTGGGCAAGGAGAGGGTACCGGTGGATCGAGATCATCCCGGTCCTTATTTTCCTGAGACGATTCCATCTAATACTGCTAATCTGGGAGCTTTTAGATTCCCGGTTACATATGGCCGAAATACTCCACTTAATGCGTATGAGGCTGATGTTGAGGCTAATGAACAATTTAATATATCAATAATAGCCAATTCGCCAGATTATAGGCTTGTAAATGGTTTTTATGAGTTGGATATCATAGCTGGCACAATTGAAGGCTTCGAGCGAAATTTGGTGCAGTATATTAAAGACTTATTTGATAATTCAGATATTGAATATATAGGCAAAACGGGATCGGTTGGTGATGCAGTAATAAATACAATCTGTCAAAATGGTGGGTTTTTTAGGATATGCGGCATCGCTGTTCAAGAAAGTTCTACTACATATGGCTTTTATTCAACCATAGACTATGAGCATGGAGTGTCGGGAGCGAGGCCTATCAGAGATATTGTTAATCGTGCTGTTTCTTCAATAAATGGTATGCATTTTCTATATATCTCGGTTCCAAGCGCAATTTATCTGGATACCGGTCTGCAGATTGATTTTAGAAGTTTTATATTTGACAGATTTTGGCGAACCGACCCAAATATATACAGCTATTACGATGAAAACAATGTTTTGAGAACAGATCACTGGCATGCTTTAAAGCTTTCTAATGGTGATGATTATGAAGATAATACTTACACCATTAGATTATATCAAGTCCAGCTCACCGAAGCTGAGCAGATCCAGGTTACGATCTCCAATATGCCTGACTTTACACTGAGAGAACTTGCCACAGCTGCCTATGAGACGGTATGCCAGTACGGCCAGCTTGACAGGGTGACGGATCTCTTCAAAGGTGTGGAACTTAATCATTCCAGGTTATTCCCTGCAGAGGATCTATATCCTAATGATTCTCTATATCCAGGCGGCAGTGCAATGAGCTCTGAAAAATCGAGCTATTCACAGCTCTGGGCCGATGAGGGCAATATCAGAAAATGGAGATACTTAATCATAACCTATAAGGGACGCAATAGCAGCCAGCAGGAGACGGAGCTCACACTGCAGCGGACTATCAACGAGGATGGAACTGATGATTATCTAATGACAGATAACTGGCTCTTTAATAATATCATCTGGACAGATGCAGATGTGGGGGCCTATGCAGATAGGATGGTGCCGAAGCTTAAGGATATTACCTGGTTCCCGTTTGAGATGTGGCTCCCGGGCCTGCCATACCTGGAGACAGGTGACGAGATAGAGGTTACTGTTAACGATTCAACATATACCACTTACATCCTGCAGCGGCAGCTTAAAGGCATTCATAACCTGCAGGATACTTATATCAACGGCACGCTTGATATATTCTAAGGAGGACAATTATGGCACTCCCTAAGCTATTTGAGCGAATATTCTGGCATAACAATACAACGCCAGATATCAACGAAGATAATTTAAACTCGATGAGCAAGGCCATTGATGATATCGATGATAGAGTCATTGGGCTGGGTGATACGATCATGGAGGATGTGCCTCAGATAATTGAGGCCCTGGATGATCTGGATGAGGTCATCGATACAGTTCAAGGCTACGCCACAACGGCAGAGAATGCTGCAACGACTGCAACAAATAAGGCCGGAGAGGCCTCTGCATCAGCAACAACGGCCAGCGACAAGGCAGGAGAAGCTGCAGCCTCTGCAACAACAGCATCCAACAAGGCAGGAGAAGCTGCAGCCTCTGCAACAACAGCATCCAACAAGGCCGATGCTGCAAGTTCATCAGCAACGAGCGCTGCCAGTCAGGCGCTTAAGGCTGAGGGATATGCTGTCGGAGAGCAGAATGGCAGCGCTGTATCCAGCGGATCTCCATATTACCACAATAATGCCGAATATTATTCCGACCAGGCCCTTGGCAGTGCATCTGCTGCTGCTGCAAGTGCAACAGAGGCGGCATCCTGGTCAGCTCATCCACCATATATTGGAGTTAATGGCAATTGGTACGTGTGGGATATATCAGATTCACAATATGAGGATTCCGGGATTGATGCCAGCATCACAATAACGGTGGGGTCAATTCAGATGCTGGACTATGGGTCAACTCCGGAAGTCACGAACAGCGGCACCAGCACGGATGCCGTTTTTAATTTCAAATTACCAATATCTGCAGGTGTCAAGAGTGTAGCCAAAACAGGTGCATCCGGCCTGGTAGATAGCTACCGTATGACTTTTGATGATAATTCATATTTCGACTATACCGTCACTAATGGTCAGGACGGCATTGACGGCTTAGATGGTGATGATGGATACAGCCCTGTTGTGATTATCACATCTATCACGGGCGGCCATACTGTGACCATCACGGATGCAGCTCACCAGAGTCCTGGGCAATCATTCAACGTTATGGATGGAGTTGATGGCCAGAATGGTGAAGATGGCCAGGATGGAGCTGATGGAGTGAGCCCTAAGGTCACTATATCACCCATCACAGGAGGGCACCGTGTAACTATTACAGACGAAGATCATCCCACAGGACAGAGCTTTGATGTAATGGACGGATCAGGAAGTGGCGATATGTTGGCGGCTATCTATGACCCGGATGGTGACGTGGCCACAGCTGGAGGCATAGTTCAATATATTGATGATACTATTACAGCAGCCCTGACTGCATCGTACTAAGGAGGTGGATAATGTCAGCTTTAACTAATTTATTCACATCTTTGGCAAATAAGATCCGCTCCAAGACAGGCGGATCTGATACATATACGCCGCCTCAGATGGTGGCGGCTATAGATGATGTATATGATGCAGGAGTGGCAGCAGGAACCAAGCCAACACAGACCAAAAGTGCCGGGCCTAACGTTTCAACGAATAAGGATGTAACGCCTGATAGCGGATATTTGCTCTCCAAAGTAACGATCACGCCTCTATCGCATACTGGCACATATACGCCAGCGGCTAACACTGCTGCTAATGATATGGGACAGTATCACGATAAGAGGTACGTGAACACTTCCGGGATGATAATCCCAACTGGTAACAAGTCCATTACTGCCAACGGCACCGGAATAGACGTGAGCGGCTATGCTACAGCCTCTGTCAACGTTCCTAATCCTACACTTAGCGGTGATGCGACAACTAGTGACGTATTATCTGGTAAGACTTTTTACAGTGATAGCTATACTAAAAAGACAGGAACATATACAGCGCCGACAATAACATCAATTACTCCAAGTAATACAAGCCCTGTATCAATGTCAGCGAACAATAATTATAAACCGACAGCGAGCGGATATGCTATATCATCGTATTCGTCAGTGACTCCATCCTCTAGCGGCGCATCATTCTCCAGCGGAATGGTCAAGATGGACGGTAACGGATACGCCTATTCGTCAAGACCATCGAGCGGATATAATTACGGATGGAATAGTTCAACGTTATTATGGAATAATGGAAGCTCAACCAGTTCATTCGCTGCTCAGACTATCACATTAAGTCAGGCGTTTACGAATTTTAGATACATTCGTATTGTATTTAACGCCGCCACAAGCAAAACAACACAGGCTTCAATTATAGTCACTAAAGAGGATCTTCAAAATTCGCTTTGGTCAGACAATACAAAACCTCTTGTTTCATTTAGTGGGCGTGCACCTTCTGCAAATGCTCAATTTACAAGGCGTATCGTTTACGTTAGTGCAACGCAATTACAGATAACAGATTGTTATCAGTTCGGTGCGGCTACAACAAATAATAGCTCAACAATTCCGTTATACATTTACGGATTAACTTAAAAGGAGGGCGAACAGATGAAATATTATGTATCAGAAATAACAACCGTCAACGGCACGGAGGCTAAAGCTATTTGGGATCATAGCACTATAGAATCAGCCAAGGCTCAGTATCATCAGATTCTTGCCAGCGCCTACGCTAATGCTGATTTGACCTATGCGCTTGTGCAGATAAAAGATGATAGAGGATTCTGCCAGGTGACAGAGAGGATCCCGGAGTATGTTGAGGAGTAAATAAGTTTAGTTACTCAATGGGGGGAACACTATGCAACAGCTATATAATATACTGCAATTCTTATTGTTATGCTGCAACCTTGCTTTAATGTTCTGGATGTTCCGCAATTTCCTGAGGAGGCCCCATGATGCACTTGAAGCAAGAGTGACTGCCGCTGAAGCCAGGATAACAGCTAACGAGGTTGCTATTAAGGAAAATAGGGACAGCTTAAAACAAGGCAATGACAGATTCCGAAAGCAGGATACTGCTATCGAAGTGATCACTCAGAACGTCCTCGCCTTGGTAGAATTCGAAATAGAATATTGCCTAACGGAGCACAAGACTCCCTCTGCAGCCCTGGAAGAAGCGAAGAAGGAGCTAAATAAGTATCTATCCAGGAGGTGATTATGAGAAAGCCTAAGACCGGGATTGAGCAGCTCCGGGGATCTCCTAAGCTGTCAGCCCTGGATAAATATGTTATCTTTAGCCTGGGCAATATAGTGATATTTACGCTGATAGCAATCATATACCAATGGATATCCGGCCAGGAGTTATCGAGCACGCTTACAACGTGCTTTTTTTCATGCTTCGGAGGCGAATTGTTATTGCTTGCTATGATCAAGCGACTCAAGCTCAGAAGAGGAGGCGGCAATGATTAATGATATTTTGATGATAATATTAAAGGTCCTGGTTATCATGTTCGTTCTAATCATGACCAGGTATGTGCTGCCATATATCAGATTGCTGCTCCTTGACTCGCTTGATTCTAAGCTCTGGGATGTGATCCTGACTGCAGTTAAGTCGGTGCAGCAGGATCCTAAGTATAGTATAGGAGACGCCAAGAGGCTTGAGGTCATCCGGAGGGTGACTGACTGGGCCAATGAGCATGGGATTCCATTCACTGAGGAGCAGCTCTCTGAGCTGATAGAGGCAGCCGTGTGGACCATGAAGCATGAGGACGATATCACAGGAGGTGGCTGATGGCAACAGAAGCGCAGAGGAGGCAGTTCATCAAGGACATGGGCCAGTGTGCTCGCTCATCATTTGCCAGGATCGGCAAGGTCCTGCCCAGTGTAGCTGTGGCCATGGCATGCGTTGAATGTGCCTACGGCACAGCCGGATCCTGCAAGTATCACTCATATTTTGGCTTTAAAGTTGGTACCGGCAAGACAGCAACAACCTACTGGGGCGGTAAGTATTTTACTGCAAAGACCGGAGAACAGTATACTGACGGCTATCACACAATAACCGCAGCATTCAGAACTTATGACAGCATGCAACAAAGCTGTGATAATTTCTACGAGCTCTTAAATACTGCTCTATATAAGGGCGTGCAGCATGGATCCGATTACCGGACTCAGATGCAGCAAATAAAAGCGGCTGGATATATGACAAGCTCCACCGAAGTCAATACGGTTATCCAGATTATCGAGAAATACGGCCTCACAGATCTGGATGGAGGCCAGGAGAAAAAGCCCCAATATTCTCTCCCAAACGGGCCGGATATTGAGATAAGGTTCAAGACCAAAAGCCTGAGGCAAGGCTGCAAGGGCAGAGAAGTCAAGACTATGCAGCTGCTCCTGGAAAGCCTGGGATATAAGATCATTCCGGACGGATTCTATGGTAACGGCACCAGGGATATTGTCAAAAAGTTCCAGGATGACAGGGGACTCGTTGCTGATGGCGTGGCCGGGGTTAATACTTTGACCAAGCTCCTGCATGATGTTATGGTGGAATAGATTGGAGTATGTTATCATAGCATCAAGGAGGTGATAATCATGGACGAGCAGAACGTATCATATATAGCCTATGAGAGCGCTATGGCAAGGCAGGAAAGGACCATCAAGAGGATCTGGATTCTCTGCATCCTGTTAATCCTGTGCCTCGTTGGTAGCAATGTGGCCTGGATAATTTATGAAAATTCATTTGAAGATGTTGTAACCATTGAGCAGGATGCTGAATGGGATCAGGGCAAAGTCATTTTTAACGGCACCGGGGAGGTGAGTATAAATGGCGAAAGCACATCAGAAAATAACTAAAACGAGAACACGCAAGACCGGAGGCAACTCCGGTTATATCAAATGCAACATGTGCGGCGGTACGGGAAGGGTGAAGAATTGGCGAAAAAGAAAGTCATAAGCTACACCAACGACGAGATTGCTGCAGTGATCGATTCTTATATTCATAATCAGCGCAACAGATTGATCTTGAAGCGCAGATATATTGATGGTATATGCCTGGAGCCATTATCGGAGGAATTTGATCTATCCGTCAGCCAGGTCAAGAATATCATCTATCACAACGAAAACACCATATTCTCCCACTTAGATAGCGAGGCCCCGTGAGTTAATAGCTCACAGGGCCTCATTTTTTGTTGTAGAAAAGGCATAAATTGAACGAAGAAGTTTACATGGGGTAACTAAATTATAGCATAAATATAGCCGTAAACAGGCCATTAATTGACTTTTTATCGTATATCAAAAGGATATTATTAATTCATGGAGGAGTAGGAAATGTGGAAAGAGTACAATCCCAACCCAATGAAGAGAAGAGTCGAGGACTGCGCTGTGCGAGCTGTGGCCAAGGCTCTGGATATAGACTGGGAGGAGGCGTATGCTCTCCTGAGCGCTGCAGGCTATGCCATGGGGGATATGCCTCACAGCAATGCTGTATGGGGAGCAGTTCTGAGACAACACGGATATTACAGAGATGCGATTCCGAACAAGTGCCCTGATTGCTATACTGCAGCAGATTTTGCCAGGGATCATCCGAAGGGCACATTTATCCTGGGATTTGGGCAGCATGTGGCTACTGTGGTGGATGGTGATATATATGATTCCTGGGATAGCTCCAATGAGATCCCTCAATATTTTTGGTTTGTAAAGGATAAAAAGTAATGGCTTATAATAACGGCTATCCAATGTATTCTCCCCAATATAGCGGCATGCCCCTGCCCTCTCAGGGCATGGGGCAGCAATATGCCCAGCAAGGATATCAACAGGGATTCCAGGGGCAGCAGCTGCAGCAGAGCATCCAGCAGCCTCAGCAGATTCAGAATGGCGGATTTATGCTAGTACCCTCTGAGGATATAGCAAGATCATATCCTGTGGCTCCCGGGAACTGCGTCACGTTCAAGATTGAGGGCCAGCCTATAGTGATGGAGAAATCCATGGGATTCTCACAGCTGGAGGCTCCCCGTGTGGAGAGATATAGACTTGTCAGAGAGGATGAAGCGGCAGCAGGTGAAAAAAGCCCTGCAGAGGCTCCTGAGGCCTCTCAGCAATGTGCTGCAGATATCGAGGATATCCGAAACGAGATATCTAATATCTGGAAAAACATAGACAAGCTCAAGGAGCAGATTAGGCGGCCCATTAAGCGCAAGGATGAGGAGGCATCATGAGAGGAAGTCCGGGAGATGTTATGACGGTATTTAATCGACTAAAGGAGGATCCCAGGCAGATATTATCCATGAGATTCAATATTCCTGATAACGTGGATCTAAATGATCCCGGGGCCATCCTGCAGCATCTGCTCAACTCGGGCCAGGTATCACAGGCCCAGGTCAACAGAATGATGTCCATGCAGAATAATCCCATGATTCGGAGATTGTTCGGGATGTAGAACAATGTCATGACATTGTAATACGGTTGAAACAAGTTGAAAACGGTAGTTAATACAATAAATCTTTGTAAATCGTAATATAACCATCAAAAATGCAGAAAATCTGCATAATTTGGTTTTATTCGTAAATAATGCATATTAAGGCGGCCACCTTGATAGACGGGCTATCCGGCGAGAGGGTAGCTCCTGACCTTAAATAATTAAAGGAGGATAGAACTATGGCACTCACTGATACTGATAACATGGTAATGCCTGTGGCGCCGATGTACGGAGGCGGCGGCAGCGGATTCGGATCCGGATTCGGTGGAGATTGGGGCTGGATCATATTGCTCCTTCTCCTGGCAGGAGGTAACGGCTGGGGCGGCGGCTTCGGTGGCGGATTCGGCAACGCTCAGCTGGGATATGATTTTCCCTGGCTTATGAACGGCCAGCAGGGGATTGTTGCAAATACCAATTACGGATTCCAGAATGCGCTCTTAAATGACAATGTAACATCCATAAGAGATGGCGTATCAGCGCTCTCAACTCAGCTCTGCAGCTGTTGTGGGGATATCGCTGCGCAGCTCTCCGGAGGTTTTGCCGGAGTGAATGCTGCAGTAACAGGCGCACAGAATGCTATCGCTCAGCAGCTTTATAGCAATCAGATTGCAGATCTTAACAGAAGCTTTGATGCTCAGACCGCAGTTACTACCGGCATGAACAGTCTCTCTATGGGATTGCAGAATTGCTGCTGCGAGAATAGAGCAGCCACAGCTGATCTCAAGTATACTGTAGCAACAGAGGCGTGCGCCGATCGTGCAGCCATCAGTGATGCGCTCCGTGACGTGATCTCTGCTAATACCGCATCAACTCAGCGCGTTCTCGACCAGCTCTGTGCTGACAAGATAGAGCAGAAGAACGATACTATAGCCCAGCTCAGGAGCGAACTCATATACGCTCGTGGCCAGGCATCCCAGGACGTACAGACTGTAGCCATCCAGGCAGGACAGCGTGCTCTTGCCAACGAGGTTGAGCAGTACGTGCTGCCTACTCCCAGGCCTGCCTATATCGTGCAGAATCCCAATTGCTGCCAGCAGAATCTCTGCGGCTGCGGTTGTGGTGTAGGCTGATCGGAGGTGCGCTATGGCTGAGTATGTATACGATCCTGTGCAGCGTGTGCAGGCTAATCAGAATGTATTATTGCAGGATTCAATCCCTTGTACCAAGGGATATGTATTTCACAGAAACGGATCCGGCATCTTGACTCTCAGAGGCATAGTTAACAATTCTTGCGGCTGTTTTGCCAGATATCAGGTGACTTTTAACGGCAATATTGCAATCCCGTCAGACGGTACAGCTCCGGCTCCCATAGCCGTTGCTCTCAGCATTAATGGCGAGCCTATAAGGACATCCAGGGCCATTGTTACTCCTGCAGATGTTGCTGCGGATCCGCCCACTACTGAGAACTTTTTCAATGTGACTTCGACGGCATTTATCACAATACCAAAAGGGTGCTGTCTGACCATTGCTGTGGAGAACGTGAGCGAGGCACCTACAGCTGCAGATCCTGCTCCGGCTATCCTGGTGCAGGATGCTAATCTGACAATAGCTAGGACGGCCTAGCGGAGAGGAGGCAGGATGATGGATGCTCTATATGAACTTAAGGAAATGCTCTGCGAAGAGCTGGAAGAATATGGACGCAAGGACAAGCTCGATGTCGGCGGCCTGGAGATAGTTGATAAGCTGGCCCATACAATCAAGAACCTGGATAAGATCATCGAGAATTATGAGGAAGATGGCGAGTATTCCGGGGCTTATGACGATATGGGAGGATCCTACGCCAGGCGAGGCAGCAGGATCTATTCCAGGGAAAACAGAGGCGGCAGCAGGCGTGATTACTCCAGGGCAGCAGGCCGCAGATCTGGAGTAAGGCGTGACTCCATGGGCAGATACTCAGGGGATGCTAAGGCTATGATCCCGGAGCTGAGAGAGCTGATGGAGAGCACCGGTGATGAGCGCATGAGATCCGAGATGCAGCGCTTTATCACCAGGATCGAATCAATGTAATGCATATTGTAATTACTTTTTTAGAGAGGCTGTGACAGGCCTCTCTATTTTTATGTATTTTTTTATTAAAATTCCGATATGAGTATTGACAAATAATGCTAATGAGTATATACTCATAGATGTAAGGAACACAGAGCACCGAGGCCGGCGGTATCCGGCTAGAAAGGAACAATATGACAGGTTTTGAGAATTATACAGATGAAGAACTGCTAAAAAAGTATGACGATATGGATTATTATGACGATGATCTAAACCGTGAACTTGCTGCAAGAGCTGGATTACTCGATGAATACAACGAGGCTGACGGCCAGAGCTTTGAAGATGTTTTATATGAAGCAGAAAAAGTGCTTAGAAAGGAGAACTGATATGTCAAAGTATGAAGTATGGAATCATGTTACAAACAAGGATCTCATGGATAGCACCATGATCCTGGCAACAGACGATATCGAAGAGGCAAGAGCTGCTGCACGTGAGCAGGCTGCCAAGGATGCTGCTGATCCTATGGGATCATCCAGGCAGTATTCTACCGAGATCCGCACAGACTTCTCAGGCTACATGGATGAGGATGATGCAGAATCATATGCATCCTGGAACAGTATTGAATATTAAGGAGGTAGTCTATGAAACGTACACTAATAGCAGTATTCCTGGGATGGGCAGGAGGATATCAGTTTTATCAGCGTAAATGGCTGATGGGAATCATATATCTATTCACTCTGGGGCTGTTCGGATTCGGATGGCTCCTGGATATCATCAAGGCCGTATCTGCTGATATCAGATATAACAAGCCTGTTGTTGTCAATTGCGAGATCCGGGGAACGTTTGCCGAGAGCAAGAGGAATCCTAAGATCAAGCGCAAGGATATCCTGGCAGAGGTTCCTGTCGGGGCAGATCTGAGCATAGAATCTGCATCTTACAAGGGGGCCCCATTCTATCTGGTATGCACCAAGGATGGCAGGGATATCGGAGCTGTTCCGGCAGAGATCAACTCAGAGCTCAGAGGTATTGCCGGAGATGTTAGGATCTCTGCCAAGCTGACAGACAAGGACGATCCTGAATGTCCTCATATGAGGATGTATATCAAGAGAAAGTAAAGATTTTCTTTAATTACCTAAAGGAGAAAAATATGACAGAAGCAGAAAAAAGAGCCAGGCAGAAATATGACCAGGCTCACAAGGACAATTATCGTAACTATTTCATTAAGTGCAACAAGGAAACAGATGCAGATATCATTAAATATCTGGATGCTGTCAAAAACAAACAAGGGCTTATAAAGGAGTTAATCAGGGCCCATATCAGTTAGGAGTAATCATGGAGAACGTCATTAAAATTAATCCGGGGAACAAACTTGAGAAATATATCGACAAGATTGCCACTCAGCGGCATGATGCAATCCATAAGCTAATCATGCAGCCATCTGCAGAGAATGCATGCAAGGTTAGAGAACTTAATGGCCAGCTCTGGGGGATGCTGGCCGTACTGAATTGTTTGGAGGATCAAGTGAAGGCTCCTGGCAAGAAGGTATTGAATAACTGTAGAGATATTATCGAAAAAGCGTTATAATTAATCCACCTTGACTTTTAGGGGAAGTATATGTAATATAATATATGTACATGCATTGGTAATTATTCGTTAAACCTGGGTGGAACGCAAATATTTCAATCCAATGCAAGTATATTTTAACAATATACTTGCTTTTTTATTACAAAGAAGCAGGTGGGAGAGGAGTCAAGGTAAGAATTGAACACAATTGCGATATTAGTCCGGGAGGCATTATCTGAGAAGTATCCAACTCCTAGCAAGGGAATGACCGAGATTCTAGGGATTAAAAGGCAGAACGCCAGCAACAAGCTCTGCGGAAGAATTCCGATAACCCTCAGAGAACTTGCCAAGCTGGATAGAGCTCTCGATCTTGATGCTGAGAGCTTGAAGAGAGCTATCTCCAATTACAAATGGGGGGAGGACTTAGATGGGGATAAACCGAAATAGTATCTTGCCATTAATAGTAATAAGCAGCCTGCTCGCTGGGAACGAGTGGCTGCCAGTTCGTGATGTGTATGCATCAGAGTATTCAGCTCCAATTATTCTAGCATACACATCAGACGAGCGCAATACTGTTGATGCAAAAAAAGTCGAGGATCCTCTGTACGGGGAGTATACAGAGGAAGAGATCGACATGATGACAGTCATCTGCTACAGAGAGGCCCGGGGAGAGGGCATCGAGGGGATGAGGCTCGTGGCTGATGTGATTCTTAATAGAGTCGATTCAGAATTTTTCCCAAATAGTGTTAAAGACGTTATATCAGAGCCGCATCAATTCTCTACCTATCGCAATGGCGATATGACCGAGAAGGATCTCACAATTGACTGTTACGGTGCTGTGTTGGCAGAGATCCAGGAGCGCACCGATTCAGAGATATTATACTTCACTGCCGGAGGTTACAGCCCATACGGCGAGCCGGCATACAAGGCAGGTAATCATTATTTCAGCAAGTGAGGGGTCATATGATCGGCAGCAGGCGTGACGTTATTCAATGGTTACAGAATCAAAAGCATGACATGTTCGAGGTAAGAGAGTATAGCCCTAAGCGGTCATTGACTGCGAACGATTACTACTGGAAAACTCTCACCGAGCTCGCACAAGTATTACATTGCACTACAGCCTATCTGCATAACAGGTTCCTGAGGGAGTGTGCGCCGCCGGCTACCATGGGCGGCCAGGTGGTGTATACGTTCCTGCCGGATACAGCCCAAGCTATGCACGAAGCAGAAGAGAGCACAACATTTCATATCAAGCCCACATCTCAGATCAGGCCCGGCAAAAATGGCATAGATTATCGTGCTTATATCGTCTTAAAAGGATCCTCAGAGTTCAACTCTAAGGAGATGGGCGCACTGATAGACAGGGCTGTCGAAGCTTGCAAGGACTGTGAGATCGCTCCGCCGCCTACTGCTATTATCCAGGCTACACTTGAGAAGATGGCCAGGAAGGAAGAGAGGGCCAAGGGATGATGAAGTCTGTTGTTGCTACTTCTATGAAGTATTGCATGGTATGCGGAAGACCTGCAGAGCATGTCCATCATATGATATGCGGCACTGCTAATCGGAAAAATTCCACGGCAGCAGGCCTTTTGGCTCCGCTCTGTGAAGAGCATCATAGGGAGATCCATGAGGGAGTAAATGGATCTTATTACTGGAGTCATGCCCTGGCAGAAATGGCCTGGATACATGACAATCAGCTGCCATATGAGGACAGGGAGGCAGTGATCGAGCGTTTTATTGACAAGTTTGGGAAAAACTATCTATAGGGGGGGAATCATGGAGGTCATCAAATTATTAGCGAGTAATAATTTTATTACATTCAACAGGGACCTGGCTAAGCTGGTAGGCCTGGAGGCTGCTATCATGCTCGGGGAATTAGCCAGTGAGCAGAGTTATTGGATGGCCAGGGATGGCCTGGAAGATGGTTATTTTTTTTCAACACTTGAAAATATTGAGAACAAGACCACTTTATCAAGGAAAAAGCAGGATAAAGCCATTAAAATGCTTAAGGATAAGGGCATTATCCAGGTGAAGGTCCGTGGCTGCCCTGCTAAGAGATATTTTAAAATAAATGAATATTGGATATTGAGACTATTATCCGGAGAGGTCGCTGAGGATGTTCCTGAGAATCCGGATATTGAAGATGGGGCAAACCAGTTTGACCAAACGGGACAATATAGTTTGTCCCTTTCGGACAAACTGGATTGTCCGAACGGGACAAGTAATAAGACAAAAGATAATAAGACAAAAGAAAAAGAATGTATACACGTCAGTCAAGTTGTGGAAATGTATAACGAGATATGCAAATCACTGCCGAGAGCTGAGGTGATATCGGATAAGCGCAAGCAGCTCATTAATGCCAGGCTAAAATCATATAGCCTGGATAAAATCCGGGAGGTATTTGAAAAAGCAGAAAAATCGGCATTCTTGAGGGGAGAGACAGGGAGGCCATCATTTAAGCCAGGTATTGACTGGCTGCTTAATGAGACAAACATGATTAAGGTGCTTGAGGGCAATTATGACGATAAGCCTGGCGGAGGAGGTGGAGTCTATGTCGCAAGCAGATCAGATACACTCAGAATTGCCGAACAAATTGCAGAATCCCAGCAGCAACGAGCGCAGCGAGAGTGGGTTGAAGAGAACAGACGGCTCGCCGCAGAATACGGAATGTCCTGAGTGCGGCGGCACTCATTGGATATTCAAGAAAGTTCAAGGGAATAGTGATTTTCACTTTACGCCCAAAGGCAGACAGATGCCTGTTGGAGCTGAGTACGCTATATCCTGCCCTAAGTGCGGATATAAGGTGAAGCTGGGAGGCTCCGGGATCCCTGGGAAATATTACAGCCTGGGCTATGATGAGGAGCGTTTCTGGTCCGTATATCGAGATAATTGTGCGCAGCAAAAGGCCATGGTTGGCAGTTTTGTCGCTAAGAATCCGCAGTGGAAATATGGCCTCTATATCTGGTCAACTCAGAGAGGCACCGGCAAGACAAGGCTTTCCTGCAGCATTCTGACGAGTATTAAGCTCAAGCATGAGATCTCGATCAGGTTCATATCTGTGCCGGACTATCTGTATAAGCTGCGCAATTCATACCGGGAGAACACTGTGGACGCTACATCCATGGTAAGAGAGCTTATGGATGTTGGCCTACTCTGCCTGGATGATCTGGGAGCTGAGAAGCGATCAGAGTGGACTGATCAGGAGCTTTATTACTTGATAGATTCCAGGTACCGCAAGGGCCTCAAGACCATCATCACCAGCAACAACGATATTACCGGGCTATCTGAGGATTCCAGGTTATCTGACAGGATCCGGGAGATCTGCATCGAGATGCATATGCCAGAACAATGCATCAGGACGCAGCAAGCATTCCAACAGCAGCATGAGTTCCTGCAGAGCATGGGATTGTGATCCTTTTGGCCGCAAGGCTGGGAATATATATCACGGGGAAACTGTAAACGGCAAAGGGCAGAGCTGAGATATAACTCTGCCGGAAAGGAGCAAAAGGGTTATAAAGGGGTTACAAGTAAATGACCAAAAGGGTGATAAAGGGGTGATAGTAATAATAATAATCAGTGTTATTGTGGCCGGGCTGGGTGTGGGGCTCATGTTGTCGGCCATATGTGGGGCCCTGATCGGGATCCTGTTCAACGATGATATCTGGGAGGTGGATGAATGAGGGATAGTATTGTCAGCAGAAAGAGACTTGCCAAGGCGATAGGATATCTGGGCGGATATTGTGACAAGCATAGCAGCTGTGGAGAGTGCAGGCTATACGATGTGGAGGAACGTGCGTGCAAATTGCGCCAGGCTGCCTGTGACTGGGATCCTGATGAAATGCTGGGGCAGCAGTCAGAAAAGCGAGAAGATTAAGGAGATTAAGGAGAGAGCTATGAGCAAGGAATTGAATATTGACGAGTTTGGCAAAATTATTGATAAGCAGATCAGGGAGGACGATGTTAATCTCCTGATCGAACTGCCGGAGGGGTCTATGGATCCGGAAATAAAATCCGTATATGGGATTCCGGTAATTGACTTATATATCATGATTCATGCGCTAAAGAAAGTCATAACAGATTTATTCAAGCAGGGGGAGCTGCTGGATCCAGACAAGAAAGGTGATTTTCTGGATGGAATTATGGATATGATCAAAGGTGAGATATTAGAGGAGGAGGCTGATGATGGTAGAGATACAAGTCAACAATGACGAGATCAAGCTGACCAAGGATGAGGTTATAGAGCTGCTATCTGAGATATATGACTGCTCGATTCCCTGGGCCAACAAGGTCACAGTTATCGAGATCGTGCAGAGATTCCTGGGAGGCAGCAGGCCATGATCGAATACGAGCAAATGACCTTAGAAAGCTATATGGCAGAGCTTAAAGCATCAGAGGAAAAAGCCAGGGAGCCTCAGGATGATTATATCCGGGAGAATCCGACCTGCTTTTACGTTTTTGGTCATTATCTCGATAGATTAGAGGGGTGGCACAAGATGCCGCAAGAGCTCCCAGAGATGGCTTCCTGGCATCTCGTTGATGTTGTTGCGTATGGTAAGAAAACAGGGACTGTCTGTATGGAACATGGGAAATGGGAAGCGAAGATCTGGACCTTTCGCAGCGTTGGGGAAAGGCGGAATTGTGAAGAAATAGATATATTGGCATGGAAGCTATCTGATGATGAGGATTGAGCTACAGGAGAGTGAGGGGTAGGAATGAGAAAACAAACATTTTTAGAAAGAATAATAAATTGGTTTAAAGGTCTATTTTGTAGTAAAAAGAAAATCCAAGAAAATAGTGATGAAATAAAAAGAGAAATGTGCAGTAAAGCTGTTCAAGGCTGTGTATGTCCGCACGCTTGTGATATATGTGCGTGGAATACCTTAGTATGAAGCAGATAAGCCAAGGAGTGAAAATAAGTAATGACAAGGGAAGAAGCAATAAAAACATGGTTACCAATTATATCTATGAGTATTGATAATATGCCCGAACTTAAAGAAGCCTTTGATATGGCAATCAAAGCACTAGAGCAAGAGCCAAAAGCGGGGCATTGGATTGATTGTGATAACAGCGAAGATTATAGCGCTGATGGATATGATTGCAGTGTGTGTGGAGTTAATGCAGAGTACGCAACAAGCTATTGTCCTAATTGCGGTGCAAGGATGGTTGAGCCACAGAAAAGTGAGGACACGGAATGAACAAATCAACATTGGTTATAGATACCCCCAAGAGTTGTGGCGATTGCCCCCTTTGTATATTTTCGGCGGAGGAAAAAAGATATATTGGCTATTGTAATACTTCTGATGATGATTATTATTGCAAGGTGTTAAATCGCTTTATGGAATACGATAAGGTTGACGGCGGGATGGATATACTTGGAAAGCCGAACGATTGTCCGTTGCAGGCAGAAAGTGAGGATATGGCATGTCGAGACGTGAAGAAAATAGAATAGTTATTGATAAAATGATTAAAATGGCGGAACTTAAACCAAGTGGGACTTATGAAGAAATGGTAACATTGCAACTTGGTACAATAGCTACAATGCTTGCAGATATATCAAAAAGCCTTGCAATCCTCGCTGACAAGGCAGAAAGTGAGGAAATATGAACAAAGAAAAGCAGATACAGGAATACGAAAATAAACGGTTAATAGAGGAATTATCAAAGATGCCATCTATGGTAATAGCAACCGCATATCTTCATGCTATTAACTATACATTGTATGGCGAAGATGTTACAGAAAAATGGATAACAGCTACTCAAAATGCAAGCGCATTAGAAAAGGCATATAGAAAAGGTTATTATGATGCCTTGCAAAGACAGGCAGGAAGTAATGAGTGTATGTTTTCAGACTATCCCGATATGCCGTATCAGTATGACAATATGACAGGTTCAATGAATTTGTAATAGGCAGAAAGTGAGGTGTAGGAATGATAACAATTATAAAGCGAGGAACTAAAGATGTTACAACATGCAAAACGTGCGGCTGTGTGTTCGCTTATGAGCGTGAGGATGTGATTAATGAGGACACTGACAACTATAAGGCATTTAGGGAGTATGTAACATGCCCTCAATGCAATACTGAGGTTGTACTCAGGCAGGTCAAATGAGGAGTGAGGATGAATAGATTGGTACACCACAATAAATGCTCTGGCGGTCATGCTTTTGATGAAGTAGACGGCAAGACATATTGCTTGGGGCAGACTGATGCAAGCTATGAGAATGAGGTATTTGTCCCCGAATGCAAAAAGTGCCCGAGATTACTAAAAAATAACGAAGTAGCAATAAATGAGTTTTGTGCAGAAGCCCAAAAAAAGAATGGAATAAGCAGGGAGAAGCGAAAAAATGCAAATAGGTGATAAGGTCCTGGTCAGAGGGACAATAGATGAGATCCGGAAGGATGTAGTGATCATCAAGAATGAGGGCGGATACTTCGGGACAGTGACAGGTGAGATCCTGGCAAATGAAGTATGTCAGGATCATGAAGCAATGCCGACAATGTGGCAGGATGTTGACAAAGAGGAAGCTGCCAAGTCGGTTATCATACTTGATTTATTCTCGAAGGTATTTTGCCGGTATAAAAATGATTATGAGCGTTTTGATGATTTAAAGTTCAGATGTAATGAATGCCCATTCCAACATGAGGATAGGTGCAGTGTTAAAGAATTTAAAATAAAATATGCACCAAATTACAGAGATTTTGGAGCAATGGGCGATTTATGAAGCAGATAGGAGTGAAGAAGAATGACAAGAGAAGAAGCAATTAAGTGGTTTAGAGAAAATCCATTTTATCATAAAAATCACGTACCTTTTAATATGGCAATCAAAGCACTAGAGCAAGAGCCAAGGTGTAAAGAATGTAAATGGTGGAAAGATAGTGATAGTGTGTATAGAAGAGGTTGTAGGGCTGAAAGTAAATGTCCTATCAATCGCAAAGAAGTATTTGAGGGTAGCGGATATTGCTACTTGTTTGAGCAACAGGAAAGTGAGGAGTAGGAATGAAAAGAGTAGCTAAGATAACTATAATTTGCCCTATCGAGATAGATGATGACGTAGACGTAACAAACGAAACTGAATTAGGTGATGCTATGAGCGAAGCAGTAGGAGAAGATTTATTTTCTACGGAATATCTGAGAAAATGGGGTGAGTTGGAAATTGAAGATAAGGGCGAGTGGGAGGATTGAGCCACAGGAAAGGAACGATAGGGAATGTTGAGGATGACTAATTATGGAGTATGGGTGGACGATGACGGCGACTTAATCGAAAACGAAAAGGCTATGATTTACATCAAAGAATGTGCTGAATCGGTGGGTATAGAAGTAATTGATGGCAAAACGGCTTTTAGCATTCCTTTTATGGCCGAAGTAATGCGAAGGTTGAGAGGAGATGAGGGATAATTATGGCAGAGATAAATGATGCTCTAAGAGCAAAGGAATACCTCATGAAGATGAGAAAAGTGTTTGATAAGACTATGGCACCGGAAATGAAAGCAGCTATGAAAGAGGCAATCAACGCCCTGGACCTGCAGATACCTCAATCCCCGGATATCACCGGAGATGGATATGCTCCAGGAACGGATCAGATCGTATATGATACCTGGTATTGCCCGAATTGCGGATGCAGTTATGAATACCCGGATGAGACCCATAAGTTCTGCCTAAAATGCGGCCAGGCTATCGAATGGCCACAGGAAAGTGATGTAGGGGACTATCCAGATTCAATACACGATCAGTTTGACAACATGACAGGTTCAATGAATGTGTAATGAATACAAGGAGCAGGAAGATGGAACCGTATAAAATCACAGCTGAAATGAATTTAAAAAACTTTATCCTTGAATTAAGGGAAGTCGCACAAGCTATAAATGAGTGTGCGGATAAACTTGTGATGATTGATATCAAATACAGCAAGGAGCAGGAAGATGGGAATGACGATTGATGAGGCTATAAGCCACTTAGACACGTATTCAAGCACTATGGGGAGCGGTCAAACTACCCAGGCTCAACATGAAGAGTCTAAAAGAGTTGCAATAGATACCATGTGCAAGTATCAAGAGCAAACAAAACATTTAAAGGCACTACAGAGAAGATGCTTTGCATTAACCAGCGGAACAATGTGTCTATTTTGTCCTATGGAGTGCGTGGCTAGAAAAGGGGTAGAGGATGGGAATGACGTTAGATGAAATGATAATGAGCATTATTGAGGGAATGGAAAAGCATCTGGATGGATATTATGTTGATGAGGTGACATTCCCGGACGAAATTAAAGAGCTCATTCATGAGGCAGCAGATAAATGCAGGCAAACTGGATTGTATCTAAACACAAAGAATGATGTTCCGGAGGAGTTTAAGACCGGCAAAGCATCAGATTTGTACATAGAGATGCTTGTAAAAACGGCAAATGCACCAACATTTCTGCATGCAGCAGGCACTACAAGACTAATGTTGCCACTGATATCGGATGCCATTAAGAGGGAAGAGTTATGAATTTGGGAGGATCTTATTTATCAAAATTAGAACTGCATACCTCTGATCCGGAGCAAGTCATCCAGGCTCTGGTCAATGAGAACGGCAAGAATCGGAGTGAGAGGCGGCAGATAGCCAGGGCTTTTGGCAAGGTTAAAAACCGAGATGCATATTATGAAAAGCAGAGAGCCAGGGAGAATGAGAACCTGAGGGATCAATATCAGAAGATGCTCGATGCCAGGATAAACAACGCTGAGCATGTTGTACATGATGGCCTCATTGATAACTGGACCAAGATGATGGCTCTCATGGCCCTGGTATTGAAGCGAAAATATAACTGGAGTGATGGCAGGATAGGATCCTTTATCGAAAAAGCAAACGAGCTGCACAAGGACCTGGTTGCATCCGGGGAATGGGCAGATATTGAGAAGCTTGTCGAGGATGAGTGCAGCATAGAGCTGGAGGTATCAGATGATTAAGTGTATCAACAAATACTGCCCGTATTATGAACCTGTTACCATTAAGGCGAAAAATAAAGATATTGAGAGCGATTGTTGCCACAAGTTCCATCCCAGGGGATATTGTACCAGGCTCGATGAGCTGTGTGATCCTGACTGGCAAGGGAGGGATTGCAGGTGATAGAGCTGTCAATCATAATCCCGTACTATAATGCTGAGCCATATACGAGCGAGCTCCTGGATGTATTGGCTCCGCAGGTGGCTGTGTATAGTGATAGAGTCGAGGTTATTGTTGTCGATGACGGCAGCAGGCCGGAGTTTAATACCAAGCATGATTTTGTAAAAATAATCCGCAAGGAGAACGGCGGCACAGCATCTGCCAGGAATAGAGGACTTGAAGAGGCAGCAGGCGCATATATCCAGTTCATAGATGCAGATGATCTGGTTCCGGGATATTTTATCGAGAAGCTGTTGCATAAAATCCACATCTCTGAGGCAGACGTGATAGATTATTCCTGGAAGTCGTTGGACCATATCGGGGCCCAGGCTGATCTGCAGCTTATTGAAGATAAAACATTTTTAACGAATCCGTCAGCCAGCACTCGATGCTTTAAAAGATCTTTTATAGGAGATATCAGATTTAACGAGAACAAGGATACCACTGAGGATGAGGATTTTAGCAGGAGGCTGGGCTATCTTTTTGATGATACTCCAATGTTTAAGGTATCCATGGCTGCATATATGTACTACTACCGTACCGGTGTAGTTGGCTCTCAGAGTAAGAAGTACAAGAAGGGCCTCAAGCGTACCAGGAGAGTAGTCTACTATTATGAGCATGTATCTGCAGATATGACCTGGCTGGTCGATGAGATCCGGAAGGAAGATGAGCACAACGAGGTCAAGCTTTTGACGAAAAAGTGCGATATCCCTGAGCTCAAGAGGTGGTGTCAGATAACTGGATTAAAAAAGACCTGGGCTCATGTCTTGAGAGGCGAAAAAACGAGCCTGGTCGAAGTGATTCCGGTGCCGCTCAAGTATGATATAGTGCTTTACTGCAATAAGCTAAATACCGTGGGCGGTATCACGTCATTTATCTATTATTGGGCCCAGTATTTTAAGAATGAGTATAATATCTGCCTCTTATATGACAAGATAGAGGATACTGCAGCGCAGCGGTTCAAGGGTCTCGTTGATGTGATAGAAAACAGGGGCAGCAGGCCAATTGTGTGCGATACCATTATTTTAAATCGCTTAAGTGATGTGATTCCGGCAAATGTGACCTACAAGAAGAGCATCCAGGTATGTCATGCCTGCAAATATGGGGAGTTGCATATTCCCAAGGGCAGAGATTACCTGGTCAACGTATCTGAGCATGCTAAGCAGTCTTGGGGCCAAGAGGCAGCAGGCGGAATTGTGATCCGGAATATGGTTCGTAAATCTGAGGAAAATACTCTGATATTGGTATCAGCCACCAGGATCGGGGCCGGAGATAAGGGCGATAATGATAAACGTTTCCGGATCCTGGCCGATAAGCTCAACAGAGCCGGGATACCATTTATCTGGTTCAACTTCTCAGATAAGCCTCTGCCAAATGCGCCCAGGAATTTTATAAATCTGCCATCAAGAAATGATATTCAGCCATTTATGCAGATAGCTGATTATGTTGTGCAGCTATCGACATTTGAGGCATGCAGCATGACCGTGCAGGAGGCACTTGTTAATCACACTCCTGTGATCTGCTGTCCTGTGCCATCTCATATGGAGCAGGGTGTTGTTGATGGGATCAATGCTCATATTGTGCCATTTGATATGGATTTTGATATCAATATATTAAGGGATATACCATCATTCGGTTATGCCCAGGATACGGATGCCATTAAGGACAAATGGAGAAAGCTCCTGGCTGCGCCGCCTGTGCCGCACAAGGTAGTGAGAGTGAAGGTGATTCGTAAGTACAAGGATATGGAGCTGGGCAAGAGTCTATATCCGGGATGCGTCCTGGAGATGAATAGGGAGAGGGCTGAGCATTTGGCAGCCAGTGACCTGAGGTGCGTTGAGATTATAGGATAAGGGGGAGCCTATGACAACTACTGAGATTAAGGACTTTTTCAAGAGCATAAGGAGAGAGCAGCTGGAGATCATCCACCTGGCTCAGATGATTCACAAGGAAGAGGCGGAGTTATTACCCAGGGCCATTGCATATGATAGGCCCAAGGTACAGACCAGCCCTGAGGATCATCTGGCTGTATCGGCTGCCAAGATCAACAAGCTGGATAGTCAGCTGCGCACATCAATTGATATCCTCAATAAGAAGAGGGCCCGGGCTGAGGCTATGATCATACAGCTCACTGATGCTAATGAACGAGAGGTTATGAGATATTACTATTTGGATACTAAGAATGGCCGCCAATATAGCTGGAGTGACGTTGGAGACGCTATGGATATGAGCCTCAGGACGGTGTTCCGGATCCATGGTGATGCCCTGGTTAATCTGACCAGGAGTATTGATTGGCAGTAATTGGCAGTAATTGGCAGTTAATGGCAGTTAATGGCAGTTAATGGCAGTTAATGGCAGTTAAATTAATGATAATGTGATATCAGGAAGTATTGTTCAAGTTCCTCAAGCTTTAATCTCCTTTTTACAGCACCAAGAAAGCAGCGGTTCACTCCCACTTGCCGCTGCTTTTTTGCTGCAGAAAATAGGCCCGGAGGATATAACCGTGGGAACTAACCCTCGATATCATAACGGCTCCCGGCGGCGTAAATACCGGGCCAGGTTCAAGGCCATGGGGGCACCGTGTGGCATCTGTGGCGGAAGGCTTGGAGAGATTCATTACGATGAGCCAAGTGATGCGCAGCATCCATTGTCATTTGTCATTGATGAAAAAATACCTATCAGCAGATACAAGGAGTTCGGATATGAGAGCCGGGAGGCTGCTGCAAATGACTGGGGGAACCTACAAGCTGCACATTACTGTTGCAACGCAGCGAAATCAAATAAATTAATCACTAATGCGGTTGTAAAAAGCATAAATAAAGCAATTAAGCATTCGGATAATTGGTGACACAGCAATAACAAGCTGGGGCGCCGCTCCAGGGGTGGGGAGAGGGCTCTCCCCGTGGCCATTGGCGAC
>JAGCGL010000072.1 GCA_017649605.1 Spirochaetia bacterium
GTGTCGAAATGGCAGCTCATCGCCCTGGATACGTTGTATCCGACATACCAGTCGGCATAGGAGCGGCTCTCTGCTGCGGCATAGAGGTTGTCGTAGTCGGATGCGGGTCTGAGATTGGCGAATCCCTGGCGGATGGCAAGGTCTGTCTGGCTGCTGATCCAGAGCCTCTTAGCCGGTTTGCTGCAACCTGCCTGCTTGAGGATCCATCGGGCCACGAGCTCTCCCTCACGGCCTGCGTCTGTGGCGATTATGACACCCTCAACATCATCTCTTCCCAGAAGGTATTTGACTGTCTCGAACTGGTCCTTGCTCTTGTCAATGACCATGGTCTCGAGCTTCTCCGGAAGGATCGGCAGGTTCCTGAGGGTCCAGTGCCTGTATTCGGCCCCGTAATAATCAGGAGGACAGAGGGTGACAAGGTGCCCGAGGGCCCAGGTTACGACATAATCATCATTCTCAAGATACTTTCCCCTGTTGGTGCATCCGAGCACACGGGCAAGCTCTTTTCCCACACTTGGCTTCTCAGCCAGAACCAGTTGCTTCATAGATAATGATGATAATAAAAACGTAAAAACGTAACAACACATTTCAATAAGTTCTTGTCATTGTAGTTGACTCCAAACCTGTCAATGGCTATCATTTGAGGTAACAAAGGAATCTTTCATAAGGAGATCAGAAATGGCTTACAGAATTACCGATTCTTGTGCCGCATGCGGAACATGCGCAGGCGAGTGCCCGGTTGAGGCAATCAGCGAAGGTGACATCTATGTCATCGATCAGGACAAGTGCGCACAGTGCGGAACTTGTGCTTCAGTTTGCCCGGTTGGAGCTATCGTAGAGGAGTAATCTTACTTCACGGATAATTCAAGGGACTGTCGCAGAATAGAAAACTGCACAGTCCCTTTTCAATTAAAACATGAGATAAAGAGCTTGATTCACAAGGAGTCAGGCTCTTTTCTTGTCTTTCTGTCTTTTTGGGGCAGACTACCCCTAGGGAAGAAATGAGGAATGAAAGATAATCAAGCGGTTTCTTCTTCTGGACCGGCCTTGATCCGGTACCAGAAAGGAGTACCCACCTTGTCCTGTTCAATTCTGGCTGCAAGTTGAACTGTGTTTACAGCCATGCAGCAGATGAGCCATTCAGAGAACACTCTGGCCTTTCCGAATGAGCTGAATCTTCTGAGTCCGAACTGCTGTTTCTGGAAGGCGAAACGGCCTTCAACCTGGATACTCCTGTTTGCTCTGACTTCAGCTCCGAACTCAGATGAGAGCTTCTCAAAGGCGGTTTTCTGATACTGCCGGTGTTCCAGCTGGACTTCAAATCTCTTGTACCTGATTTTGTGGTGATTCCTGATACACAGATGTCTGTACGGGCAGCTGATGCAGCCCCAATGACATTCATAGACTCTCGCAGGCCGCAGATACTTTTTGTTTGTTTTCAGCCCGGAGAAAGTAAGCTTTCTGCCTTTCCTGCAGATGAAGCAGTCATCCTTCTCAACATACGTCATGTTGGCGCTTCTGCCGATGTCAGACCTGTAGGATCTGGTCTTGCTGATTTCCCAGTCCTGCGGCTTGATGTAGGCCTCAACTCCTCTCTTCTCCAGTTCCCAGAAAGACTCAAGACTGTCATACCCGCTGTCGGCACAATAGATGTCATACTTCCACGGCAACAGATCAAGTTTCTCCAGAATGTTTTCTGCTGTTTTGGAATCTGACCTGTCCGCAGATATGGATGAGGCAACAATGTAGTTGCTGTCAACGGCATTCTGGATGTTGTAGGCAGGCTTCAGCTGTCCGTTGAGCATGTGGTCTTCCTTCATCCTCATGAAAGTGGCATCAGTGTCGGTTTTGGACAGGCTGTTGCGGCCGTCCATCATCGACAGGTGCTTTTTCTGCATCTCAAGCTTCGACAGTTCTTCCAATGCCTTCTCTCTGAGACGGTTGATTCTGCTTCTGTGGTGTCCGCTGCCTTTCTTTTCAAGAGGGTTGAACAATCCCTGTCCATCAATTGCGCTGACTGCCGAAGCCAGCAGTTTCTCCGGTTCATGACTCTCTGCTTCATCCGTCTGTACCAGTCCGACTTCAGATGCCTCCTTCAGCAGGCCTCTGATTCTGGCAAGACATTTCTCCATGTTTTTCTCTGTGGCACTCTTCCAGACGAATGTGTACCTGCCGGCCCGGCTTTCAATCTTGGTTCCGTCCTGGAACACCACTTTCTTTCCAAGTTCTCCGAGAGAGTCGAGTCTTTCCACACTCTGTCTGAAGACATCCTCAATCTGCTTCGGGTTTCGTGAGATGAACCTGCTGATTGTGCTGTGGTCCAGATGCACTCCGGGACCGAACACGGCCTTCATGAACAGATCCCTCTCGACATGCTTCTCCAGATCTCTGCTGCTTGTCCTGTTGTTCATCGCTCCATGAATCAGAAGAATCACCATCCTGAACGGCTCGACTTTCTCCTTTCTGCCCAGCCTTGTCCCGAAGCCTGAATAGTCCAGATTCTCGAACAATGTCAGAAGAGCGACCTCTTCGGAGGTCAGCTCCACCGTAAAATCGAGCATGAATTCAAAAGTCAGTTGTTTTCTCAGGCTGTTTAAGGTATCATTAGACATGGTTGGTTGACGGCTTCCTTCTTTTTAATTCTTTGTGGTTAAAGAAATTATATCAGAAATCAGTGCCGCAATCAACCTTTTTTTTGTTTATTTTGCTTTAATATAAGGACTTAGATATGAAAAAGGGACCATCGCTATTTCGCGACAGTCCCTTTCTTTCTGCCATGAACGAGACTCGAACTCGTACGCTTTTGCAAGCAGGGGATTTTAAGTCCCCGGTGTCTACCATTCCACCATCATGGCGACAAGCGAATATTATGCCTATCAGGGCGCTTGGTCAATCTTGCTCGTCCACGACATCTGATGAGGAGATGAGCTTGGCGTTGGTCTTACCGGGCAGGATCTTCTTCCAGAAGGCCTGTGTTCCGGTGTAGGTCTTGGCGAACTCATCCTCGCTCTCCTTCAGGGCGCTCTGCCATGCGGCTCCGAAGCCCGGGCTGTTTATAACAAGCCTGTCAA
>JAGCGL010000073.1 GCA_017649605.1 Spirochaetia bacterium
CATATCACTGAGCATGGATGGAGCGAGGAATACCAGAACGGAGCGAACCAATTCGGGAAGAAATCATCCGTAGAAGCTGACGCTTATGTAAAAGTTCAGAAATCCTACGCTTCTGTCATTAAGCAGCTTACAGATCTGTTACCTGAGCAATCAGAGACTACCGCAGGTGCAGAGATAATGACATTCCTCAACCAGAATGACTAACTGGCCTAAAGTATACCTTAAGGCTATCCAATCCGGAGAAGAGGTAGTCTCAAATAAGGTCCGGATGGTGTATGAGAGAGAAGTAGGCTGGATGGAGAACCCACCAGAGGGATTCCCATTCTACTTTGATGAGAAGGAAGGACTCCGACACATAGAGTTCATTGAACGCTTCTGTAAACATTCCAAGGGAAAGTTTGCAAGGCAGAGCATACAGCTGGAGTTATTCCAAAAGGCTAAGATTCAGCTCGCGTTTGGGTGGAGACACAAGGATACAAAGCTCCGCAGGTTTAAGGAAGTAGTAGACATCCGAGGTAGGAAGTGTGGTAAGTCCACAGAGACTGCTGCCGTGGAATGGGATGTATTCCTGAATGACCGCGAGAACGGTCCCGAGGTTTACTGTACGGCAAACAAAAAGGATCAGGCAAACCTGATCTACTCCGAATGCGTGAACATGAGAATGCAGTCTCCAGAGCTGAAAGCCATTACGAAGAAAAGGCAGAGTGATATATATTGCCCGGCAAACATGGGCTTTATCAAATGTCTTGCATCAGATACGAGCACCATGGACGGATTAAACCCGAGCTTCTTCAGCCTGGATGAGTTCCATGCCATGAAGACCAGTGCCTTGTATGATGTAATGCTGCAAGGTCAGTCAATGCGAGAACAGCCTCTTGCTTGGCTGATAAGCACTAACGGATTTGTCCGTGAAGGATTCCTTGACAGCAAGTATGCTTTTTGGAGCAGCGTAGCCACTTGGGAACCGGGCTTCGAGGATTATACAGTCCTCGTCCTGATATACGAGCTGAATGACCGGAGCACATGGCAAGATCCATTACACTGGCCCGAGGCTAATCCTGGCATAGGTCATATCAAGAAGTTTGAGACCTTAGCCCAGAACGTGGAGAAGGCTAAAAAAGATCCTTCATTCCTGCCTACGCTTCTGACAAAAGACTTCAATCTGCCGGAGAGCGAGTTTGCATCATGGCTGACTTATGAAGAAGCAGTAAATGAGCAGACCTTTGATATAGAATACCTATCTCACAGTTACGCGATCGGTGGCTGTGACCTATCGGCAGTCGGAGACTTGACCTGTGGCACCTTATTAGTGCAGAAGCCGAATGACACAAACATTTACGTCCTTCAGCAGTATTTCATTCCGCAGTCAAAGTTAGACTTAGTCGAAAAGAATGCCAAAAAAGAGGCACCGTATAAATTATGGGCTCAGCAGGGATGGCTTACAGTCTGCAAGGGTGCTCAGGTCAATTACTCTGACGTTACGGCTTGGTTCGTGAAGATGGTAGAGGAATATGACATCCGTCCCTTATGGATCAGTTACGATAGAGCACTTTCCGGATACTGGGTGCCCGAGATGGAAGCATTTGGATTTGAAATGGAAAAATGTGCTCAGGGACCTTATACATGGAACCAGCCTATGAGGGAAATGCAGGCGGCATTTAGCGAACATAGAGTTGTATACAATAATAATCCTATCCTCAGATGGTGCCTGCTTAATACGGCAAAGAAGAGCACCAAGTCGGACAGCATAGAGATGATCCAGCCGGTGAAGATTCAGGCAAACAGAAGGATAGACGGTGCGGTCAGTTTACTTAATGCCTGGGTAGGATTCGTCAA
>JAGCGL010000074.1 GCA_017649605.1 Spirochaetia bacterium
ATCTGGTGGACGACAGCAAGCTGGCCTTCATAATAGCTGATGTTTCAGGAAAGGGAATCCCTGCCGCCATGTTCATGATGACAAGTAAAACCCTTATAAAGAGCCTTGCCACCGAGGGACACAACATCTCCACTGTCATAAGTGCGGCCAACACCAAGCTGTGCGAGAACAACGAGGCTAATATGTTCATAACCGCATTCATGGGCTGCCTTGACCTTAAGACCGGAAAGCTTGAATATGTGAGCGCAGGGCATAACCCGCCTCTGATTAAGCACGGCAATGATGGCTTCAGTTACCTGCCTAAGAGCAAGACTATAGTCCTGGCAGCCATGGAGGGCTATCCATACAGAGCCGAGGAGATGCAGCTGGAGCCTGGAGATGTGATCTACACCTATACCGACGGTGTCACCGAGGCCACAGACAGCAAGGAGGAGCTTTATGGCGAGCCACGCCTAAAGGATGCGCTTAACGCCAATGAGTGGAGCTCTATGGAAGAGCTTTGTATTGGTATAAAGAAAGATGTGGATGCCTTTGTCGGAGATGCACCTCAGTTTGACGATATAACAATGCTTGCCATCAGATGGCAGCCGAAATGACATCCTGGATGTCGCTGCATCCGGTAAGTATCATTATAAGGCGGTCCATGCCCAGAGCTGTGCCTGAACACTTGGGGAAATCTTTAAAAATATCGGGGTAGGCAGGGTCTACAGCGACTGGAACCTGGGCAAGGGCATTCTTTGCAGCTGTTTCTGTTCTATAGTATTCCCTTACAAGTGCAGGATCAGTCTCCTCGGAATAGCAGTTCGCAATCTCTATGCCGTCGATGTAGAGCTCCCACCGCTCATAGTATGGGCTATATGGTTTCTTTTTCGCCATGCATGGTATCTGGACCGGATAATCCTTAAGCACGGTAATTCCTTTGGCGCAGAGCTCTGGCTCGGTCTTGGATACGAACAGCAGGTTGAACAGCTCTTCCCATGTTGTGCAGCTGTCTGTTATATCATGACCAGCCTTGATGGCAGCCTCTTTAAGTGTAGAAAAATCAGGACATTTCTCTATATCTATACCTGTTGTTTTTAAAAATGCACTTTGAATAGTCATAACTTTTATAGATATTTCAGCATATTTTGACTGGAATTTTAAAAACAGACTTTTAAAAAGTTCTTCTGTCAATTTCAGGGAATCCATATAGTCAGCTTTGTCTGCATAGTACTCCAGCATGGTGAACTCAGGGGAGTGCTGCCGGCCCGACTGCTCGTTGTTCCGAAAGCATTTACATATCTGGAATATGCTGCCACTCCCTTTGGCAATAAGCTTTTTCATCCACAGTTCAGGGGATGGGAGAAGATAAAGTTTCCGGCTCTTTTTATATAGTGAAATCTGCTCTGTCCTGAATATTTCTATATGGGCCTCTGGAATCACATGTGGAGCCATAAGTGGTGTCTCCACCTGGAGAAATCCTTTGTCGATGAAAAAATTACGTACAGCCTCAGTTATCTCTGATTTTTTTCTTAAAATAGAAAACTTTTCCGCACTGGTCATACTTTATTATACAAAATTTTAAATACCTATGCTATAATGCAAATATGGCTGATACAAAAAAGGCAAAATTAAAGAAAAAGATACTTGTTGTAGAAGATGATGAG
>JAGCGL010000075.1 GCA_017649605.1 Spirochaetia bacterium
GCTTTTCACCTTGATCTGATGACTGGCCTGCACAACGCTCTCTTTATCAGATCCTTTTATATGTAAAAATACTGAGCAGCCTCCCTCGTGGTCAAGCAGATATTCCCTCAGCTTCTCAAGCTGCTGCTCGCTGAAAGGCTCTTCAATTGCTATATGGACCTGGCTGAAACTGCTGTGGGTTCTGCTCAGCTCATCAATCTCCCGTACTGACTCGCCCCTGAGCTGAGGAGAATCGATATTCCTCAGGTCTATCTGTCCTGTGAATGCAAGGGCCTTGTCCTCGGCAATCAATGGCTTGTATTCAGCCCAGGCCTTGCTGAAGAAGACAATAGGGAGGTCACCGTCAAAGGTCTCTATAGTCACCACTCCCATGGCACTGTTGTTCTTGGTTATGATATTCCGTATATCCTTGACCATGCCGATTATCAGGTATTTTCTCCCAGGGGCTGCATGCCTGAGGTCGTCCATAGGGAGTGTGACATGCTTCTGGTATATCTTCTTGTACTTATCAAGCGGATGTCCCGAGACATAGAAGCCAAGCCGTTCCTTCTCGAATGCCAGCTTCTCCTTGATGTCCCAGTCTGCAACCTCTTCCAGAGCCATAGGCTGCATAGCCACATCATCGTCTCCGAAGAGGGATATCATACCCATCTTCTCCTTCTCCTGCTCGGCTGCATAGTAATCGACAAGCCGCTCTGTATTGTAGGCCAGCTTTGCCCGGTTGGGCTCAAGCTCGTCAAATACACCGGCTTTGATCAGAGAATCGATCACACGCTTGTTCAGCACCCGCAGATCCACCCGCTTGAGGAAGTCGTCGAAGCTCTTAAACGGCCCATCCTTGCGGGCTCTCAGAACTTCGTCCACCACAGCATCGCCTGTATCCTTTATACCCTGGATACCGTAGACAATCTTCCCCTGGTCGACTGTGAAGAACTTCTCAGACACATTTATTGTCGGTGGAAGAACCTTTATCTTCATGGTCTTGGTCTCTTCCAGATATTTCTTGAAATGATCAGGGTTTCCTATCTCGTTTGTCAGGTTGGCTGCCATGAACTCGGCAGGGTAGTGGCATTTAAGGTATGCAGTCCGGTATGCAACTACTGAATATGCGGCAGCATGGCTCTTGTTGAAGCCGTATCCTGCGAAAGGCTCCAGATCCTTAAATACTTTTTCTGCCAGCTCCTGGGAATATCCCCTGCTTTTGGCCCCTTCCATAAACTCGGCCTTTTGAGCCAGAAGCTTATCCACCTTCTTCTTTGACATGTTCCGGCGCAGGATATCGGCATTGCCCAGGGTGAAGCCGCCTATTATCTGGGCCACCTTCATGACCTGCTCCTGGTAGACTATTACACCGTAGGTGTTTTTAAGGACAGGCTCCAGATCAGGGTGGAAATAGTGTATAGGCTCTTTCCCGTTCTTGCAGTTGCAGAACTGAGGGATGTTATCCATAGGACCTGGCCTGAACAGGGCGTTCAGAGCTATAAGGTCCTCTATGCATGTCGGTTTTGCATCTTTAAGGACTTTCTGCATTCCCTGGCTTTCAAACTGGAACACTGCTATGCTCTTTCCGGCGCTCATCATCTGGTAGGTCTTCTTGTCATCCATAGGGATGTTCCTGGAATCAAACTCTACACCCCGTTTGCGTATAA
>JAGCGL010000076.1 GCA_017649605.1 Spirochaetia bacterium
AACTTCCTGCGCCGACCAGCTGGCCCGGGGTGTAGAAAAAGCCCTTGCCGAGTAACCAGTACCAGACAAGGGCTTAAAAAAATCAATAGCTGATTTATTATCTCAGAGTTTACCGCCCTCTACAACCAGAGCGTCGGCATCACTCTCTTTTCCATATACAGCTCTGAGTGTTGCCTCATAATCGGCATGGAAGAAGTTCTCTTTTCCCAGTGCCTCAATCTCGGCATTCAGCCAGTTCAGCAGGTCTGTGTTGCCTTTCTTTACAGCCGGGTTGATGGTATCGAGACTTCCGAGGGAATCAATTCCTACAGTGAATCCAGGGTTCTCGATTGCCCATGCCAGAACCTCAGTGTTGTCTGTGCTGAAAGCATCTCCACGGCCATCCAGAAGCGCTTTGTAGGTGTCGGCATAAAGGTCGAACTTAAGCAGCTTGACCTGAGGATAGTTCTCTGTGAAGAATGTCTCGGCTGTTGTTCCCTTGGCAATAATAAGGGTCTTTCCGTTCAGCTGCTCCGGTTTGGTGATAAGCGCTTTGTCAGGGGAAACAACTCCCAGAGCCACCTTCATATATGGCAGTGCAAAGTCTACTTTCTCGGCCCGCTCAGGAGTCTTGGTGAAGTTGGCCAGGACAATATCCACTTTGTTGGTCTCAAGAACCTCTACTCTTGCAGCAGGTTCTACAGGCACATACTTAACCTTTACCCCCAGATCTTTTGCAATCCGCTCTGCAAAGTAAACATCATAGCCCTGATAAACTCCATTCTCGTCCACATATCCGAAAGGTTTTTTATCGCTGAAGACAGCAATGCGCACAGTCTTGCTTTTCTTAATCTGCTCAACGGTACGTCCGGACTTAGATGCTGCTGATACATTGAATACTGCTGTAAGCGCAATAAATGCGGCAAGCAGTTTTACCATTGTTGATTGTCTCATTTTGCTCTCCTTATATACCTACCTATCTGGTAGGCAGGTAGCATTATATCCTTTTCTTTATTTTCTGTAAACCCTAAAAGTGAAATTTTCCAAAAATTTTTTTCCTCTCTCGCTCTTTGGGCTTGAAAAGAACTGCCCCGGCTCGGTCTCTTCTATTATTTTCCCCTCATCCATGAATATGATTCTGTCTGCTATAGCTCTTGCAAAATCCATCTGGTGGGTGACAATCAGCATAGTCATGCCATCGTTGGCCAGGTTCATCATAACATCAAGAACTTCCCTTACCATCTCCGGGTCCAGAGCTGCAGTAACCTCGTCAAAAAGCATCACTTCCGGATTCATGCACAGGGCGCGCACTATGGCCACACGCTGTTTCTGTCCGCCCGAAAGCTGCCTTGGATATGCCAGCTTCTTATCTGGAAGCCCTACCCGTGCCAGCCACTCCTCGGCCTCAAGCACCACCTCTTTCTTATCCCTGTGCTGAGCCTTCATAGGCCCCAGCAGAATATTGTCCAGTACATTCATATGAGGGAAAAGGTCATAGCTCTGGAACACCATCCCCACTTTCTGCCGTATCAGGTGCATATCTTTTGTGCGGTTGGATATAACTTCTCCGTCCAGGATAATCTGTCCATCCTGAACTGTCTCTAGGCCGTTTATACAACGGAGCAGAGTCGATTTTCCACAGCCGGACGGCCCAAGGATGACGACAACCTCACCTTTATTTACAGAAAAAGATACATCTTTAAGAACTGTATTTTTATCAAAACTTTTCTTAAGATTGCTTATCTCTAATAATGCCATGATCCACTCCTTCCCCCTTTATGCCTCTTTCTGCCGCTTCTCAATTATAGAGGCCATAAGGGAAAAAATCCAGCATACGAAAAAATACATAAAGAAAATCACTGCATACACTGCAATGGAACAAGTAGGAACAGTAAGCCGGTTTCCTTCTATAATCTGCTGCCCTATCTTGACTACCTCGATTACCCCGACAAACACCACTAAAGATGTAGTCTTTATCATTCTGGTCACCAGGTTCATGGAGAGAGGCACCAGACGCCGCAGGGTCTGAGGAAGTATTATATAGCGGAATATCTGCTTGTCTGAAAGCCCTATAGCCTTACCACTGTCGTACTGATGGGCTGGTACCGACTGCAATGCACCCCGAACCAGATCGCCCATCTCTGCAGTACCCCACAAAGTGAATACAAGGACAGAAGCAGCCTCGCCGGAGAGGGAAATACCGAAGGTGCGGGTCAAACCATAATAGGCCATGAACAGCAGAACCAGCTGGGGCATTATGCGCATGAATTCAAGGTATATCTTGCAAAGAGCCTTGATGAACCGGTTTTTTACAGTCATGAGCATGCCGAACAGCGTGCCGAAGAACAGAGAAAGAAGGACAGATATAGCAGCTATCTGGATAGTGACCAGAAGCCCCAGCACCAGACGGATAAAGTTCCTTCCCATGAAGAAGACACTGAAAGCCTTGGAGATAGCGTCAATTGCTTCCGAACTGAGCATAGCGCAACCTCCTTTCGGCATAGCCGCTTATTGCAGAGACAGGCAGAAGAAGAATGAAATAGGATATAGCCAGAAGCCATAATGCCTCATCTGTCTTGTAATAGAGTCCTATAAGATCTTTGGCCACATACATCAGGTCTGCCACAGCCACAATACTGAATACAGATGTCTCCTTGATCAGGAACATCACATTGGCACAGAATCCAGGAACAGAGACCGATACCGCCTGGGGCAGCACCACATAGCGCATGACCTGAAGCTTTGAAAGACCTATGCACTGACCGCTCTCTATCTGCACCCTGTTCACTGTCTCCAATGCGCTGCGGAAAGTCTCTTCCATATAGCTGCCGCCCAGGAAGGTAAGACCGATGATACAGCACTGGAAAGAACTGAGCTTTATACCCAGGTTAGGCAGGGCAAAATAGAGAAAGAACAGCTGGATCAGAAGCGGTGTATTTCTGGAAAGCTCAATATAGAGGCCGGTAACAGGGCTGAGAACCGGGACTTTGTAGTAGCGGATAAGAGCACATAAAAGCCCCACTGCAAAAGAGAAGAGAATGCCGACCATGGCAATGCGCAGGGTAAGCCCAGCAGCCTCGACATATAGGGGAATGACTTGTTTTATGAATTCAAAGTCCACAGCCTTTAAAAGGTAGTCAATAATAAGAAAGCTGTCAATATAATGTATTTTTGGTAAGCGTTTTTATTGCATCTTCAGGACATGCTGATTCACATTCGCCACATCGGATGCAGTCCATACTGTTGGGATTCTCAAACACATTGATGTGAAGCTTACATGCTTTTGCACATGCGCCACAGCGGAGGCACTTTGTACTGTCCACAGAAAGGCGGAAGAATGACACTTTGTTGAATACCCCGTAGATTGCACCAAGTGGACAGATATACCTGCAGAAAGGACGATATATCACTGCCGATGCCACAAGAGTGATGACAAGCAGAAGCAGTTTCCAGCGGTACAGGAACCCGGTGGCAAGGCGTATCGAGCTGTCGATGAGCACCAGCGGGATTCCCCCTTCCAGAGTTCCTGCGGGACATATGTATTTGCAGAACCAAGCCTCTCCCAGCCCTGTGAAATCTATTATGCACAGAGGCAGCAGTATGACAAAAAGCCCAAGTATGACGAACCTGATCCACCGGAGCCCTTTCTCCCCAGGGAGCCGCTGTATCTTGCGCACCACAGGAATCTTGAACAGCAGGTCCTGAACCAGGCCGAAGGGGCATAGGAAACCACAGACAAACCGCCCCATCAGGGTGCCGCACACCACCAGAAATCCAATTACATATAAAGCTGCCTTGAAGCTGTGGCTTCCCATCATCCCCTGAAGCGAGCCTATGGGGCAGGCTCCCAGGGCGGCGGGGCAGGAGTAGCAGTTGAGCCCTGGCACACAGAACTGCTTAAGGGAACCATCGTAGATCCTACCCTTTGCAAAGCCTTTGATATAGCCGTTGGACAGGGCGGCGGCGCATACCTGAATAAAGAGCCTCATCTTAGCCAATTCCGACACACTCCAGACAGATACGGGCAGCCCTCTTGAGCACCTCGCCTGCCCCGCCTTGATACAGGCCATAGATTAAGGCAGAAAGCCCTGCAGCAAAGAGAATTATTCTGCAAAATGATATTTTCTTGTTCATTTCAGGAATTTGTCGATTATCTTCTTCCAATCCTTATAGGAGCGGGAACCAAGGTATGCCTCCCCTATCTGACGCCCACTGGAATCCACAAATATAGTTGTCGGGACCACCTGGACATCCCTTAAAAACCCATAGAACATGGCAATTGTCGGTACAATATGAAGATAATTTGCCTTCGTCTTGTCAATAATTTTATAGGCATCATCCTTGATCTTATTATCCACATTGCCGAACCGGTCCATGGCATCTATCACAACCCCGACAATCTGCACCCCCTTGCCTTTATAGTCAGCGCTCAGCCTTCCAAGATCAGGCATCTCCCGTATGCATGGAGGGCAGAATGTACCCCAGATGTTTATCATGGTTATTTTGTTTTCGGCAAATAGAGCCTCGGTTACCGGCCTGCCATCCAGGTCAGCAGCCTCAAATGTTATGATATCCCCAAGCTGGGCATACAGTATAGCAGCTGTAAACAAAAGCATTAAAAAAGCTAGTATTGCTGCTGTTTTTCTCACCTGATTCTCCCGTTATGCTTCAATTGTACCATATATTTCTCTCTTTACAAGAATATTTGTTGACGGTTCGCTATATAGGGGGTATATTTAAGTCAGCTATTAAACCATAAGGAGTTGTTTATATGAAAAAAGCAGTTCTTATTCTTTTGGCTCTTTGCGTTGTTTTCTTTATGATTGGATGCGATGGAGGTGGCAGCAGCAACAGCAGTGATTTTGATGATGAGGTTGCTACTATAACAAAAGGATCTGGAAAAAAGTTTGTTGTTTATGACATAGATCCGCACACAGGTATTACAGATTTCTCCCGTATTGCCGGAAAAGGTATTCAATTTAAAGAGGGTGGCACACAAATTAAAGTTTATATAACTATTTTCTTAAATGATAACAATCAGTTCACCTCTACAGAGGAAGGCTGGATGGCTGGTTATAAAATCGGCAACTCTCAGTTCACCGGAACATGGAGTCAGAGCGGCCAGACAATAACAATACATGCAACCAAAGAGAAAGATCTTGATACAGGAAAAACCCAATCCTGTGACAAAACAGAAAAAACTACTTTATCTGCAGATGGATCTACCATGACTGACGTCGACCCTGACCCGAATTTCCATTCCAAATTTGTCTATAAAAAATAATGATGTTTCCTTTGTCATACTGAACTTGTTTCAGTATGACTGAGATGCAAAAGGCAGGGCTTCGGTCCTGCCTATTTTGTTGTATTACAAAGAGTTATAAAAAAGTTTCATAAATTTTACGATTTGTTCTTGCATATAGAAACAAAAGATGCTATTGTGTTTCTATCCATAAGAACAAGGAGGTTATAGAGTCTTATGAGCAAAAATGAAATCCCTTATAAAATCTATCTTGAAGAAAGCGAGATGCCAAAGAGCTGGTATAATCTCCGCGCTGATATGAAGAACAAGCCGGCACCCCTGCTCCACCCGGGCACACATCAGCCCCTGAAGCTGGAGGAGCTTACCCCTATCTTCTGTGAGGAGCTGGCAAAGCAGGAGCTGGATGACACCACTCCATATATCGAGATTCCAGAGGAAATCCGGAACTTCTACAAGATGTACCGACCATCCCCATTAGTAAGAGCCTACTGCCTTGAGAAGCAGCTGGGAACTCCTGCAAAGATCTACTATAAATTTGAGGGAAACAACACATCAGGAAGCCACAAGCTTAACTCCGCTATCGCCCAGGCCTATTTTGCAAAAAAACAGGGCCTCAAGGGTGTGACCACCGAGACCGGCGCAGGTCAGTGGGGAACAGCACTCTCCATGGCATGTGCATACTTCGGCCTGGACTGCCAGGTTTATATGGTAAAAGTTTCCTACGAGCAGAAACCGTTCCGCCGCGAGGTTATGCGGACATACGGAGCCAAGGTGACCCCTTCTCCATCCGACACAACCAATGTAGGACGGGCAATCCTTAAGCAGTTCCCTGGCACAACAGGAAGTTTGGGATGTGCAATCTCCGAGGCAGTTGAGGCCGCCACATCACAGGAAGGCTACCGCTACGTTCTCGGAAGCGTACTCTCTCAGGTACTGCTGCACCAGTCAGTAATCGGACTTGAGACAATGACAGCGCTCGATAAATACGGTATAAAACCAGATATGATCATCGGCTGTGCCGGCGGCGGTTCCAACCTTGGAGGTCTTATCGCACCGTTCATGGGAAGAAAGCTCCGGGGCGAGGCAGACTACCAGATCATCGCTGTAGAGCCTGCATCCTGCCCAAGCTTCACCAGAGGTGTATATGCATACGACTTCTGCGACACCGGCCATGTATGTCCATTGGCAAAGATGTACACACTGGGTTCCGAGTTCATCCCATCTGCAAACCATGCAGGCGGACTCCGCTACCATGGAATGAGCACAGTGCTGTCACAGCTGTACGACGACAAGCTGATCGAGGCACGGTCTGTAGAGCAGACATCGGTATTCCAGGCTGCAGAGCAGTTTGCACGGATTGAGGGTATCCTCCCTGCACCAGAGTCAAGCCATGCTATCCGCGTAGCTATCGACGAGGCACTTAAGTGCAAGGAGACCGGCGAGGAAAAGACCATTGTATTCGGCCTGACCGGAACTGGTTACTTCGACCTGGTTGCTTACCAGAAGTACAACGACGGCGAGATGAACGACTACATCCCGACCGACGCAGACCTTAAGAAAGGTATCGACCAGATTCCTCGGTTCCCTGGAAACTTAGAGTAAGTCTTTTTCAATTCTCCTTTAAAGATATGTTCCCCGTGTCGTCCTGAAACAAGTTCAGGATGACATGGGTTTTTTTGAAAAAAATATTGTCAGATTTATTTTCATAATGTTATAAATAATTATGGCCTCTATTTTTAAGATTTCGGTCGAAGAGATCGAAAAGCAGAGCGAAGAGCTGAAAAAACAGCTTCTTGCGACAAAAGCAAATTCAAAAGAGGTGACCTCTTCACTTCTCCTATTGGAAGAAATCATTGTTCGGCTTCAGGGGAATTCAGGCCACCCCACAGATGTTCAGATTCAGAAGCATCTGGGAAATGTTTCCCTCTCATTATCAAGTCATGGCGAGGAGTATAACCCGCTTGCCTCATTGAGCAGCTGGGATATAGAAAGCGATGAATATTGCAGAGATCAGATTCTCAGGGCTTATCAGGCAAACCTTAGTTACTGCCGCCGAAACGGGAACAACATTGTCACAATAACTGTCCACGAGAATGAGAACCGCAAGGTAATAATAACATTCGTATGTATGCTGGCCGGCATTGTCATGGGGCTGGTTCTTAAGTGGATTCCACAGGCTGCTGCAGATTTTATCTCAAACAGCATTTTCTCCACAGCACAGACCCTTTTCCTCAATGCGATGTCATTGCTGCTGGCTCCGGTGGTCTTCTTCTCCATAACCACCAGTCTTGCCAATCTCTCGGGCAGTAAAGAGGCTGGCCGCATAGGGGGCAAGGTCATAAGCTCATATCTTGTCACAACTGTCATAGCTGTCCTGATAGGATTCGGCATGGGATTCCTGTTCTTCATGGGCGATGTGCCAAAGCTTCCGGCAAGCCTTACGAATGCATCGACAGTTGCCGAGAATATAGAGGTCACTGTAAGCTCACTTCTGATTGGAATTATCCCGAAAAATATAATCCAGCCTATACTTGAAAGAAATATGCTTCAGGTGATTTTCGTCGCAGTGTTCTGCGGGCTTGCTTTGAGTATTTTGGGCGATAAAACCGACAGGATACGGAATATCATCAGAGAAGCAAATACTCTTTTCCTCAAGATGATGGAAATGGTGATATCATTCATTCCCCTTGCAGCATTCGCATCGATGGCCCTCCTTGTTTACAGCTGCGAGGCTTCGACCCTGTTCATGCTTATCACATTCCTCCTTTCTATTGCTGCAGGCAGCATAATCCTGATCCTGGTCTACATGTTCATGATTGTGGCAATAGGCCATATATCGCCTATCCCATATGTAAGGAAAGCCCCGATGTATCTTCTTACCCCGTTCACTCTGGCAAGCAGCAGCGTATGCATTCCTCTGACAATTGACTTCTGCCAGAAGAGACTGGGTGTGTCAGAAAAGATATCCAGCTTTGGAATTCCGCTTGGAGCCACAATAAATATGAACGGATGCGCATTGTCTGTGACAATCTCTGTTGTCATGCTGGCAAAGATGTGCGGTATTGAGCTGGCTCCCGCCGACTGGATCCAGATAGGTATAATGACAATGCTTCTCTCGGCAGGAGCACCTGGCGTACCCAACACAGGTCTGGTGATTATTGCAACCCTGCTTTCCTCCACACCAATTCCGGCATCTACCCTCGGGTTCCTCATCGGTATATGGAATATTGTGGACCGTATAGATACAGCAAGCAATGTCAACGGCGACATTGTCACAAGCATGGTGGTAGCTGCCAGCGAGAATGAATTGGATTCAGAAGTTTATAAAAGGTAGGTGACATGAGAAAAAAAGCTTTTATCACAGGCGGCGAGCGGGGAATAGGAAGGGGCATTGCCCTGGCCCTTGCGGCAGAAGGCTATGATGTGGCTTTCTCTTATTATGAGAAAGAACAGAATTCAGAAAAAGCTGTCCAGTATACAAAAGAACAGATCGAAGCGCGGGGAGGGCAGTGTTTCGCCTACTCTGCGGATCTTTCTAAGCCAGAGACTGCAGAGGCTCTTTTCAGCAGGGCCGTGACAGATTTAGGCGGTCTTGACCTTATGGTGAACAACGCTGGAGTCAACAGGCCAAAGCCTATTTATGAATTTACCGATGAGAACTTTGACTATCTGATCACTCTGGATTTCCGCAGCTACATTATGATGATGCGCCATGCATCTGCCTACATGATTGCCCACAAGACAAAAGGCTGCATAATCAATATAACATCTTCAAGAGGCGAACGGGTCTACCCCAACTGCGGTCTCTACTGCAGCATGAAGGCTGGACTCAACCGGGCTGTCGAGGCCTTTGCCCTGGATGTGGCACCATTTGGAATCAGGATAAACAATGTGGCGCCCGGTGCTGTACGGATCCGCACCAAGGAAGAGCTTGCCGATATGACATTCGGCGCAGACACCGACTACTTCTGGAACAGAGAGTTTTTGGACAGGTCAAAGCCTATTGAAAGCGACTTCTGGGATGGACTGGGCAAGAAGATTCCATTGGGCAGAGCAGCCTTCCCTGAGGATATTGCGAACGCAGTTGTATTCCTCTCTTCCGACAAAGCCTCTTATATAACTGGAGTCACACTCCGTGTTGACGGTGGCCTTATACTGCCCGGCATGCCCGAAGGTTCTGCCGCCACCGATGACGGCTGGAGCTGACCTTTTATGAAAGAGAACAGCAAGTACCAGCTTTTACAGTGCTCATATTACGCAAGCCATTGTGTTATCTTAAGCTATGCTGTCTATTATCTGACTATTGCCGGCCTTTCAGACCGGAGCATAGGACTGCTTATTGCCCTGATATGCGCTCTGAGCAGCATTGCCCAGGGGGCGGCAGGCCGTCTTGCAGACAGAAGTACCAAGCTTACCTGGAAAAGGCAGCTCCAGGTTTATGCTATTCTAGAGATTATCCTCTCCATCATCCTTTTTCTTCCAGGCGGTTCCTTTGCCACAGGTGTCATATTTGCCCTTCTTATTCTGTTCTCCATGCTGATGATGCCTATGGTGAACGCCGCCGGCTTTCATTACAAGGATGCTGAGAAAAAAGTGGATTTCGGCATAGCCAGGGGACTCGGATCTCTATCCTATGCAATCACAGCCTTTATAACAGGAAAGCTGACAGTCCGGTGCGGCCCCTCCATGATTCTTTACCTGAACATCCTGGCATCTGTTTTTCTGCTGTGTGTCACCACTTCTATGCCCTATTTTGCCAGAGTTCGGCAACCCGGTATAAAGACAGAGGCCGCAAAGCCCGGGAAAAACCTGCTCCGCACCTACCCGGTCTTCTTTATCACTGCAATCGGAGCAATGCTGTTTGTATTCTTCAACAACATGGTGGCAATCTACATGCTCAGGATTATGGAGCGCGTGGGTGGAGACAGCGGCAGCATGGGAACTGCATTGGCCATAGCCGCATGCGCAGAGCTTCCTATGCTTTTCCTTTACAGCAGGCTGGCAAAGCATGTGTCGGCACTTAAACTTATAGTCATATCTGGATTTTTCTTCTCCCTTAAGGGAATCCTTTTTATCGCAGCGCCAAATGTTCAGACTATTTATGCAGTACAGCTGCTGCAGAGCGTATCCTTTGGCCTTTTAGTGGGAGCAAAAGCCCATTATGCCGACACCTGCATGGCAGAGGAGGATAAGGTTACAGGCCAGTCTGTAATGACAATGACCGAATCTCTGGCCAGCGTCCTTGCCAGCCTGACAGGTGGCCTTCTGATGGGAAGCGGTGGAATAGTGCTCCTTCTTTGGTGTGCAACAGGAGCAGCTATTGCCGGAACATTGTTAATAGGATTTATAGCTCATGAAAACAGCAAATGAACTGTTCATATTCTCCATCTTTTTGCTTTTGCCCTGGCTGGTGTTTTCCAATCCGGCAGATTATGCGGCACGGGCATCCAATTTCGATGGAAAAATATTCAAAAATGAACACGAGTTCATACTTCTGCTGAACGAGCCCAAGGATGTCCCCACCGGCGTAATTTCTGACAAAGAGACTATCCCGGAAAGCAGGCTCCCTCTTAAGGTGCCCGATTTTACAGGCGACAGCACTGGCAAGGAGCTCTTCTTCACCTGGTTCGGCCACTCCTCTCTGTTCATCCAGATGGATGGGAAGAATATCCTTTTCGACCCTGTTTTCAGCAGCCGCTCCTCCCCTGTGCAGTTTGCCGGCCCTAAAAGGTTTACACCGCCACCCTGCTCCATAGCAGACCTGCCGGAAATCGACATCCTTATAATCTCCCACGACCACTACGACCATCTGGATAAGATTGCAATAAAAAAGCTGGATTCAAAGGTTAAAAAATATGTGGTTCCACTAGGAGTGGAGAAGCGCCTTATAAAGTTCGGAATAGCTGCTGACAAGATCATCAACATGGCCTGGTGGGAGGAAATCCGGGAAGAGGGACTGACCATAGCCTGTACCCCGGCCCGCCACTTTTCCGGCAGAACCCTTACCGACCGGTTTGAGACCCTGTGGGCCTCCTGGGTGGTATCTGACGGAAAGCACAAAATATTCGAGAGCGGCGACAGCGGCTGGGATGACCATTTCCAGCGCATAGGGGAAAAATATGGCGACTTTGACCTTGCGTTTATAGAGGCGGGCCAGTACGACATCCGCTGGCCGTCGGTGCACATGAAACCGGAAGAATCCTTCGAAGCTGCCAAGGCGTTGGGGGCAGAATATGTGGTTCCAATCCACTGGGGAGCCTTTAAACTGGCACGCCACCCCTGGGATGACAGCGTCCAGCGGATGGTAAAAGCGGCCGATGGAAGCGGCATAAAAATCATCACCCCTTATATAGGGGAGACTGTTCCATTCTCCAGAATCTTAGAGTTCCAGACCCGCTGGTACGGACCTATAAGGTAAAAATCTCTTATAAATACTATAATTATGCCGATAAAATAATTAATCGGTATGAAAAAAGAGCTTTTCTGGACTATTGTAACACTTATTCTCTCTATTCTCACCATGTATATCTGCTTCGATAAGAGCAGCCTATCGGTCCAGGAGTTTGTCGATGCAGTGCGGCATGCCAACATACTATGGCTGGTTCCCGCTGTTGTCTGCATGCTCCTTTTCATCTGGTTCGAGGGAAAATCCCTTACCCTTATCTCCCGTACTCTGGGTTATCCTGTAAAGAAGAGAAAAGGTTTCCTCTATGCATCTGCCGATATCTACTTCTCATCCATAACTCCATCTGCCACAGGCGGACAGCCTGCAAGTGCATATTTCATGTATATAGACGGCATCCCTGCCGAGGTGGTTACAGCAGCCCTCATTCTGAACCTTACCATGTACACCCTTGCCATAATCGCACTGGGTCTTTTCTCGGTAATCTTCTTTCCGGGCATCTTCTTCAAGTTCACCCTCTCCTGCAAGGTTATGATCCTGTTCGGCATCTTCTCAATGGTACTCCTAAGCCTCTGCTTCATAATCCTGCTGAAGAAAAAGATTGTCCTCCTGAAGGCAGGAAGCGTTATTTTCTTTATTCTGCGCAAACTTCATTTCAAGAACCTGGCCGAAAAACTTGAGACCAGGTTCAATAAAGGGCTTGAGAAATACAACCTGTGTGTCAACGAGCTTTCTGGAACCAAAGGACTTTATAGCAAGATCTTCTTCCTTAACCTTCTGCAGCGGGCATCCCAGATCCTGGTTCCTGTCTTTGTATATTTTGCCCTCCACGGTGACTATTCCAACGGATTCATGATATTCATAATCCAGTGCTATGTGGTGGTGGGTTCCAACTTCCTTCCTATGCCAGGTGCTGTCGGAATCTCGGAATTCATCATGTTCTTCGGCTACTCCATGCTTATGAGCAACGACTTGGCAGTAGGACTGGCTATAGCAAGCCGAGGTATTTCTTTCTATACCTGTAGCATTGTATCACTTTTTACTGTAATATTAGGATATATATTCATCAGGTTTATACAGCACAGAGGAAAAAGCGAGGTGCAACCATGATTGGTTTTTATGATTACACAGTCATCCTTACATATCTTTCCATGATTTCCGCCACATGCGGAATTATCTTCTGTCTGAACAACATTGGACATCCATACATAGGTATGTTCTTCCTCCTCCTCTGCGGACTGTGCGATGCTTTTGACGGGAAAGTGGCCCGGACCAAGAAAAACCGTACCCCCCGGATGAAGAAGTTCGGCATCCAGATCGATTCCCTCTCCGACCTGATTGCTTTCGGAGTGCTGCCGGCATGTATCGGAATTGCCATGATGCGGTGTGGCATATACTACGAGACCCTGCCTAACACTATCTTTTTCTTAAAGCTTACAGAACGGGCCCTGGGTGTAAAGATTGCCTTTACTGTGACTGCAACATTCTATACCCTTGCCGCCTTGATACGCCTTGCATACTTCAATGTGCTGGAGGAAGAGCGGTTTGAGGCCGATGATTCTGCCGGCAAGTTCTTCCACGGACTCCCTGTAACCAGCGCTGCCCTTGTCTTTCCAACTGTGCTTCTGTGCCATATTGTGTTCAGCATGGATTTCACATTCCTCTACTCTATTCTTATGGTAGCCATGGGCATCCTGTTTATCTCGGACATCAAGGTCAAGAAACCCACCACAAAAGATGTCTTTGTGATGATTGCCTTTGGAGCGGTGGAGGCTATTGTCTTGGGTCTTATTTTCATATTCCTCAAGAACCGCTGATAAAACGCTGGATTTGCCATGGATGGGCTGACTTTTCTCTATAAGACTGCTGTCGGCAGATGTCTCCTCAAGCTTCTTGCCTCCCGCCCTGTCTCTAAGCTGTGTGGTGCATTCCTGGATTCAAAGCTCTCATCATTTCTGATAAAAGGATTTGTCAAAAAGAACAGCATCGACTTAAGTGAATATGAGCTGGACGGAATAAAATCTTTCAACCAGTTTTTCAGGCGGCGCATAAAAGAGGGGAAACGCCCCTTCGATATGGATCCGGCACACCTGTGCTCTCCCTGTGATGGACTATTAACTGTGTATCCAATAAATGACGCGGGGACTGTCATCCCTGTAAAACAATCTGCATACACTATTGCCACAATGCTGAAGGACAAGGAACTGGCTTCAAGATACAACGGCGGCACCTGCCTGGTGTTCCGTCTGTGTGTGGACAACTACCATCGGTATGCCTACTCTGTTTCTGGGGCAAAAGGTCCAAATATTTTTATTCCAGGAATACTCCATACGGTTCAGCCTATTGCCTTAGAAGAGTTTCCTGTTTTTGCCCAGAACTGCCGTGAATATACTGTGATTGAGTCCTCTGAATTCGGCAGAGTGGTTCAGATGGAAGTTGGTGCCATGCTGGTGGGACGGATTGTGAATCTGGAGCAGGCCGGAAAGGCTGAACGGGGGATGGAAAAAGGGTATTTCGAGTATGGCGGCTCCACTGTCATCCTGCTGATTGAGAAAGATAAGCTTACACTTCGGCAGGATATCGTTGCAAACTCCCAGAATGGAATAGAGACACCTGTCAAAATGGGTCAGTGCATCGGCACTTTGATAAAATAAATCAGTACAGCTTTCTTATAAAAGCGGTCAATCCTTTTTTCTCTGACCGGTCAAAGAATGCAGAATAACCTGTCAGCTTATAATCGGGAACAACCCCAGCCTCAATGTCAAAGAAAGCGCCGTTTCTCTCGGAGCTGAAAAGCCATGGACTCGATGTCTGGAACAGAGTTCCGGCAGCTGTGGAGGTAAGGTATACTGCACATGCACCGCCACCTGTCTTTGTTCCGATAAGAGCAGCTTTGCCCGACTCTGCCAGCATGGAGGCAAGCAGGTTTCCGCAGGAGAATGTGTTGCCCGAGATAAGACAGAAAATCCGGCGGTCTCCTACATAATCATCCTTCTGACCGCATTTGCCGTCAAAGTTAACATCTGCAGTATAGGAGGTTACAGACTGGCAGTCGGTTATATTTCTCCGGACAGCCAGGGAGCTCTGTCCTAAAAGCCAGCTGGCTACAAACACCTCTGCATCCAGAGCACCGCCTGTATTGCAGGAAATATCTATTACCACATTCCGTATTTTCGGGTTTGACTGTATCTCCTCGTTGGCATAATGGATAAGGCCGACAGTATCGATTCCACTTGAGGCATAGTCCTTCTGGATAGCCTGTTTCTCCTTGCGGGTAAGGGGCTCCTCAAAGTAGTTTCTGGAACGGTCCATCCAGAAATCATCAAATGTGATATACGCGGTATCCCCTTTCCTCTGGAAACCGGGAACACCGTCGGGGAAGAATTCAGCTCTTGCAGTAAGGATCTCACCCATATTCTGGATGAACTTTTTGACAGAAGGTCCCGGAACAATATCCTCGCCCTCTCTTTCCAGTCCTGTATAAGGAGAACGGGCATGGAATGCGCTGTGGAGGTCTCCAAAGTATTTGTAGCAGATCTCGGCAAGAGCCTGGTCTGCATCCATGGGGTCGGTGGAGGAAAGCTTATCCTCCAGGTCCAGCATCTCAAACCAGTCATGTATCTTGGTTGTTATATTATGCTTTTCCGCAAGACCGTAGTTAAGCTGCAGGTTAAGCCCCAGCTCCCTGTAGTTGAAGTCGGCAAAATCCTCATCCAGCATGGACGGTTTAACCGAATAATACTTTTCTCCCATCTCTGTGAGGGTATCATCATAATTCTTAATGCAGCTCTTGGAGGAGACAAAAAAAAGGTCCTCGCCGTTATAAAGGAGGGCTCCCAGGGCTGAAATACCAAAGATATCGGAGAAGGTCTGGAGCGGAAGGAGACATTCATCATCGGCAAGGAACACATCGATGAGGAAAGTTCCGTAATCTATGTTCAGGGAACGACCCTTGGACTCAAAGCTCAAAGGCTCGTGGTGGATGATGGTGTCATCCAGGACAATATCCAGAAGAGTCACTGCATCGGGCTGCTTTAAAAACAGATCATAGTCGGAGAAATATATTGTCTCTTCCTCGACATCCACCGCCATATAGGCACCGTTGGATCTGGTGACAACAAAGAGTCCGTCCTCAACTTTGCTCTGGTATTCCCCTTCCCCATATAGGAAATCCAGCCCATCCTGAAGGCTTACATAGGGTATTTTACCGGTAGCATCGGAAAAAAGCAGATCAAGAGTCTCTGGATCATCCAGGTTCTCTATATACGCTGTTGTGGTCTGTGTATAAAAAGTAACACCCTGGGACATGGCCGGCTGAAGGAACAGAGCGAATAAAAGGGCTGTCAAGAATAAACGCCGCATAACACCTCCAAAAAAAACAGCCAAGCAGACTGCATCACATTGGCTACCGCTTACCGCTGCTACCTTCCGATCCTGACGGGGTTGGGCGGAGCTCAATTGCACAGTGCCTGGCTGAAAAGCGGAGAGAGGGGGATTCGAACCCCCGGTACCTTTCGATACGCAACCTTTCCAAGATTGTACCTTAAACCGCTCGGACATCTCTCCAAAGGCTCGTACAGTTTATCCACAAAAAATGTAAATTGTCAAGCATATAAGAATATGGTAGAATATAAGAATGAGGCATATTCTGATAAAATGCATCATTATACTTTCCTTGCTTTTCCCGACAGTTCTGCTTCCTGCCGAAGAAAAAGAGCTTATAGTCCCCAAAGGTGGAAACCTCTCCACAATGCTGAGAAACGAGGAAATACCCGGCCAGCAGATAGTGGAGGTGACAAACGCCCTTTCTGTTCACTACAACCTTAAGCATATATATCCAAACCAGAAAATACTTATAAAAGTTGATGACGATCCGGAGAGACGGCTTATGGAGCTGCGTCTTTCCGCCGACTTTGACAAGGATAATGTTGTCCGTTACAACGGCTATGCCTACGAATCCTATCCGGAAATGCTCTCTCTTAAGCTGGTGCCTGTTGCCGCCGAAGGCTCGATAGAGAGCAGCTTCTACAACGATATGGCTGCGGCCGGAGTGGCTGGCTCCAAGATAATGGAGCTGTTCCGTATCTTCTCCTTTGATATAGATTTCCAGCGCGATATCCGCAAGGGAGACCTGTTCAAGGTGCTTTACTACGACTTTGTAAAGGATGATGGCACTGTCGCAAAGCATGGCCCATTGGCTTTCGCCTCTCTAAAGACCAATTTCTCCGATGTGAATCTATATGGTTTTGTCACCGACAGCAACGAATATGACTATTACAGTGCCGAGGGAAAAAGTGTGCGGAAAACCCTGCTGAAAACCCCGGTGGCGAACGCAAGGATATCATCTTCCTACGGTATGCGGGTCAACCCTATATACGGCTACGAATCGTTCCACAAGGGGCTGGACTTCGCAGCACCACTGAATACCCCTATCCTGGCATCGGGAAGCGGCACTGTGGAGCTGGCAGGCTGGTTCGACATATATGGAAACTGCATAATACTGAGGCATAGCAATGGGTATAAGACCCTGTATGGCCATATGAACGCTTTTGGCAAAGGGATTAAGAAAGGGGTGCGGGTAAAGCAGGGACAGGTTATCGGTTATATCGGCACCACCGGAATGTCCACCGGTCCTCATCTGCATTACGAGGTTATACTGAATGATGTCAAGATCAATCCTGCATCGGTGAAATCGCCTCCGGAAAGAAATCTTACCAAGGCCGAGCTGGAGAGGTTCAACAAGCGGAAATCGGAGATTGATACCATTTTCGATAACTTGAAGAAAACAGATTAAACAGTTATAGTATTCCTATGAATCCTATTTTCAAACTGATACTTGGCAGTATCCTTATTTTTATCTCTATGCTTGGCTTCCTCATGGAGTTCAAGGCATTTCCGCATCGGCCTAAGAATCCCGAGTGGTGGGATGAATTCCATGCAAAGCATGTACGCCATATCCGCCTGATAGGAAGAATGAGCCTTCTTTTAGGCCTTACTTTCCTGCTCTATGCTTACCATCAGAACTGATCAGGGCGTTATTTTCTCAAGTTTAGTATATTTAGTCAGGAAACGGGCATACTGGCCGTTCTCAAACCGCACTACCACAACAGGCTCACCTGCCTCAACCCAGCTTTTTACAACCACTCCGACGCCGTAGTCATCCCGGTAAACATACTCACCTACCCGGTATCCTGTGCCGGAAACACCTTTGGCATGGCCGCCACCTCTAATATCCAGAAGCTGTGGTGGAATCTCATCCAGAAAGCGGGATGGACTGCAGAACTGGGATCTTCCCCAGATCATCCGCTGACGGCAGGAGGTCATATAGAGCTGGTTTCTGGCCCTGGTTATACTCACATAGAAGATGCGCCGCTCCTCCTCAATCTCATCCTCGTCTTCGGCGCTGCGGCCGGGGAAGAGCTCGTCCTCAAGGCCGGTTATAATAACACGGTCAAACTCAAGCCCCTTGGTGTTGTGCATGGTTATCAGGGTCACCCTGGCATTCTCGTCGGTCTGGGCAGCTCCGGTGTCGAGCTCAACATTCTCAAGGAACTGGGTTATCCCCTCTGCGCCGGCCGGGAATTCAGAGGCGGCGTTGGAAAGCTCTCTAAGGTTGTCCACCTTGTAGGTGCGCTCCTCCTTGTCTTCGTTTTCGTAATGCTCCAGAAGCCCAGAACTGCGCAGTATCTCCTTGATAAGCCCCGAAAGGTTCTCGTCCGGCTGGGCAAGGAGGGCGGTCAGCTGGTTATAGACTTCCAGGAACTCCTCGAGGGCTGCCTTGCTCTTTCCCTTGGTGTTCTCCACATAGGTTTTAAGCCTGGCGGCAATATCCTCCCCGGATGCAGCCAGTATTTTATCCACAGTTGCCTTGCCGATGCCCCGGGCCGGCTTGTTTATTATGCGCTGGAACGACACCTGGTCCTTCGGGTTCACCAGAAAAGCCATCCAGGCCAAGGTATCCTTTATCTCTTCCCGTTCATAGAACCTTAAGGAACCCACTATGCGATATGGGATTGCCAGACGGGTGAATACAGACTCGAAAAGCCGGGACTGGGCATTGGTACGGTACAGGATTGCAGTCTCCACCGTATCCTTTGCCACCAGGCTGGCACAGTATTCGGCCTCCTCCTGGGCTGTGTTGAAATATGCCAGCACCGGCTTCTGGCCCCCTTTGCGGGCTGTCCACAGAGTCTTGCCCAGCCGCCCTTTGTTCTTGTCCACAACTGCACTGGCCAGGTCAAGTATAGGGGCGGTGGAGCGGTAGTTCTGCTCCAGCTTTATCACCCTGGTACCGCTGAAGTATTCAGGAAACCCTATGATATTCTGAACTTCGGCACCACGGAACTTATAGATAGACTGGTCGTCATCCCCTACCACAGTCAGGCTCCTGCCATCACCGGCCAGAAGCTTTAAAAGCTCAAACTGGGCAATGTTTGAATCCTGATACTCGTCCACAAGAATAACCTGGAACTTCCTGGAAAGGCGCTCCCGTATCTCTCTGTTGTTCCTCAGAAGCTCCACTGTTTTAAGAATCAGGTCGCCGAAATCCACATTTCCTATGGAGTCCAGCTTTTCCTGATAAGCCTTATATACTGCCGGAAAATCGGGGTCAAAGGTCACCTGGGTCAGGTCATCTGCAGGGGTAAGGCCAAAGTCTTTGGCTCTGCTTATAAGGTTGGCGTAGAGCTTGATATCCCGCTTGGAACCGGCCTTCTCCAGGCTTTTAAGAAGCGAGACCATATCGGAGTCATCGTATATGGAGAAGTTGGGGGAAAGCCCCGCATACTCGCTGTTACGCCGCAGAATCCAGGCGCCGAAAGAATGAAAGGTGCGGATCATAGGAAGCTCGTACGACTTCATATCCCCAGTGTAGCCTAAAAAACCGGCTACCCGGTCACGCATCTCCCCTGCCGCCTTATTTGTAAAGGTTACAGCCAGTATAGAGGATGGCAAGGCACCACAGTGCTCCACCAGATATGCGATCTTGGAGGTTATGACCCTGGTTTTCCCCGATCCGGCACCTGCCAGAATCAGAAGGGGCTGCCCCTGGTTCACCACAGCTTCGTACTGTTTTGGATTCAGCTTCTCAAGATAATCTGACATCTATAGCTTCCAGATCTATATTGTTCCGTTTGACTGCTTTTGCCCAGACCACATCACCTGGCTTTATTCCGCCGGAGGAGATTTTTCCGCTGTGCAGAATAACAGCGCCGTCCACTTCCGGGGCATTCATATAACCCCTTCCCAGAGCTATATCTTCTTCGGCTATCAACTCCTCCACCAGTACCTCAATCTCCTTGCCGACATAGGATTCAAGCCGTTTTTCGGTTATGTGGTTCTGCAGATCCTGAGCCTGTTCCTTACGGAGTCCTGCTGTCGCTATAGGCACCTTCCCCTTCAGGTTGAAAGCTTTGGTTCCTTCTTCCCTGGAATAGGTGAAGAATCCGCACCAGTCAAGCTGTGCCTTCTTAAGGAAATCCATCAGGCACTGGAAATCATCTTCCTTCTCTCCCGGGAATCCCAGCATCATAGTGCTTCGGATCACACTCTCAGGCAGTGCCTCCCGGATAGATGATATAAGCTTAAGATATTTATCCTTGTTCCCCTTCCGTCCCATAGCGGCCAGAATAGGTTCAGAAGCATGCTGGAAAGGAATGTCAAAATAGGGAATCAGCCGGTTATCCTTTTTGAACAAGGGGAGAATTTCGGGGTTGAACTTATCAGGATGCATATACAGAAGCCGGATACGGAAGTCCCCTTTAATACGGCAGATTCTCTTAAGCAGATAAATCAGATCCTGTCCGATATCGGTACCCCAGGAAGCCAGATCCTGGCTCACCAGGTTTATCTCGAAGAAGCCCTTTTTCACAAAGTTTTTGATCTCCTTTATGATTATGTCTGCGGGAATACTCCTGAGCTGGCCCCGGATCAATGGAATGGCACAGTAGGTACAGTTGTTGTTGCACCCTTCTGCAATCTTAATATAGGTGCTCCGCGGAAAAGTGAAGAGTCTCTTACGTTCCACAAAACATTCCGGAGATGGCTTTGAAGGACTTATCAGCCTGGTTTTCCCTTTTACTATCTTCTCCACCGCATCGGGAACTGCATACAAATCGCGGTTTCCCACAAAGCCATCTGCCTCGGTCATCTCTGCAGAAAGCTCCTTCCCATACCGCTGGGCAAGGCACCCTGCCGCAATCACAATCTTATCAGGATAGCTGCTTTTGCAGTTCAATATTGTGTTTATAGATTCCTCTTTTGCATCGTTTATGAAGCCACAGGTGTTGATGATGACCACCTGTGCGTTCTCCAGGTCGGTGTATTTCCATCCCTTCTGCTCCATCAGGGCAATAACAGTCTCTCCATCCACCTGGTTCTTTGAACAGCCCAGGTTCACAATATAAAAAGTCTTATCCAAGGTTCACCTCAGTGCATTGATACAATTGAAAGATTGAAAGAATTATCCTGGGACTCTTCCCATCCGATCTTCTCGGCAGTCACATCCCCCCTGTTGCCCAGGGAAATCTCGGCATCGCCTATAAGAATCTTGGCATTGCCTGCGTTGGAAAGCCAGACCTTTACCTCGTCTGCAACTTCAAGCCGCACCAAGTCGCCAGCCTTGAAGAAATTCTCCACGCTGTTGTTCTTGTCGGACTGATACCGGAACATACATGGACCGTCGAAGTTTATCTCCATGGCAAAATTACGTTTTTCAGGAGATGCGAGAACTGACACACTCCCTTTGTCATGCATTATGATTGACTCCGGCTTGGGAGCGACAGCAATTGTCGGAAGCGGTGGAGGGGCAGGGGCCTCTATAGCCCGGTCTATCCTGATTATTGCCTTTCTGGCCACAGGATCTACCTCTTTAACAGTGACTTTCACATCGTTCTTGGAGTCTCCATCCAGATCTAAAAGTTTCTCCTTCAAAGGAGCTAAAGTGACATTGCCACCCTTGGTTCCCAGCACCACAGAAGCACCCACAGATTTGCACATAATCTCGGGAGAAAGCCCTCCCAAAAGCACCTGCACTATATCGTTCTCGGCGAAAGAACGCTCAAACAGCACCTCGTTCATCAAATATACATTTGACTTGGACTCTTCATGGGCCACAGGCTCTGGCACATTTTCGGGACCGCCTTTACTAAAAAAGACAAACCATGAGGCAGCTGCCATAACAGCCAGAATAACAAGGACAAGAACAAGGGGAAAATAATTCTTCTTTTCTGTCCTGATGACCGAAGCCTTCTGCTTTTTGGCAGGAGCAGATTTCTCATTCTGGGGTATCCCACGGAACATTGCTGTCAGCTGGTTGCTGTCAAGCCTATAATACCGGGCAAGAGTTCCTATAAAACCTGCACAGTAAGCCTCGCCAGGCAGATCCTGGAACCGGTTCTCCTCTATGGCCTGCACATAGCTTGGAAGGATATGGGTATCGGATGATACCTGGTTCAGAGATACTTTTCTTTCCTCTCTGGCTGCCCTGAGAATTGCCCCTACAGAATCCATGCATCACTCCGCTGAAAACAGGAAGTTCTCAAAGACATTGGCACTGGCTGGGGAATCGTATTCAAAACGTGTGTCAGGGATACCTTCGTTGGTCCTGATGTTGGTGAAGTCAAACTGCATTTCATTATAATCGGCAGTCACACATACCATACGCCGTATAAGGTTGTCCTCACCCACCGACATAATAAGCTGCCGGAAACCTTCGTCTGCAGATCTCCATATAAACTTGAGTTTTTTAACCATCTCGCTACTCCCTTCATCGAGGGGAACATAGTCGGGACTCTCAAGGTAGGCGACTGAATAATTCTTCTTAAGAAGCTTAAGCCCTTCTTTGCTTGCCATACCGGCACCGGAAACACCACCTTTCTTCTTCAGCTTCTGCTGCATTATAACCCGGTACTTTGGGATATAGATGACCAGTTTCTCCCGGTCCACCACCAGAACCTGCTCATTAGGATTGCTGAAGTTGATGCGTAACAGCGAAGGTGTCTTGTAATAAATAATTCCGGTCATCTTCTCTTTGCCTTTGGTTATGACTACATCTGCCTCGTAGTCATTAATTGCGCCATACTGGGCAGAGACAATGTTGAGGAATTCGTTTGCTGTGACAATCCTCTCCTGTGTCTCCTGGGCAGAGGAAAATAATGCTGGGAATATAATCAGACAAATAATAATATAAATCTTTTTCACATATATTAGTTTATTCATAGAATATGGTTTGTCAAGGTTAAAGCCGAAAGTTCCTGCTCCGAAAGTTCCCTGTAACAGCCTGGTTCAAGAGCCGGATCCAGGGTCAGATGATTCATCCTTATCCGCCTTAGATAGATGACCCTGTTCCCAAGGGCGGCAAATATCCGTTTGACCTCGTGATAAAGCCCCTCGTATATGGTCAGGCAGCATGTGGTTCTGCTCTCCCACTCAAGCTCTCCACCCCGGCAGACCGCCCCAGGCTCATGGTCCTCGGGGGCAATTTCTACACCGGCCGCCACAGCTTCGGCATACTGTCTCTGCTCTTCTTCCGAGACAGCTTTTTCTAGCTGCACAAAATAGGTCTTTGGAACATGATGCTTAGGGGATGTCAGCCTGTGATTCAGCTCTCCATCGGTAGTAAGAATCAGAAGCCCCTCGGTATCCAGGTCAAGGCGCCCTACAATTCCAAGCTCGCCACCCAGCCTTTTTCCCCGGTCGCTCTCTTTCAGAAGGTCGAACACTGTGGGGTTAGCTCCTCCCTTCGAGGAGCAGACATAACCTGAAGGCTTGTTCAGCATATAGTACACATGGACTGCAACCTGCAGAATCTGCCCATCAACTGCAACCTTATCCCTGGAAAGGCTCACATGGATATCTGAACGCTCTGCCGGCACTCCGTTCACAGTCACAAGCCCAGCCTTCACCAGCCCCTTAACATCGCTCCGGGATCCATATCCACTGTTTGCCAAAAGCCGGTCAAGCCGCACATTATCCTTAGTCTGTCCCATGCTTTCATTATAACACAATGCATAACCAGTTGACAGTTTAATTTTTTAAACTTACAATTTTTGAATGGCCTTATCAGAAGAAAAACCGATCATAGTCCAGAGCGACGGCACTATCCTGCTGGATGTCCACTCCCCTAATTTCGAGGCGGCACGGGATGATATCTCTGTTTTTGCAGAGCTTGAGAAATCCCCTGAGCATATTCACACCTATTCCATCTCCCCCATCTCCCTGTGGAACGCCGCATCGGCCGGTATCCCTACAGATCAGGTGATAAAGCGGCTGAAGAAATGGTCCCGGTTTGCCATACCCGAGAATGTCCTGTTCCAGATCGAGGACAGCGGATCCCTTTTCGGCAAGTTAGTGCTGACCGAATCGGAAAACCCCGATTACCTCCTACTCAAGGTGGAGAACATTGTTCTGTATAATTCTCTTCTTGCAGTGAAAAAGCTTGAGAAGCTGCTTTTGCCGGCTGCCGAAGATAACGCATTTCTGGTGAATGTCCTGGACCGGGGCACTGTCAAACAGGAGCTTATAAACCTTGGTTATCCAGTAAAGGATAACATACCTCTCCGGGCCGGAGACCCAATGGAGTTCAAGCTCCGCAAGACCACAGCCTCCGGTAAAAAGCTGGTGATCCGGGATTATCAGATAGAGGCGGCAAACGCATTCTACGGCAAAGGTGCCCCGGGCAACGGTTACGGCACTGTAGTTATGGCCTGTGGCTCTGGAAAGACCATGGTGGGCATGAAGATAATGGAGCTTATGCAGACCCAGACCCTGATCCTTACCACCAATATTGCGGCAGTGCACCAGTGGATGGAGGAGCTTCTGGACAAGTCCTTTGCAAAGCCTGAGGATATCGGGGAATACAGCGGCGAGAAGAAGGAGATAAAGCCTATCACTGTTGCCACCTACCAGATTCTCACCTGGAGGCCTGATAAAAAGGAGCACTTCCCCCATTTCGAGATATTCAAGAAAAACAAATGGGGACTCATAATCTATGACGAGGTCCACCTGCTCCCTGCTCCGGTGTTCAGAATCACTGCCGAGATCCAGGCTATAAGCAGGGTCGGCCTTACCGCTACCCTTATCCGGGAAGATGGCAGGGAAAAGGATCTTTTCTCGCTGGTAGGGCCCAAAAAGTACGACAGCCCATGGAAAGACCTGCAGGCAAAAGGGTGGATTGCCGATGCATCCTGTCACGAGATCCGTGTGGAGCTCCCCGATGATATTAAAGTTCCCTATTCTATCGCAGGAAAAAGAGAGAAGTTCCGCCTTGCCTCAGAGAATCCCCGCAAACTGCCGATCATCAAAGAGCTCATAGACAACCATCCCGACGACTTTATCCTTATCATAGGGCAGTACCTTTCCCAGCTGAAAGAGGTCAAGAAGCTTCTGGATGTCCCCATAATAACAGGACAGACGCCGAACAAGACCAGAGAGGAGATCTACAATAGGTTCCGCCGCGGCGAGGAGAGGGTCATAATTGTATCCAAGGTGGCAAACTTTGCCATAGATCTGCCGGATGCATCCATGGCAATACAGATTTCGGGAAGCTTCGGCTCAAGGCAGGAGGAGGCCCAGCGTTTAGGCCGGATTTTGAGGCCAAAGGACAGGAACTCCACATTCTACACCCTTACATCAAGGTTCACTGTGGAGGAGGAATTCTCGGCAAACAGGCAGAAGTTCCTTACAGAACAGGGATACAGATATCTTATAGAAAGCCGGTGATTACTCGGAAATCCGCTCTATTTTAGCACCCAGGCTCTTGAGCTTTGCGGCCAGGTTCTCGTAGCCCCGCTCTATCTGGTAGATGTTGCTTATAGTGCTCTTTCCCTCCGCACACAGCGCTGCAATGACCATAGCCATACCAGCCCGGACATCAGGAGAAACCATGCTGGAGCCCTTTAGGGCTGCCGGACCGCTTACCACAGCACGGTGCGGGTCGCACAGCACAATCTTTGCACCCATGGCAATAAGCTTATCCACAAAGAACATCCTCGATTCGAACATCTTCTCGTGTATCAGGACAGTACCGCTCACCTGGGTTGCCACAACTGTGATTATACTGGTCAAATCGGGTGGGAATCCTGGCCACGGGGCATCGTCTATAGATGGAATCTGATCTCCCATATCAGGCTTTACCCGCAGCTCCTGCCGTGGTCTTATAAGTATTGAGTTGCCACTGGTCTCCCAGTTTATTCCCAGTTTGCCGAATGCAATTTTCGCCATCCGCAGGTTCTTAGGCTCTGCATCGATTATCTCCAGCCTGCTGTGGGTGACAGCAGCAAGACCTATGTAAGAGCCTACCTCCATGAAATCAGAGCCTATCCGGAACTGTGTGCCGTGGAGTTTCTCCACCCCTTTAATCCGGAGGATATTGGAGCCGATTCCCTCGATCTTAGCCCCCATGGAGACCAGCATGTTGCACAGATCCTGCACATGGGGCTCGGAGGCTGCGTTCTGAATCACAGTATCGCCCTCGGCCAATACAGCTGTCATTATTGCGTTCTCGGTAGCAGTTACAGAGGCTTCGTCCAGGAATAGATCCACACCCACCAGCTTGTTGGCAGTAACCTTGTATACACCGTCAACAGAAACCCGGGCACCCAGCTCGGAGAAAGCCAAGAAGTGGGTATCAAGCCTTCTGTGGCCTATTACATCGCCTCCCGGAGGTGGGAAAGTAACGCTGCCGGTCCTGGCCAGAAGCGGTCCTGCAAAAAGGATTGAGGCTCTTACAGCCTTGGCCTCGGCGGCCGGAATCTCGGCCTTCTTTATATCAGTTGTCTTGATGGAATACTTGTTGGTGCCCAGCCAGGTCACCTTGGAGCCCAGCTGCTTGAGAATCCTCACCATTACAGAGACATCCTCAATCTCGGGAATGTTCTCCAAAATAACTTCTTCATCGGTAAGCAGTGCAGCGGCAAGGCATGGAAGCGCCGCATTCTTGTTTCCACTGGCCTTGATCTTGCCTTTCAGCGGATAAGAACCCTCAATAATATATTTATCCATATTTCCACCTTACAATGGTAAAAACAGGCTGTCAAGCCAGCAGAATCTGACCGTACTGCCCATCAAATCCATATTTTATCTTAAATCTGTTCTCCTTGACAGTCCTGATACCCTCGGCAACCACATCAGGAACACCCTTCAGTGCCACCTCTCCATCCTGGAACCAGAGGCTGCTCTCAGTGCCCACCTGGGCTGTAATCTTTTTATAAAGGTCTTCGGCCTTCTTGGAGCCGGCGCCACAACCCAGGCTGGCGGCAATTATTTCAATAAGCGGCATCTGGTAGACAAACTCCTGCTTCCGTACGGCAAGCCCGCTTGATATGCGTTTTATCCGCTGCCGCACCCCTTCCACAAAGGGCTTGCCGCACAGGGGACAGACCTCGGGCGGGTTATCAAGATACCAGACCTCCTGCCCGTTATGGCCCGGTCTGTCTCCTCGGTGTCCTGTCAGGTAGTAGCGCCCCTCGAAGGGTGGGAACTCCGCAGTCTTAAGGACAGCCTTGGCAGACAGCGCTGCCAGGACACCGGAAGCAGACTTCTCAGGCACATCCAGCAGAGTAAATTCCCGGCCCAGCCGGTTGAATGCAGCTGAGTGGGCATCGCTTGAAGAGATAAGGGGAACATCCAGGCCGCCAGCCACAGCAGCCAGCATCTCGGGGTCGGCGCTGAGCCCTGTCTCCAGGGCATCAATAAGCGTGGTATTTTCACCCCATATCTCCATGATAGAGTCAACGGGGTTCTTGCCGCCGAGGATTCCTTCGGGTGTCACAACATGGGCAGGCACTATGGCAACCCGTGCATGGTACTTCATCTCCAAGAAGAAATCCTGCATCTCCACATAGCTGTCAAACTTGACAAACGGACGCCCTATTCCCAGCTTGGAACCTTTTTTCTCCATCATTGCCCTGACTGTATAGACACTCTCCATATCGCCGAAGAGTATCACCACATGAAACAGCTTCCGCTTGGCCGGATTCGGGGCATAAGGCAGTGTGACTATAATCTCGGTCTGGGGCATCAGATACTGGTCATCTTTGATCACCCACATCGATTTCTGCCTGTCAAAGTGGAACTCTGCCCCAAGCTCATCCTCCCACTTCTTAAGCAGGATATCACCGCTGCCGTAAATATTGATTCCCTTGATTCCCATAACATAGGAAAGGCGCTTGAAATCTGATTTTCCGGAGGCTCCGGCATAAGGGGAATGGGAATGAAGATCAACTACATAGTTCATGGCTGTCCCTACTTCAGGAGATATCCTTTTCCTGCATCCTTATACAGCTGCGATGCAAGGTATTTGTTCCCAGGGAGCTTCTTTGCCTTGCTGTCACGCATTGCGGCGTTGTAAGCCGGATCGTTGGCATGAAGCAGGTTCATCTTCTCGAAGACAATCCCTTTCTTATCATGATGATGGACATAGACCACCTCGCCCGAACGCTTGTCGGAGGAGACCACCATGCCGATATGGCTCAGGACATCGTCGGCCCTGCCGTTTTTGTTGGCATCGTAGGTGTTGTCCCAGAACAGGATATCGCCAGGAACAGGGACTGAAGGCCTGTAAACAAGCCCTTTTGAACGCAGTGTCTCGTGAATCCGCTGGACACCGCCGCCCTTATATTTCTTGAAATCTATGGTCAGGTCAACTCCTGCCTTCATGTATATTGCGCTCACAACTCCAGAGCAGTCCATTCTATATTTTTTGCCGTTCACCGACAGGGATGTTTTTCCCTTTGCCCAGTAGGCTGCCTCCACCAGCTGCTTCTGTCTTGATGTAAGCCCCTTCACATCCTTTGGAATAGATTTTGGAGCCGCCTCTGCAATCCCTTTTGCCGCCCCCTTGTCCAATGCATGTTTCTTTGCCGGATAGTCAAAGATCTGGATTGTCTCGCAGCTTGAGAAAAGTATGGCCGAAAGCAGTAAAATGGCAGAGAAAAATCTTCTCAATCAGAACTCCGTACCTATGGCAAATTTGGAGAATATCCTCTTCTGGTCAAAGTCCCAGCCGCCATAACAGAGGAACTTGACCGGCATTACACCGATGAAGCTGATATCAAAATTAAGAGATAAACCTGCAGTGAATATAGTCTCGTCAAAGAAGTAGAAGTCGGCAAAGACTCCCAGCCTCACATCGTTGAAGATAAATGCCTCAGCAAGGCTTGGAGTAAAGTCAGGCTTAAGGTAGAAGGTGGTCTGGGCCATAAGCACCCGGTCAAAATCTCCGCTTATAGTTTTGCCCCGTACTCCGTCGTTCTTGTACAGGCAGACTGTATCGTTGCCGGGGAGCGGCATTCTGTAGGTGGCTTTCTCCTCAAGATGGAGAAGCCATACCAGCCTGTGGTCAAAGGAGAGAGTGGCACCCCAGCCGTCGGTATCCCGGTTCTCCTTGAAGCCGAAAGCAGAGAATCTGATGAACTTATCCCGTCCGATATATCCTTTTAAACCGGCACGGTGGAATGAATCAATTTCATCCATATCCCTGTCCAGGGTTCCCTCGAATGTGCAGAATGGGTCAATGCCTGCCTTATCGCCGGAGAAGTAGATTATCTCGTTGTTGGAATAGTAATAGATTTTATGAAGTTCGTTGTCCTTGAAATCCACAAGCCCACGGGTCTTGGACTTGAAGAAATCACCCAGGGCAAATGTGAGGGCCGAGTCAAGGCCGTAGTTATCGGGGAACCAGTATTCCCGCAGGTTTATCCGCATAGTCTTGTATCCCAGCTCTTCCCCCAGGTAGAGATAGTTGTAGTTGTTCAGATAGTAGTCGTTGGGAATCTCTCCCAGCATCGATATACCGATTGTAAAGAGAGGTGTCAGCTCCCGGAGGGGAATCATGTCAGTCTTCCGGTAGCGCCTGCAGTACTCCTCGATCTTCTCGTGGCTCTTTTCCCTCTTGGAGAGGAATATCTCCTTCTGAGACTCACTCTTGTCCGAAAGCTCTGCCAGGCTCTTAAGCTCATCCATGTGATCTTCGGCACATTCATATCCCAGCTGGATAATCTCGGCGCTCTTGTCAAAGCCCATGAATGAATACTTCTCCACAGGATTCCGGAGCCACACCAGATTGTCGTGCTTCTTTATCTCCTCAACACCTTTACGGGTCTTGCTCACATCCTGCATACGGTTCACTACAGTCACAAAGTTCCGCAGGTTCTGCTTGAATGTGTACAATGTCGAGGAGACTGCCACTTTATCAGTATACCGGTATGCGTGGTCCACCGGCACAATATTGGTGCAGCCGCCGTCCATCAGCAGGTAGCCCATATATTCCTTCGGGGCAAAGTCCACAGGGATTACAATGCTTCCCTCGATTATGTCATACATGTCGCCGGCCTCGAATATAATCTGGCGGCGGGTGATCAGGTCTTCGCAGATGACAGCCACAGGAATATCCAGGTCCTCTATGCGCCTGTCCCCCAGAATTCCGTGAATCACAGAGACAAAGCGGGATGTATCAAGGACACCGCCCTTGACGGGCAGCTGGGGTTTGAAGAACTCCCCCAGGGTGAACTCGGTCATCACATCGTAGATGTCGTCGCAGGAGATTCCGGCGCTGTAGAGGAGTGCAATGATAGAGCCCATGGAGTTGGTAACCATGAAGTCGGGGACAATCCCCTCCTCCTCCATCTTCTTCAGGACACCCAGATGGGCCATAGCCCGGGCTGCACCGCCGGAAAGGACAAGGCCTAAAGGCTGGGAACGCCCTGCTGCCGCCGCCCTCTCCTGAGCCTTCTTTATAAAGGCCTCTTCTCCGATATAGACGGGGACATCAATAAGCATTATCTCGTCGCTGGTATCATAAGTCTCCTCTGCAATACAGAGAGAAGGGAGAATTAATATGAGAAGTAAGATGATGGAAACCAGCTTCCTCAAAGGTAATCTATTCCTCAATCACAGTATAAATAAGGGGAAGCTCGTCTGGCTGAACCTTGGAGATTGTATAAGCTTTCTTAAATCTGGCCACCGCTTCCTCAAAATTCTTTTTATCGTTCACATGGAAGATGGCAAGCTCCTCGCCCTTCTTCACATAATCGCCAAGCCGTTTCTTAATGACTATGCCCACAGCAGGATCAATCACATCCTCCTTGGTCATACGGCCTGCCCCTAAAAGGGATGCGGCAGAGCCCACCTCGTGGGTGATTATCTCTGACACATATCCAGAGGAATCGGCGCATACAGAAATCTGCTCCTTTGCATGAGGCAGAATAGAGGTGTCGTCCACCACATTTGGGTCGCCACCCTGGTTCTTGATCATCTGGGCCAGCTTTACCAGCGCCTGGCCAGAGGCAATCTTCTCCTCCAGCATCATCATGGCCTCGCTGTCCGACTCGCAGATTCCGCCCAGAATAAGCATTTTGGCTGCCAATGTCAGGGATACTGTCTTTATGTCGCACTCGATGTTATCCTTAAGCACATGGATAGCCTCTTCCACCGACAGGGCATTTCCGATGCAGTTGCCCAAAGGCTGGTTCATGTCTGTCACCACAGCTGCAGTCTTAAGCCCTTTTGCATTACCGATTCTTACCATTATATCGGCCAATTTTATAGAATCCTTTAAGGCTGGAAGCAGGGCTCCGTTTCCTGTCTTCACATCCAGGACAACAGCGTCGGTTCCCATTGCAATCTTCTTGCTCATTATGCTGGAGGCAATGAGGGGGAGGCTCTGCACAGTACCAGTCACATCACGCAGGGCATAGAGCTTCTTGTCGGCCGGAACCAGGTCCTGGGTCTGGCCTATTATGGAAAGCCCCACCTTGGAGACATTCTTTATAAAAGTTTCATTATCGAAGAAAACTTTGAAGCCAGGAATAGACTCAAGCTTGTCCAGGGTGCCGCCTGTAAAGCCCAGACCCCGGCCCGACATCTTGGCCACCTTGCATCCGCAGGCCGCAACCAGAGGGGCAACCAGCAGTGTGGTGTCATCCCCTACGCCGCCGGTGGAATGCTTATCCACCTTGAAGCCCTTGATACCGGAAAGATCCATCCGCGGCCCCGAGTCAATCATAGCAGAGGTCAGGGCAACAGTCTCCTCCTCATCCATCCCCTTAAGGACAATAGCCATAAGGAGAGCCGACACCTGGTAGTCGGGAATAATTCCCTTGACATAGCCATCGATGAAAAAATTGAGCTCTTCCTGATTAAGCTTCAGGCCGTTCTTTTTCTTTTCTATAATATCAGTGAAAACCATAGAGACATTTTAATTGAAAACAGGAGTTGAAACAAGGGTTAGGAGCGGATAAACTCCACCAGCCTGTCTATGTCCACCGGCTGGTACAGGAACAGGTCTGCCTTCTTGCTCTCCTTTGCGGTGGAGTTCTCCTCGGCTATGAAGATAATAGCAGGCTTCTCGTAGTCCCGGCGGCTTGAGATAGTGTCGTACAGATTCTCCACTGTCAGCTCCTTGAAGGATTCGCTAAGTATGATCACCTCGGGCTTTTCAGCCATCAGGAGACGGCCGGCATCGAAGCTGGTGACTGCCGAGATGAACAAGTATCCCGGGAGGGCCTCGGAAAGGGAATCCCGCAGCTCCTTTATAGCAACACGGTCGGTGTTTATGATAAGCACTTTTTTATCGTTCACAAAGCCGTCGTTCAGGCTCTCAAGCACCTCGGCAGGCACCTTCATGCCCCGCTCCTTGAGAAAATCCACCAGATGCTCGGCATAGACCCGATACTGGCCGCCGGGGGTTGTGAAGGCCTTGAGGGAGCCGTTCTTTATCCAGTTTATGGCAGTCTGATTAACTACACCACAGATGTTTGCCACTTCCAGGGCAGAATAAATCTTAATCCTCTTCCGTTTCTTTTCCATCCAAGACCTCCTTTGTTATAAGTCTTATGACAGAGAGGGAATATCCCTTCTGCAGCATAGCCGCCTTAATCTTATCAGGTGTGCAGTTCTTCTTCCGGGCAGCTTTTGCATACACCTTGCGGGCCCCTTCCAGAAGAGCCTCCTCATCCAGAAGTTCGGCCACGGCCTCTTCCGCATCGCGGGCCGATACACCCTTTGCCCGGAGTCCCGACACCAGCACGCTCTTTCCAGCAGGGTTCCTCTTGAGCCTGGAACTTACCCACAGCCGGGCAAAGCGTCTGTCATCAAGATAATTCTTTTCCTTAAGCTGTGCAAGGACAGCCTCCACCACAGGAGCCTCGAAACCGCGCTGCCTCAGTTTGGTCCGGAGCATAAAGGCTGAGTGCTCCGCCAGATCCAAAAGCGATAAAGCCTTGGAACGGCACAGGATAAGCTTATGCCCCCTCTCCAGCTGCTCCACAACTTCGCTTGTAATCTCATCACCCTTAGCATAGGGAAAAGCAAGATAGTCTGAGTCGGAAATAAAAAAAGAGGCACCAGTCGAGATTGACACCTCGGTGAATGCCTCCTTTGTATGAATTCTGGTAATATAGATATTAACGTTTTGAGAACTGGAATCTTCTTCTCGCACCGCGTCTACCATATTTCTTTCTCTCTACCATTCTGGAGTCTCTGGTGAGGAATCCATTGGCATGGAGTACGCTGATGTTTGACTCATCGTTGGCTGCAAGAGCTCTTGCGATACCATGTCTGCAGGCACCTGCCTGACCTCTGACTCCGCCGCCCTTAACATTGATAAGGATATCAAACTTGCCTTCGGAAGCTGTAGCTACCAGAGGCTGCTTTACAGTGAACACATGCTCTGGGTTTGCGAAATAAGCCTCAACGCTCTTTCCGTTCACCATGATGGCACCGTTTCCGTTTCTCAGATAAACACGTGCAACAGAAGTTTTTCTTCTTCCTGTTCCTAATGAAAGATTAGTTATTTTTGCCACTTCTTACTCTCCTTATCCTCAGATTTCCAGCTTTTCAGGATTCTGTGCAGCATGTGGATGATCAGGTCCTGCGTAAATCTTTACGTTAGCGAAAAGCTTGTTTCCTAAAGCGCCGTGTGGGAGCATTCCCTTTACAGCTCTTTCCATAGGATAAGTAGGCTTCTTCTCGAGAACTGCCTTGTAGGTCTCTGCTCTCATTCCGCCTGGATATCCAGAGTAGTTGTAGTAAATCTTTTTATTCTCTTTGCCGCCAGTCACAATTGCTTTCTCAGCATTGATGATGATAACGAAGTCGCCGATCTCCTGATGAGGAACATAGCATGCCTTGTGCTTACCTCTTGCAAGGTTAGCAGCCTTTACAGCAACGCGTCCCAGAGGAACTCCCTCAGCGTCCAGCACGTACCACTTTCTGACAACATCTTTTGGTTTAACAAAGATAGTTTTCATTTCATAGTCCTTTATAAAATTTTTCTCTGCACCATCCTGTTAGAAGCAGGCAGGTATGAAGGTAACGGACTCATAACTGCGCAGTCTGGGCAGATTCTAATACAAGTATAATAAATTTAATGATTTTACAAAATTTGTCAATAGGGTTAGAATATCGTTGCAATGAAGGACCAGACCCGGAAGCTTATACGCTACACACTCCCCTCTATACTCAGCATGGTGAGCATCTTCTTCTTCGGAATTGTGGACGGCATCTTTGTAGGCCACGGGGTGGGTATCAACGCGGTCGGCGCAATCAACATCGCTTTCCCTTTCATCATGTTCTTCACAGCTTTCACCATGCTCACAACCATCGGGGCCCTCACCATAACTGCAATCCGCATAGGACGCAAAGATTTCGATGGTGCGAACCAGGTCTTCACCCTGGCCATAGCGCTCAACGCGGCCATAGGGACAGTGCTCTGCCTTTTCGGAACCATATTCACAGGCCCTCTGGCCCGGATGCTGGGTGCCACCGACACATTCTATCCCCTGGTCAAGGAATACCTCTTCTGGTACTCCATATTCATCATCCCCTGCTGCCTCAACAG
>JAGCGL010000077.1 GCA_017649605.1 Spirochaetia bacterium
CTCGATAACAGCCATCACATTCCCGGTGGCAGGGTCAGCCAGCGCCTGGTTCACAGAGCCTGCAATCAGTTCAAGACACTCCTCTTCGGTAATCTCCTTAAGATGGCTTCCCGGGTGGAAGTTCACATACTTAAGTCCCAGCTGGCTGGCCCGTACCAGCTCCTCTGTAAAGGAGGCGAGGGAGCGGCCACGCTTCTCAGGGTCTGCATTCCCTAAATTGATCAGGTAGCTGTCGTGGGGGAGAATATAATCGGTGGAGAAGCCGCCCTCGGCCACCGCGGCTTTGAACTGGGCAATCTCATCTGCAGTCAGAGGGTTGGCACTCCACTGCTTCTGGTTCTTGGTGAACATGGCAAATGCGTTGGCGCCGATTGCTTTTGCATTCAGCGGGGCGTTATAAAGCCCTCCCGATGCACTTACATGAGCTCCTAAATATTTCATCTGAGTATCTCCTCCAGCTGGTCGAAATTGCGGATTATGTAGTCTGGCCTTCTGTCGTCAGGTGCAAACTCGGGCACCTTCTTGTGGGGCATCACAATAAGACAGGAATCTATTCCATAGTTAAATGCTCCAGGGATATCGGAGGTCATGCTGTCACCTATCATCAGGATCTTATCCTTGGCAGGGTTTCCAGACCGTTCCGATGCGATTTTGAAGAAGGTCGGGTCAGGCTTTGCAACACCAACTTCCTCCGATATTACTATAGCCTTGAAGTATTTTTCTGTGTCAGTTGCTTTGACCCTTCCCCGCTGCACTGCTGTGATTCCGTTGGTGACCAGCACCAGTGAGTATTTTTTATACAGCTTCTCGAGGATTTCCAGAGCACCTGGAAACAGGTCATCAGACTGGGCCAGAAAACCGGTGTACATCCGGGATACCTCTGCAGGATTGAATTTCAGGTCAATCTGCTTCATGAAACGCTCAAAGCGGAGCACTTTAAGCTGATCCAGAGTTATAAGCTTTTTCTCAAGCTCCTTCCATGCAGCCTTGTTCACCTGATGGTACAGATCAGCCAGCTCCGGCCTCCATGTGCCGCACAGTGTGCGGAGTGTCTTCTCCAGAGCTTTTTTCTCCGATGTGTTGAAGTCGAAAAGGGTACCGTCTGCATCAAAAAAAAGGTGAGTATATGCCATACTCTTAGAATACAAATATTGCAAAAGTTCCGTCAAGTAATTAGAATAACGCTATGTCTTTCAGAATAGATATCCATACCCATGTCTTCCACGAGAAGATTGCAGATAAAGCAGTCCAGCACCTGGCCGATCACTATAAGCTGGGGCAGCCCTACAGAGGCACAGCAGCCGACCTCAAGGAGAAAATTGATGCAGCCGGCATAGACAAAGCTGTAGCACTCTGCGCCACCACAAATGCAGCCCAGGTTATTCCTGCAAACAACTGGGCCATAACCATGAAAAAAACATATCCGTACTTTATCCCTTTCGGAACGCTCCACACCGACTATGCCGACTGGAAGAGCGAGATGGACAGGCTCTATGATGCAGGTATCAGGGGAATCAAGTTTCATCCCGATTTCCAGAAGATAGATATGCTCAATCCTATCCTCTACGACATGATGGAGGAGGCCAAGGGAAGGTTCACAATTCTGTTCCATGTCGGCGATGTGTTCCCTCCTGAGGAGAACTGGTCATCGCCCCAGAAGCTGGCCAAGATTCTTAAGGCTGTCCCCGGGATTGAGGTGGTTGCTGCACACCTTGGAGGATACCGTCACTGGCCATGGGTTGTAGAGAGCCTGAAAGGGCTTGATTTCTACATGGACACATCGAGCGCATTGCTTTATATAGATGACAAAAACTTGAAAGATATCCTTGATAATTTCCCCAAGGAAAGCTTCCTTTTCGGCAGCGACTATCCGATCGGCGACCCGGCCCGAGAGGTTGGGCTGGTCAAGAAGAGGATGGGGCTTTCGGAAGATGAACTTGAGAAGCTCTTTACCCGGGCATCGGGACTTATCGGCCTCCAGAAATGAGATATAGCTTGATTTTTTCTTGCTTTGTGGTATTATCAGAGTAATTATTAGACATCATCGAGGTTTCATAATGGAAAACGAAAAATCTAAACTGTATGTGGGCAACCTGGTATATTCAACAGGTTTTAGAGAAGTAAAAGATCTGTTTGCACAGTATGGGCAGGTAGGATATGTGAAGATTATTGAGGGAAAAGGCTTCGGCTTTGTGGAGATGGCTTCTGAGGAAGATGCGATCAAGGCCAAGGAAGCGCTCAACGGCTTCGAGTTCGGAGGCCGCAAGCTCAAGGTCGACTTTGCAACTCCTAAAGCCCCTAAAGAACAGCAGTAAATGATGAAAGCCTGTACAACCGTACAGGCTTTTTTTTATCCCCCAAAAAAAATTTTAAAAATTTTTCAAAAAAAGTGTTGACAGTTTTTTCTTTTTGTCATATATTCTACTTACCTACTAGGTAAGTGGGTTGAAATAAAACAGAAAATTATGTGAAATAAAAAGGAGAACGACATGAGCAACTATAAATTTGAAACATTACAGCTCCATGTAGGACAGGAGCAGGCCGACCCGGTAACCGATTCCCGGGCAGTACCGATTTATGCCACAACTTCTTA
>JAGCGL010000078.1 GCA_017649605.1 Spirochaetia bacterium
GCAGAGATCCTGAAGTTGAATATATTGCGCTCGGAATGAGGAACCAGCATGACCGTCACCTGCTGACGGAAAAAACCTGCTATTCCTCCGAAAAATTTAGCGAAAAAATCCCCTATGGCAGAGAAAAAACGCAGAACTCGTTCCACAAACCGTTTTTCAGCTCTTTTGTAATGATGAACCGGGGACAACTCTTTCTCCTAAAATGTTTTGTCAAATAATTGTTGACGATTCTAAATATACCATGTTATTATATATTTAACAACATAAAAATACAATCACGAGGACAATATGAAATTTTTTGATACTCATGCACATATTGGTCTTATACATAATGACCCAATAGAAGAATTAATTGTTATTCAGCAGGCGAAGCAGGAGGGTGTGGAGCATATTGTAAGCATCTGCAACAGCCTCCACGACTTTGACGAGGTATACCAGAACCTGAAGACTGCCACAAATATCTACCACGCTGTTGGAATCTCCCCTTCCGAGGTTGTCCACCAGGGAAGAAACTGGGAGAGCAAGATAATCGAGAACGTCAAGCTGGACAGAGTTGTGGCTATAGGCGAGATCGGTCTGGACTACTACAGGAAGTTCGGCGACAAGGATTCTCAGATTGAGCTGTTCATACGGCAGCTGGAGCTTGCTCAGCAGCTTAACTTCCCAGTCATAATCCATAACCGGGATGCGGGAGCTGATGTCCTTGGTATTCTGCACCACAGGCTGCCGGCAAAAGGTGGAGTGCTCCACTGCTTCTCCGAAAGCTACGAATACGCCAAGAAAGCCATAGATCTGGGTATGTATGTCTCATTCGCAGGCAATGTCACCTATAAGAATGCCAAGAACCTCCACGAGACAGCCCTCAATATTCCTATCGAGAACATGCTTATCGAGTCAGAGGCTCCATTCATGGTTCCTGCCGCTTACAAAGGCAAGAGGAATATGCCGGCCTATATCCATTCCACACTGGAGTTCATCGCAGAGCTCAGAGGTATGGATCCAGAGGAGTGCGCCGACATCCTGTACCAGAACAGCTTAAGGTTCTTCAATATCAAAGAGTGATGAAAGCTCTCTACCATCCATTTGCTTTCTCAGAAAAAGTGACTGTGCCGGGAAATCTGTTCCTTGCCCCTATGGCAGGGTATACCGATGCGGCATGGCGTGGTTTTGCCACCAAGTGGGGAGCCGACCTGTGCTACACCGAGATGGTCTCCTGCGAGGCCCTTTCCAGAGACAGCTCCAAGACTATGGATATGATGAGGAAGGCAGAGGAAGAGCAGTTCTTTGCAATCCAGATATTCACCTCCAGCCCCGAGACTGCAGTAAAGGCCCTACCCTATGTGCTTGAGCAGAAGCCCTCAGTTATCGACATCAACTGCGGCTGCCCTGTGCCGAAAGTGCTCAAAGGGGGCTGCGGTGCTGCACTGGGGCGGAACCCAGAGCTTATGCACAAGATAATAAAGGCACTTACAGAGAACACAGATGTGCCTATTACTGTCAAGATACGATCC
>JAGCGL010000079.1 GCA_017649605.1 Spirochaetia bacterium
AGACACCCATTCCGAATGCCACAATAAATATGATATCAAGCGTCACGTTTATGATCCCGGCCACCAGAAGGTAGATAAGGGGTCTGCGGGTGTCGCCGATGGCATTGAGCACCGCATTGCCGAAGTTGTACAGAGCCAGTGCCGGCAGTCCCATCATGCAGATGCAGAAGTAGAGGACGGCGCTCTCCATGAGCTCCGGCTTGGTGTTCATGGCCGAAAGCACAGGCCGGCACAGGATTATGCCCAATGTCATCAGGACAATGCCGGAGGCGAGGCATACGAAGAATGCGGTGTAGATAGTGGAATTCCTCAGGTTGTCGCGCTTGGCGCCGACATAGTAGGCGACTATGGCGTTCACACCGCTGGCTATTCCTATGAGCATTCCTATGTAGAAGAAGATAGGAGTTGTGGTGCTTCCCACTGCCCCAAGCGCAGCTGCTCCTGCAAAGCGCCCTGCCACCGCCACATCGGCGATGTTGAAAAGCACCTGCAGCATGTTGGTGAATATTAGAGGCAGACTGAATATTAAAATACCTTTATACAGAGACCCCTGGCAGGGATCCAGAGCTTTGCCCATTTACTCTTCGGCTTCTCGCTTCTTCTTTGCAGCCTTCTTTGCCGCTTTGCGCTGCTCTTTCTCAAGCTTAGCCTTGGCCTTGGCCTCTCTGCGTCTTTCCTTGAACTCTTCCTCGGCCGCCTTTTCCTTAGCAGTCTTCTTGTTGAAGAGCCGCTTGAAGAAACCGCCCTTCTCCCGTTCCTCGGCTATGTTCTCTATTCCTTTCTGAGACATAAGGGCAGGCCATGATGGATAGTAGACAGCCTCGTCTGTATTGTATTTATCAAGGATCTGGTTGAACCGCTCCTCGGCATCATCAAGTTTCCTCTGCTAGAATTTTATGAATGCGATCTCGTACTCTGCCTCGATGATCTTGTTCTTCATGTCAGGATACCGGCGCATGAACTCCTCGTAGAACTGTATGGCCAGCTTGTACCGGTTCCAGTCTATCACCGCCTCCTGGGCTTTCTGGAAGAACTCCTCCGGAGTAAGGTCCGGATTATCCAAGTCTTTCTTAAGTGAATGACAGGAGGTGAGCAAAAGCACTATCAACATCATAAAAAGCAAAATTCTTTTCATATTCTTACCATCTTTCATATAATCACATTTAGAAGAAGTAGTAAACCTCCGGCTCAAACTCTTCTCTCTTCTCGGCCGGGGCTGTCATCTCCTCCAGGTTTCCAGAGAAGCTCTTGACCTTCCATTTCCCGCCATCCTTGGCCATGACAAACTCGCATATGCAGTCGCCGCTGCCCATGAAACACCGGGCTGTGACCTTGGCCTCGCCCCCGGCCTCAAGCCCGTTCCCGACCCTGACTGCAGTGGGGAAGAACCTGGAGTTCTGCCATTCCTCGAAAAGCATGGTCAGCAGAGTCCTGTTCTCTCCCAGGAAATAGTTGGAAGGATTCTTAGATATCTTCCCTGCCCTGTAGTCATCGAAGAACTGCACCACGGCAGCCTCGGCTGAATCAGGCTTGAGACCTGAGTCCACAATCTTTCCGATTATAAAGTCATCGGGCACAACAGGATCTGACTTTCCTGCCATGAGGAACCGCTTCTCGCTGTAGTTCTCTATAGTGACAACATTCTGGTGGCTTTTCTTCTTGATCCGGGATGCAGTTATGCTCTGTTCTATGCTGTTCACCCGGTCCTGGCTCCTGTGCACACCCTCTCCCTCAGCCGACGTGGCAGTATCGGAGACACCGTTGGTGCTTACCGCCCTGTTGCTGTCGCAGGATATCATGAGGAGCATTATTATAAGAAAAGACAACAGTTTTCTCATTATATTAAATATATCACATTAATAAAACAATGTCACCCTGAACTAGTTTCATGGTCTGTGAGTTGACATTGCTCTTTTTGCGTGGGATAATAATAGAAACAAAACAAAATAGGAGCGTGCTATTATGACAAGTTACAAAGAGCTTGGCTTGGTGAACACCAGAGAGATGTTCAAGAAAGCAGTAAAGGAAGCTTATGCAGTTCCTGCATACAACTTCAACAACCTTGAGCAGCTGCAGGCAATCATTCAGGCTTGTGTCGAGACAAAATCACCTGTAATCATCCAGGTTTCCTCCGGCGCAAGAAAATATGCCAATGCAAACCTTCTCAAGAATATGGCAAAGGGTGCTGTAGAGTATGCACACGAGCTGGGATATGACATCCCGATCTGTCTGCACCTGGACCACGGCGACACATTCGAGCTCTGCAAGGACTGTATCGAGAAAGGTTTCTCCTCTGTAATGATCGACGGTTCAAGCAAATCCTTCGAGGACAACATCGCAATCACAAAGCAGGTTGTAGACTACGCACATCAGTTTGATGTCACTGTAGAGGGAGAGCTGGGAGTTCTGGCCGGTGTAGAGGACGATGTCGCAGCAGAGAAATCCCACTATACAAGACCTGAGGATGTAGAGGAGTTTGTAAAGCGGACAGGAGTTGATTCCCTGGCTATCTCCATCGGAACATCCCACGGTGCAAACAAGTTCCGCCCGGAGCAGTGCACCCGGAATGCAGAAGGGATCCTTATTCCTCCTCCACTCCGCCACGACATTCTGGCCGAGATTGAGAAGAGAATCCCTGGATTCCCAATCGTTCTCCACGGTTCATCCTCTGTTCCACAGGAATATGTGAAGATCATCAACACCTACGGCGGAAAGCTCAAGGACTCTGTAGGTATTCCTGAGTCTGAGCTCCAGAAGGCTGTAAAGTCTGCTGTATGCAAGGTAAACATCGACTCTGACGGAAGACTGGCTATGACAGCAGCAATCAGAAAATATCTGGTGGACGATCCTGCTGCATTCGACCCAAGAAAGTATCTGAGCCCTGCACGGGAAGAGCTTAAGAAGCTGTATATGCACAAGAATATCAATGTTCTGTTCTCAGCTGGCAAAGCTTGATTCAGACAGTACGCAAAATGGGAATAAAAAAGCCATCCTCCCGGGGATGGCTTTTCTTTTTATGCAGAGCTTTCAGTTAAAGCACTGCTTTAAGGAACTGCTGGAGCCGCTCGCACTTAGGGTGCTCGAAGATCTCCTGTGGGGTCCCCTCCTCAGCTATGACACCGCCATCTATAAAGAGGACACGGTCTGCCACTTCACGGGCAAAGCCCATCTCGTGGGTAACCACAGCCATGGTCATTCCTGCCTTGGCCAGATCCTTCATTACATTCAGAACCTCTCCTACCATCTCGGGATCCAGTGCCGATGTAGGCTCGTCGAAGAGCATTACATCAGGATTCATTGCCAGTGACCGCACAAT
>JAGCGL010000080.1 GCA_017649605.1 Spirochaetia bacterium
GCGTGTTCAGGCTCATCTGGATATTCACTATTTTCGCATTCTTCAAGACTATTGAATCCCTTTACCTGCTCTATATTTTCTCATGGCTCATAACCGGGGCGGCCGCAATTTTTTACTTCCTTAAGATTTACAAATCAGTCCCAGATTGATACAATAAAACCATGCCTGTAACATACGCACGTATCAATATTTCAAATTTTCTTCATAATCTTAAAGAGATAAAAAAAATCACTGGCCGCAAGATCTGTATGGCCGCAAAAGCCGACTGCTATGGCCATGGCGCCAAGGTGCTGGTTAAAGCTGCCGAGAAGAGCGGGTTGGTGGATGCCGCAGGAATCGCCGATGTCAACGAGGGGATAAGGCTCCGTCAGGTGGGGGTAAAGCTGCCGCTTCTCATATACCGGGGCTGCATAACCGAAGGGCTTGATGCTGTGGTTGAATACGATATCCAGCCTTTTGTCTCCTGCATTGAATATGCAAAGGCTGTTGAGAAAGCGGCCGAGAAAGCAGATAAGAAGGTCAAGGTTCACCTTAAGGTGGATTCTGGCATGAGCCGTGCCGGCTGCCGCTGGGAGGATGCCCTTCCATTGGCCCGCTATATAGATGCAAGCCCATATCTGGAGCTGGCCGGGGCCTGCACCCACTTCGCAGTGTCAGACACCTTGGATGATGTGGATGTGACAGATACCAGAAAGCAGATAGATAACTTCAACAGAGCGATAGACAGCATCAAGGGGGCTGGAATAACTATCCCTGTAATCCACTGTGCTGCATCAGGCGCAATTCTTATGTACCCGGAGACCTGGTTCGACATGGTGCGGCCCGGCATCCTGGTATACGGCTATGCTCCAAGCAGGGAGTTCGAGGGAAAGCTGGATCATAAACCGGTTATGGACCTTGTCTCCCATGTGCTCCAGGTAAAGGATATACGGAAAGGGGAGAAAGTCTCCTACGGCTTCACATGGCAGGCGCCTGAGGATACCACAATAGCAGTTATAGGGGCAGGGTATGCTGACGGCTACAACCGGCTCCTCTCCAACAAGGGCAGGGTGTTCATAAACGGCAGGTGCTACCCGCTGGCAGGAAGAGTCTGCATGGACCAGTTCATGGTGGATCTGCGCAGCAACCCCTATGGGGTAAAGCCTGATGACGAGGTCATTCTGTTCGGAGAAGAGGAAGGTGCTATGGATGCCTTTGAGGCAGCCGATATCTGCAACACTATCTCCTACGAGCTCCTGTGCAACATCAACCCAAGGGTGCCACGGATCTACGTAAAATAAGGGGTAAGGGTGAAAGGCAAAAGCCTAAAGAACATAATTTTCAGGCACGCCATTATCTCGCTGCTCCTGCTTGCTTTCTCCATATTCATCATCCTCTATAACGTGGCGATTACCATCATCTATGACCTGAACAACTCAAAGTACGAGAACGAAGTTCAGATGACTGCAAAGTATCTGGATCTGTTCTTTGATGAGAAGGCCGGCTCTTTCCTGAGCATAATAAGATCTGACA
>JAGCGL010000081.1 GCA_017649605.1 Spirochaetia bacterium
AATGCCCTGGAATTCTGCCAGTTCTGCCGTATCTATATCCAGAATTTCATCGATTATCTGGATGTTCTTACCGGCGCAGTTGATTTCAGGATGGGGAGCCGGGTTATAAACAACAGCAACGACCTTCTGGGGCGCTACCCCGGTGTTGATGGCCTCAAGACAGGCTATATAGATGAATCCGGTTACAATATCTCACTTACAGCAGAGCGGGACGGAATGCGGCTTGTGGCTGTCATCATGGGAATCAAGGCAAAGGATATAATGAATGCCAAGCTGTTCCGGATGGAGGAGGGGGCAAGCCTTCTTTCCTACGGTTTCCACACCTTCAGAAGCTTCCTTCCGGTTCTTCCGGCCCCTGTCAATGCACCGGTCTTCGGCTGCACAGCCGATTCAGTCCCTGTGACTATCCATGGTTACGAGCATATATGCCTTCCATACAGCCAGCTTTATAAGCTCAGCTGGGATATCTCTCTGACCAAGGGGCTCAAAGGTGTTATTGATGCCGGAGCTCAGGTTGGAAGCTGCACAGTATCGCTGGATGGAAGCCCGCTGGCTATTTATCCGCTGGTTGCGGAGCAGGGGACTCAGCAGGGGAGCTTGTGGCGCCGTTTCTCAGGTTCAATCAAGGCCCTGGGGCAGAAAGAGGATGCTCTGAAATTTTCCCTTGCCTTTCCACGGTAAAACTCACTATAATAGAAAAGATATGACACGGGAAGAATTTATTTTTACCATCGGCTACGACGGAGACAACGCTGTCGTGGACAAAAAATCAGCTCAGGAGTACGGAAAACTGGGAACAGCCGAACTTTTCGACAGGGGGATGGTCAAGGCTGCAGTCTGTTCTGCCATCTTCTCCAAGGACAAAGGGGAGGAGCAGCTGGTCCTGGATAAGTTCAATGCCCTTGCCGGCCAGCCGGTGGAGAGCTTTGACGAGCTTAAAAAGATTTTCGGCGTGACAGCCTAGTTTATTGACTATCGGCCTTATTAGTGATATTTATATACGATAAGTGATTTTTTTATTAAAGGAAACAAAATGAGTAGTATTTTTATGGGAATGCCTGTTCTTCAGGGCGCAGGTTCTGCTGCAACCACATTCATCACCTTTGCCGGTGTTATCTTGATTTTCTACCTTTTCATCATCCGTCCGCAGAACAAGAAGCAGAAAGAGACACAGAAGATGCTCAGTGCTCTCAAGAAGTTTGACAAGGTTCAGACTATCGGAGGAATCCGTGGTGTAATCCTGGCAGTGAAAGAGCAGACTGTAGTCATCAAAGTTGACGACAACACAAAGATTGAGTTTGTCAAACCAGCTATTGCCGCTGTGCTTGAGAGCCACGAGGCTAAAGTTGCAGCAGAAGTTGAAGCTAAAGAAGATAAATAAACAACTGGGGAGAATTTATGAGTAAGAGAGCCAGATTTATTCTAGTGCTTCTGGTTGTGGCCATTGCTACTGTCTTTCTCTATCCTACCGGAAAATGGTATTTCGGGGTAGGCAAGGATGCCAAGGCAATTGCTACAGGCTCCAGAGAGCAGATCAGGAACTTCTCTCAGGCCAAGGCAGCCGAAGACTTGGAAAAGCTTGAGGCTATGGTCAAGGAGAACCCGAATCAGGCAATTCCAGCTGAGTACAGCTTCCTTAAGGACAAGGCAGCTGCAAACTACAAGCTGATGAAAAAGGATGCTCCTTCCACATGGAGCGTTCAGCAGGTTTTAAGCAGCTTCAAGAGCAAGAAACAGCTTTTCAATGCTATTGAGGCTTACTATCGTGACGATATAATGGTCCTCAAGGAGAAGAGCAAGAGCATTCTCCAGATTGGTCTTGACCTTTCCGGCGGTATGACAGTACTGCTCGAGGCAGATATGGACAGCCTTGGCGAGAAGCTGGGCAGAACCCCTACTGCAGATGATAAGAAGGGCGCTATCGACCGTGCCATCGAGATTCTTAACAACAGAATCGACCGGTTCGGTATCACAGAGCCTCAGATCAGAAGACAGGGCGATACAGGAATCACTATCGAAATCCCTGGTGCTGCAGACCCAGAGCGTGTGAACGCATTCCTCATGGGAAAAGGAAAGCTCAATTTCCATATCGTTGACGACGAAGCTACTCAGGCTTTAAGA
>JAGCGL010000082.1 GCA_017649605.1 Spirochaetia bacterium
GCTGACTTCGGCACACTGATACAGGTCGTTCCAGATCTGGTCTGCCACATCCTGGGGAATATTCTTCTTATAGCGTATCTTATGCTCAAGGCTTGCCCACCAGTCCATGGAGATAGTCCTGAGCTGCACCTCCACCTTCATCATCTTCTTCCGGTCATGGAGGAATATAGGTATCTCTATGATAAGATGGAGGCTTCTGTACCCGTTGGGCTTAGGATTCTTGATATAATCCTTCCTCTCCACCAGCTTTATGTCATCCTGCTTAAGGAGCGCCTCTGACAGCATGTAGATATCGGAGGGATATGAGCAGATAACCCGCACCCCTGCAATATCGAAGATATTCTTCTCTATGCTCTCGGTGCTCATGGGCAGTCCACGCCGGTCCAGCTTGTCGAAGAGGCTCTCGGGCGATTTAAGCCTTGATTCTATGGATTCAATCGGGTTGTGGTCATATTTCAGGGAAAGCTCCTCATCCAGCACCCTGAACTTGGTCTCCATCCCCATCATCGCACACTTGTAGTATGCCATCAATTCTCTATATGGAAGGGCATTCTTGCTCATCCAATCCCTGATCTTGGTCTTGGGCATAAGGGCAAGAAGCATTTTCTTGAAATCTATCATACATATAAGGTACGACAGAAAAGTGGATTTGACAACCAATATTTCTTGGTCTAAACTGTAAGTATGAAAGTTTATCGCCCCATCCTGGTACTGCTGCTGGTTTTTGCCAGTTTATCCTGCAGTAAAGATGGTGTTTTGCAGACTAAAACTATAAAGATCAACCAGTGGGAGATCACGATAGAGATAGCTGATACCCCGGCCTCTCTTGAGAAAGGGCTTATGGAACGAAAAAGCCTAGACGAGAACTGTGGTATGCTTTTTGTCTACGACAGGGACGCAAGGAAATCCTTCTGGATGAAGAACACTTTGATACCCCTCTCTATCGCCTATATCGCAGCAGACGGGACTATACGGGAAATATACGATATGGAGCCACTTTCCACCCGGACAGTGGATTCCAAATATTCGGTTAGATATGCATTAGAGGTGAATCAGGGAGCCTTCCAGCGGCATGGTGTAAAGGAAGGCGATAAGGTGGAGTTTATCACCCCTTAGTTATCCTCTTCCTCGTCGACATCGGTAAAAAGCTCAAGCTTAGGCTCTTCTTCGGGGGTGTCGGGCTTGTTGATCAGGATCTCGACCTTCCGCTCCATCTTGCCTATCTCCTTCTCCAGGGAGGATGCCAGCTTAATCCCCTCCTCAAAGAGTTTCATAGCCTTCTCGATAGGGATTCCCCCATCCTTCATATTGTCGTTGATCTCTTCGAGCCGGGTCAGTTTATCTTCAAAACTCATACTTCTTCTCCCTGTTTCTCGGCAACGGCAGCTGCTGTGCCATCCCAGAAGGTGATATTAAGCCGGTCGCCGGCTTTGATAGAGGCTGCAGAACCAGCATACTGGTCTGTGCTCCTGTTGTATACAGCTGCATATCCCCGCTTCAGGATCGATTCCGGGGACGATGCTTTAAGCCCTTCGGACAAAAGCTGCAGACGATGGCGGTTTTCCTTGAGGATATCCTTTATAGAGCGGAGCAACTCCTCATGCTCATCATCAAGGCTCTGGTGCATGTCGTCCAGAAGGCTCTCCATGCTATGACGCAGATTCTCTTTAGAACAATTCTCCATCACCAGGCGGGCTCTGTCAAGCCGATCCAGCATCTCATCCTTTATAGACTGGCTGCACTCCTGTATACGCCCTATTACATTCTCTGCCTCTCTGGACACCATCTCGGCGGCGGCAGAGGGGGTCGGTGCCCTTAGGTCTGCGGCAAAGTCGGTAAGAACCATATCTATCTCGTGGCCGACCGCAGAAATTGTAGGAATATCAGATGCAGCAACTGCCCTCACCACCTCCTCGTCGGAGAATGGCAGAAGATCCTCCGGGGCACCGCCGCCACGGGATACCAGGAGCACGTCGCACAGTTTAAACATGTTGGCCCGCCGTATCTGGGCTGCGATTATAGGTGCCGCCTCGTCTCCCTGCACCGGCGCCGGCAGGATGATAAGGTCTATGGTGTTGTTACGGCGCTTAAGAACCCGCAGTATATCCCGGATTGCGGCGCCGTTTGGGGAGGTGACAACCCCTATGCGCTTCGGATACTGAGGAATAGGCCGTTTTTTAGCCTCGTCAAAGAGCCCTTCGGCAGCCAGACGCTGCTTGCGCTTCTCAAGCTCGGCAAAGATATCGCCAAGGCCAGCTTTCTCGATATAGCTGCAGACAATCTGATAGTTTCCGCTCTTGGCGTAAACTGTCACATTGCCTGTAACCACCACCAGGTCGCCATTCTTGGGCAGATACCCTGCGTTCTTGGCAGACCGGGCAAAAAGAACCGCACTTATAGCTGCAGTTGAGTCTTTAAGGGTAAAATAGAAATGACCGGAGCTTGAAGGCTTAAAGCCAGAGACTTCTCCCTCTATCTGTATGGAGTAGAATTCCCCTTCCAGATAGTCTTTGATGCATTTTGTGATCTCGCTTACTTTGTAGCATCTGGAGCGCTCTACAGCCATAGGCACCGGTTACAATGTAGAAAGCCGTACCGGCTTTGGATTCTCGTTCTCGCCCAGCTGCTGGGAAAGCTCTTCCATAAGAGCCTTGGCCTTGGAATTCAGGCGCTCCGGAGTATCAATACGGATCTCTATATAGAGGTCGCCCTTCTTGTTCGGGTTATGGATAAATGGAACTCCCTCCCCCTTAAGGCGGAGTCTCTTGCCGTTCTGGATTCCTGCAGGAATCTTAAGCTTTACCTTTTTATCATCCAGAGTATCTACATTTATACTGCATCCCAGGGCTGCCTGTGCTATGTTGATCGGAACTATGCAGTACAGGTCGTTGCCACTGCGTACAAAGTAGTCATGAGGCCGCACATTTACAAATACATAGAGGTCTCCGGGAACACCACCTGCCGGGCCTGCATCGCCCTGTCCAGGTATGCTTATCTGTTTCTCCGGCTCTATTCCTGCTGGGATAGTGACCTTTATCTTCTGAACCTTGCGGTTCACACCGCTGCCGCCACAGTGACTGCAGGGCTTTTCTATGATAGAGCCCTCGCCATGGCATGTTGAGCATGTGGATGCAAGGGAGAAGAAGCCGGAGCTCCGGCGCACCTGGCCAGTACCGCCGCAGGTAGGACACCTTTTGCGTCCAGAACCGGCGGAGGCGCCGGTGCCATTGCACTCTGTGCAGCTTACATTCCTGTTATAAGAGATTTCTACCTTGGTGCCATAGACAGCATCTTTGAAAGAGATATCAAGGTTGTACCTGAGGTCTGCACCCCGGTACTGGCCACCGTAGCCACGGCTGGAACGGCTGCCGCCACCGCCGAAGAATGTGTCGAAGATAGAGAAATCGCCACCGAAAATATCCTGGAAATCATGGAATACGTTGGAGTAGTCGTGTGCTCCGCCCGCACCCATGTTGCCCTCTACCCCGGCAAAGCCGAACTGGTCGTAGGCCTGGCGCTTCTTATCATCTCCAAGCACCTCGTAGGCCTCGGTAGCTTCCTTGAACTTCTCCTCGGCCTCGGGGTTTCCGGCATTCCTGTCGGGATGGTATTTGATAGCCAGCTTTCTGTAAGCTTTTTTAATGTCTTCTTTGGAGGCAGATTTCTCTACCCCCAAAACCTCATAGTAATCTCTCTTAGTTGCCATTATTTCTTGTCGTCGTCCACTACTTCGAAGTCTACATCATCTACTGTGCCGCTCTTTGGGCCTGCTCCCTGTGCACCGGCACCTGAGTTAGGTCCTGCCTGAGCTCCAGCTCCTGGATTTGGGCCGGATGTACCAGCACCTGGGTTTGCACCGCCGTTCTTGGCAGCGTTTGCAGCATACATCTGCTCTGCCAGCTTATATGCAGACTGCTTGAGAGTCTCCATCTTAGCCTTGATGTCGTCGATGTTGTCGGTCTTTGCAGCCTCCTTAAGATCCTTGAGAGCAGCCTCGATCTTAGCCTTGTCGTCGGCACCGATCTTGTCGCCGTAGTCCTTAAGGGACTTCTCGGTCTGGTAGATCATGCTGTCAGCCTCGTTCTTGACCTCGATCCTTGCCCTCTCCTTCTTATCTTCCTCGGAGTGTGCCTCGGCCTCTTTGACCATCCGGTCAATCTCGCTCTCGGAAAGTCCGGAGGAAGACTCAATCTTGATGCTCTGCTCTTTTCCAGTAGCCATATCCTTTGCAGAAACATGGACAATACCGTTTGCATCGATATCGAAAGTAACCTCGATCTGTGGAACTCCCCGTGGTGCCGGTGGAATACCTACCAGGTCAAAGTTGCCCAGTGTCTTGTTGTTTGCAGCCATCTCACGCTCTCCCTGGAGGACATGGATGGAAACTGCGGTCTGGCCATCTGCCGCTGTTGAGAAGATCTGGCTCTTCCGTGTAGGAATAGTTGTGTTCCGCTCGATCAGCTTTGTGAATACACCGCCTAATGTCTCGATACCAAGTGAAAGCGGAGTTACATCAAGAAGCAGGATGTCCTTAACATCGCCGCCCAGGATACCGCCCTGGATTGCCGCACCCATTGCTACAACCTCGTCTGGGTTTACACTCTTGTTAGGCTCCTTGCCGAAGATCTGTTTTACCATGGTCTGTACAGCAGGGATTCTTGAGGAACCGCCTACCAGGATAACCTCGTCGATCTCGGAAGCAGAAAGGCCTGCATCCTTGAGTGCCTTGATACATGGCTCCTTTGTCTTGTTGATCAGGTGCTCAACCATACCTTCGAACTTAGCTCTGGTAAGGGACATCTGAAGGTGCTTAGGACCTGTTGCATCGGCTGTGATGAACGGCAGGTTGATCTCGGTGGACTGAGCGCTTGAAAGCTCAATCTTAGCCTTCTCGGCAGCTTCCTTGAGCCGCTGGAGTGCCATTCTGTCCTTGGAGAGGTCGATTCCTGTGTCGCCCTTGAAGGTGTCGATCATCCAGTGGATCACTTCCTGGTCGAAGTTATCGCCGCCCAGGTGTGTATCGCCGTTTGTGGACTTAACCTCGAAGACGCCGTCGCCAAGCTCCAGGATGGAGATATCGAATGTACCGCCGCCCAGGTCGTATACTGCGATCTTCTCCTCTTTCTTATCCTTGCCGAATCCGTAGGAAAGAGATGCGGCTGTAGGCTCGTTTACAATTCTCTTAACCTCAAGGCCTGCGATCTTACCTGCATCCTTGGTTGCCTGACGCTGTGCGTCGTTGAAGTAAGCAGGAACTGTGATTACAGCTTCTGTTACAGGCTCACCGAGATAATCCTCTGCAGTCTTCTTCATCTTCTGGAGAACTGCGGCAGAGATCTCAGGTGCAGAATACTGCTTGCCTCTGATGTTAACTCTGATGTCACTGGCTGGACCAGCTTCCATCTTATATGGCATAAGTGCGGCATCGGCCTGCATCTCACCGTATTTGCATCCGATGAACCGCTTGATTGAATAGACAGTGTTCTCGGGGTTTGTAACCATCTGGTTCTTGGCCGGCTGACCTACAAGCCTCTCGCCCTTGTCTGTAAAAGCCACAAC
>JAGCGL010000083.1 GCA_017649605.1 Spirochaetia bacterium
ATGCAGTGGAGCACCGGGGCAATGACTGTGGGGGGCTCTCCTTTTATCAGCCTGTAGAGGGAATCACTATCCAGCTCCTTAAGGAAATCGAGGGGGGTCGCCTCCTGGGCAAAGGGAGCATTCAAAAGGGCTAAACGCCAGATATCATTCTTCTTCATATCAATCCTTGAACTTGTCAGGCAGATGGATTATCTCCCTGGGTTTGCTGCCATTAGGCGGGCCTATTATGCCTCTTGCCTCCATATCCTCGATAAGGCGGGCTGCCCTGTTGTAGCCTATGGAGAGGCGGCGCTGGAGATATGAAGCAGAAGCTTTTCCTGTCTCGGCAACCACAGCAAGGGCCTTGTCCATAAGGTTGGCATCGTTGTCGGCGCCGCCGCCCATAGAACCGCCACCGAAGGAGAGATCCATGCTCTCTTCCTCGTCGTCGTGGAAAATAATGTCGTCGATATATTCAGGTTCGCCCATCTTCTTGACTTCGCTGACAAGCCGCTCCACCTCATCGTCGGAGAGGAATGCACTCTGGATACGGGTCAGGTTGGGGCTCCATGAAGGCTTGAACAGCATATCGCCCTTGCCCAGGAGCATCTCGGCACCAGGCTCATCCAGGATAACTCTGGAGTCGGTGTAGCTGGATACCATGAAGGCAATTCTGGACGGAATATTGGACTTGATGACACCTGTAATGACATCTACAGAAGGCCTCTGGGTGGCCAGAACCAGGTGAATTCCCACTGCCCTTGCCTTTGCAGTAAGACGTGACACCGCAGGCTCAAGCTGCTTGCTTGAGGTCAGCATAAGGTCGGCAAACTCATCTATTACAACCAGGATATACGGCAATGGGTCAGCAAGGAAATCAGAGGTTTTTATCGCCTTGTTGAATCCCTCTATATTCCGTACTTTAAGCTGGTCCAGGAGAGCATAGCGCCGCTCCATCTCATCTATACAGTACTGCAGGGCCTGGAGTGCCTTCTTCGGGTCGGTGATAACCGGAGTAAGCAGATGAGGCACGTCATTATAAATCTTGAGCTCAACCACCTTAGGATCCACCAGGATCATCTTCACCTCATCAGGACGCTTCTTGTACAGGATTGTAGAGATAAGTGAGTTCACACATACCGATTTTCCGCTTCCGGTGGTTCCTGCGATAAGAAGGTGCGGAGTCTTTGCCACATCCACCACCTGAGGATCTCCCTCGATATCGCGGCCCAGGATAAACGGAACTGCAGCCTTGTCCAGATCAGGGTTCTTGATAGCGATGAGCTCTCTGAAACCTACTATATTCCGCTTCTGGTTAGGAATCTCAACACCCACTGCCCTCTTTCCGGGGATAGGTGCCACTATGCGGACACTCTGGGCAGCCAGGTTCAGTGCTATATTGCCTGCCAGGTTTGCTATCTTGGAGACATTGACTCCCGATGCAGGGAGAATCTCGAACATTGTGATTACAGGCCCTTTCTTGATGCTGATTATCTGAGCCTCGATCTTGAACTCCTTGAGTGTCTCAAGCAGTATCCTGGCATCCTCTTTGGTCTCTTCAGTCACCACAAAGTTGGAGGAATCCCCATGGTCCTCAAGGACATTTTCTATAGGAATCTCGTATTTGACAGCTTTTCTGCGTGGGGCTGGAGATGGCTTTCTCACCGGCTTCGGAGCAGGAGTCTCCTCCTCATCATCCTCTATCTCTATGCTGATCTCGGAATCATCATCAAAGCTCTCTTCCGGCTCATCATCCTGCTCCGGCTCTGATACAACCTCTGGCTCAAGCTCGATCACAGGCTCTTCCTCATCGTTGAATCTGACCTGCTCATCAGGCTCTGAAAGACGGTTCAGACCCAGGCTCAGGTATTCAGGGGTATAGACATCATCCTCTTCTGTGCTCTTTGCAGCAGCAGGTTCAGCCTTGATCTCCTTGGCAACAGCATCAATACGCTCTTCCTCTATAAATTCCTCATCCTCATCATCTTCTTCCTCGTCATCATCCCTCTTGAAAGGGTTCAACTTGGCAAGGTCAAAGCGAGGCATCTTAAAGCTGAAGGAAGGAAGCCTGAACCTGAAGCCCTTGAAACCTGCAATCACAGCGATTCCATACAGCTCTATCAGGAGAGCCATGCATATAAGGACTGCAACAAAATATTTTAATCCACGGGTCCACAGAAGGACACGGAGGAAAGCTGCCAGAGTGAGGAATGGTGCGATAGTAGCCATAAGGACATAGATGACCTTGCGGTTGAAATGGGGAAGAAGGAGATATGTGGCACAGAATATCAGATATGCCGGGATATAATAAGAGGCCCACAGGAACCTGAGAAGAAACCATTCTCCTACAGAAACAAAAACAGGAACAGCAATCCCATGGCCTGCAAAGAACATGGCCAGCGCCAGAAGTATTCCAGCGCAGAATAGAACACTGGCTACAATAACGATAGATCTTGATTTAGTCACACTTCCTCCCAAAAGACTACTATTTTATATCGGCAGAAATTGAGAGTTATTTTAGTGTCTATTAATAGGAATAATTAAAGTAGTGCCGGAGATCAGTTTATCGGGGCTTTCCAGGTTGTTCTCGGCGGCTATGCGCTTGTACATATAGGGGTCTTTGCAGAAGGTGGTGGCCAGCGACCAGAGGGTGTCGCCGTACTTAACTGTATAGCGGATATATTCCTGAGCTGGAGCCGGGGCCGGGGTCGGCTTAGGTTCTGGGGCTGGAACTGGATCTGGTTTTGAAGCCTGGACTGGTTCTGGTTTAGGAGCTGGAACCGGGGTCGGTTCTGGTGCTGGTGCAGGTTCCGGCACCTCGGCAAATCCAGGCAGATCCCGCACACATGGAGCAGAGATCATACTATAAATCAGCATGCCTGTGACAAATGCCATCATAAGGAGCAGGAGAGCCATCATTATCTGGAGGCTCCTGATTCCCTTAACTGCAACCGGTGCCGGCTCCGGGGCTTCTTCTTTCTGAATGCTCACCTGCCCTGCTGCCGGAACAATTCCGGGAAGCTCGGTCACAAGCTCATCTTTTCCACCGCCCCGAAGATCTGTGGCGACAGCCCGGATCCTCTTTCCATCGGTATCGATAAAAAGCTCTATCTCGGAATCCCCTGCATCATCGTATCCAATAGGATCTAGGAACAGCGACCCGATATGATACCCATCCCTGTCGTCCGGAGCATTATATCTGAACAGGTCAATCTTGGCTTTCTTCTGGTCCTTGTTGGCAGGAGAGAGCACCACCCTCTTCTTCTCGGGGCCATCAGAGCAGATTGAGAAAAATGTGCTGTCAGCCAGTCGTATTCCTATCATCTTTTTTTATTTTACACCTAATATTTATTTTTAGCAATCTATTGTCAATCAGAGTACTTTTTTATATCATCAAAGTAATTTTAAGGATGGAAGTTCTATGATAAAAATCAATGAAAACTACAAGAAGCTCCAGGCTTCATACCTTTTCTCGGACATTGCAAAGCGTGTTGCCGCATTCCAGAAGGAGAACCCGGATAAAGAGGTTATCAAGATGGGAATCGGAGATGTGACACTCCCTCTTGCAGATGTATGTCTCAAGGCTTTTCACAAGG
>JAGCGL010000006.1 GCA_017649605.1 Spirochaetia bacterium
ACGGCCTTGGAATCGAGACAGATCTACACAGAAAATATATGAAGGAGCTGGACGGTAATCAGAAGGTCAAGGTTCTTCTTGCGAGAGCTCTTTTCGGTAACCCCGACATACTGCTTCTGGACGAGCCTACCAACCACCTGGATCTTGAGTCCATAACCTGGCTTGAGGATTTCCTCAACCACTACAGCAACACTGTGATTGTGGTCTCCCACGACCGTCACTTCCTTAATGCAGTCTGCACCCACATAGCCGACATCGACTTCGGCCAGATCAAGCTCTACGCCGGTAACTACGACTTCTGGTACATGGCAAGCCAGCTGGCCGCAAAGCAGCGCAAGGACGAGAAGAAGAAGCGGGAGGACAAGATTGCCGAGATGAAAGAGTTCATCCAGCGGTTTGCCTCCAACGCCGCAAAGTCAAAGCAGGCTACATCACGTAAGAAGGTGATCGAGAAGCTGACCCTAGAGGAGATGCCCTCCACAAGCCGCAAGTTCCCTTATATAAGCTTCAAGCCGGAGAGGGAATGCGGGCGCAACATCCTGGATATAAAGAATATCTCAAAGAGCATCGACGGAGTCCCTGTACTGCAGGATTTCTCGCTGCAGGTGCAGAATGGCGACAAGATTGCTTTTGTAGGCCCTGACCACCTGGCCAAGACTACCCTGTTTCAGATTGTATCAGGCGAGCTTAAGCCCGATGCTGGCAGCTACGAGTGGGGTCTGACTATAAAGCCGGCCTACTACCCTAAGGACAACTCAAGCTACTTTACTGACAAGATCAATCTGGTGCAGTGGCTCCAGCAGTTCACCACCTCTGATGATGAAAGCTATATCCGGGGCTTCTTAGGACGTATGCTCTTCTCCGGCGATGAGGCACTTAAAAGCGTGAATGTCCTCTCCGGAGGCGAGAAGGTACGGTGCATGCTGGCAAAGATGATGCTGAGCGGTGCCAACACCCTTATTTTCGACGAGCCTACAAACCATCTTGACCTTGAGTCAATACAAGCCCTTAACACCGGCCTTACAGAGTTCACCGGAGTAATACTGATGAACACCCACGACCATCAGTTTGCAGACACAGTTGCAAACCGGATCATCGAGTTCTGCCCCGAGGGAAAGATCATAGACAAGAGGATGGGCTTCGATGAATACCTGATGTCCGATGATGTCAAGGCTCTCCGCGACTCCATGTACCATGAGCACCAGCGGCTTTCTATCTAAACCCTATACAGTGCGCCTGGAGAAGCTCCTCTCCAACGGCTGTGCACTGGCCCATGTGGATGGCATGGCTGTGTTTGTCCCCTACGGAATTCCAGGGGAAGAAGTGCAGATAGAGATAACAGAATCCAAGAAAGGCTATCTGATGGGGCGTATCACCGGCATTGCCGATGCCTCCCCAGACCGGGTACTCCCGCCCTGCCGGCTGTTCGGCAGGTGCGGCGGCTGCACGCTGCAGCACATAGGCTACAGCCGGCAGCTGGAGCTTAAAAAGGAGATGCTAGCCGAGGCGCTGTGCCGCACTGGCCATCTTGCAGAAGCCGATATTGCAGCTCTTAAAATAAATGTACACCCCTCCGAGCCCTACGGCTATCGGGTGCGGGTGCAGCTCCATCCTGCTGAGGGCGGTGGATTTGGCTTTATGGCCAGCGCCTCCAACACTGTGCTCAAAGCCTCCAGCTGCAACACCTGCTGCCCTGGCATTAACCAGCTTCTGGCCGGTGGTGCGGACGCTGCCGCCAAGAGAATTCTGAACATAAAGGAGCGCACCACCTTCTTTGCCCCCGACGGGCAGCAGGTGTTCAGTGCAGCCGACCGGAACCAGACCCTGGATATAGAGATAAAGGGTAAAAGCATTAAGGCAAGCCCCCAGTGCTTCTTCCAGAGCAACCGCACCATGTTCGAGAAGATGCTTACAGTGCTTGATGGCATGATTTCTGGGGGTGGCACCTACCTGGACCTCTACTCCGGCATCGGTCTCCCTGGAATCTTCTTCCAGGAGCGGTTCCAGCAGCTTATCTTTGTTGAGGAGAGCCCTGTATCGGCCCGTTACGGTGCCCTAAACACAGGCCTCTACCCCAACTGTCACTTCTTCAATATGAAGTGTGAAGACTGGGCTGTATCAAAACGCAGAAGCAGAGATGCCGACACAGTGTTCATAGACCCGCCCCGCACCGGATTATCAGGCGCAGTACGGCAGTATCTCCTCAAGCTCAAGGCAAAGAAGCTCTACTACCTTTCATGCAACTTTGTCACACTGGCCCGCGATTTAGGAGAGCTGATACGCGGCGGATACCAGATAGAGAGCTTTGATATGTTTGATTTCTATCCTCAGACTGCAGATATGGAATGTTTAGTAGGAGTATCGTATGGATCTTAAGGAATTACGAAAAGAGATTGATGCTGTAGACCAGGAGCTGGTAGCCCTGTTCGAGAGACGGATGGAGATATCGGAGAAGTTCGCCGCATTCAAGAAGGAAAAAGGAATTCCGGTGCGCGATGAGGCGCGGGAAAGGGAGAAGATCCGGCAGGTTCAGGATATGACCCACACAGCCTTTTGCCGGGAACATATCGCAGAACTCTATAATCTACTTATCTCATTAAGCCGGAAGCGGCAGGAAGAATTGGTAAAAAAAAGTTGATCCACACCCGATTCGAACGGGTGACCTCATCCTTAGGAGGGATGCGCTCTATCCAGCTGAGCTAGTGGACCAACAGATTAACTATAAACAAAATCAGCCATTACTGCAAGGATGCTTTTTTCTTCTCTTCGGCTTTCACCTGATTCCAGAGTTTCAATACCTCTTCCGGTGTAGAGGCCTTGGCATCGCCGAAGACATGAGGATGCCTTCTTATAAGCTTATCATTCACACCTGAAAGGACATCGGAGATAGAGAAACTCCCCTCCTCTTCCTTTATCCTTGCTATCATACCAAGCACTAAAAGCACATCGCCAAGCTCTTCGCACAGGTTTGCATCATCTTTCTTGTCGATGGCATCGAGAGCCTCGTTGCACTCCTCCAAAAGGCTCTTCCGCAGGCTTTCGGCAGTCTGCTTCCTGTCCCATGGGCAGCCGTCGGGGGCACGCAGCTTCTCTATGATACTGCAGAACTGGTCAAAAAGCTCTTTTCTATCCTTAGTCTCCATAGTCTGCCTCATAAAACCTGAAGAATGAATGTCTTAAGATACTGCCCCTCAGGGAATGACATCTTGAGGGTGTGATCAGCAGGCTGTGAGAGAAGATCCAGAATGCGGACATCACGGCCGCTCTGCCCCGCCGCAATCCTGACACAGT
>JAGCGL010000007.1 GCA_017649605.1 Spirochaetia bacterium
AGCAGAGCTGTAGAAGCACACTTTATCGCCATAGAAACGGGGCTCGTCGTAACCTGCCACATTGCCGGAGCACCCGCCCGGATCGCACAGCACAACAAGTCCTCCTGCAGCATACAAGGCAGAGACTGCCCCTGAGTAGTCCGGGGCAAAGGGGGCTAAATATCTGAAGAATCCTTTCATATTTCCCTCTACACCGTAAGATATGTTCCTTTCATCTGCTCCCTGTGCCCTTTAGGGTTGGAGAAAGCACTGTCCATAATATCAAGAAGCGCATTTATGCCGTCAAACCCGTAGAAAGTCCTGTCAAATGGCCAAGCGGCGCTTATTGCCTGCTGATTATAATAGCCTGCATCAAGACCAAGAATAAGGTCGGCCTCTGGCAGCGAAGCTGGAGATGCAGCTGTAGTCGGATGCACTCCGGAATAGACTTTGAGCTCTGGTGCTGTTCTATTAAGCTCTGCAATTAAATCCCAGTCCTCGGGGTGAATCATATCTCTGAAGACAAATGGCACCTCTATTCCAGCTTTTAAAAGCATGAGAGCTATGTCGAAGGGATTTCCACAGACAGCCTCCCCTACAGCAATCCTCTTTCCATTGTGCTTCTTGTCAAACTCCTCTATCTTTTTCTCTGCAGTTCTCTTCTCATCTTTGCAGCAGATCTCATCCTTAAGGAGCTCTCCCAGCATTTTATAATTCTCTTCAATTGTATCTGGAACATAAGAAGTGAAAAGCTTTATATATGGCATACCAAGGCGTTTTTCCAAATCTGCCCCGCACACTGCAGCCTGAGGATGCACAATTATATTTGCCCTGGAGTTTCCCATATCCTTTAGTTCCTCAAAGGTGCTGCAGCCGGCTACTGTCTTTATCTCTTTTACTCCTGCCCCTTTAAGAAGGGTCAAAAGCTCATTTTTATTTTCCAGCGGGGCAAAGGTTCCAAGAATGTTGACCGCATCTTTGCCACAAGAGGCGTTTTTCCGGGCTTCAAAGCAATTTGTTATAGCCTGCCGGACCTGCACCATAGGGCCATAGTTTCCATCCCTCACAATCGGATCCATAAAGGTGGTGGTGACAGGAATGCCAACCTCTCGGCTTATCTTTTTCCCTATTCCGGCCAGGTCGGTCCCAAGCAGGGCATCCAGGCATGTCATGCAGATAAGAACTGCCTTGAACTGGCCAAGGTTTTTTATATATTGGACTGCCTCGGGTATTTTCTTGAGATAAGAACCAAGGGCGATGCTCCTGTCGTCAAGATGGAGATAGAACATACGGTGGGCAAAGCCATATTTTTCTGCCACAACTGTGCCTGAGCGGCTGCACCCCATTGGGCCGACCATAAGCATTGCACTTTCCGGCAGCAGCATAGCGGTCCGCTTTACTCCGTAGCCGGAACTGCCGGGGCCGTTGTAGTGCAGCCAGAAGCCACCGAATACAGGTACAGACTTATTCTCTCTCTTTTCCGATGCAAGTTGTCCTATAGTCCTGAATTCAGCTTTCATCGCTCTTACACTTCATTATTTTATCTGCAATAGAGAGGAATTCTCTGCTTATAGGGAGGTCTGGATTTCCCTCCACAACAGTCATTCCCTTGTCCTCAAAATCCATAATCTCCTGGGATCTGGGCAGATGGCCGATGACAGGGACACCAATGCTGTCGGCAAAGGCCTGAACCTTCTCCTCCTCGCCATTAAGGCCGCGGGAGTTGAATATTATTCCCCGCACCCTGGCATAGCCCCTCTCCTCGAAGTTCTTAACTGCTGTGCGTATATTGTTGGCGGCGAAAAGAGACATCTTCTCGCCCGAGGTTACAATGTATATGTCCTGAGCATAACCCTCCCTGATCGGGGCAGCAAAACCGCCGCACACAACATCGCCAAGAACATCGTAGAGGACAATATCAGGCTTAAGGGTGTCGAACACATTGAGCTCGTCCATAAGCTGGAATGTGGCTATTATTCCCCTTCCGGCACAGCCCAGCCCAGGGGTCGGGCCGCCTGTCTCCATGCACATGACTCCACCGAAACCGGTGTGGATTATATCTTCAATCCTAGGATTTGAATCGTGGTCCCGCATGTAGTTGAGGACTGGCTCCAGCTGCTTTCCATGCATAAGGTTTATTGTAGAGTCTGCCTTGGGGTCGCAGCCTATCTGCATGACCTTGTACCCTTTTATCGCCAGAGCTGCTGATATATTTGAGGTGACAGTCGATTTGCCGATTCCACCTTTTCCATAAATTGCAATCTTTTTCATAATGCATCCCCTAGTAAAAACCCCGGCAAAAGCCGGGGTCGGAATTGAACATAAGAGATTAAACACAGCCGTATAGGCTTGGGGACATTTTAAGCCTGTGCAGCCTCTCTCTTAGCTTTTGCCTCTGCAATAACAGCATCAGCAATCTTGCCGTTTATCGGGCTGTAGTGATCGAATTCAACCTCGAAGGAGCCGGTTCCTGAAGTGAGTGAGCGCAGGTCTATTGCGTATCTAAGAAGCTCAGACTGAGGAACTTCTGCATTTACCTGCTGCATACCACCACCCATGCTGTCCTGACCAAGCACTCTACCACGCTTGGAACTGAGGTCAGAAAGAACATCGCCAAGATACTGGTCGGCCACAAATACAGTGAGTTTCATGATAGGCTCCAGGAGAACAGGTGAAGCCTTTTCAATGACATCCTTAAGACAGCCTTTGGCTGCAAGCTTGAATGCCATTTCTGAAGAATCGACCGGATGCTCTTTTCCATCGAACAGGTTTACTTCTATATCTACAACCGGATATCCTGCAAGAACACCTTCCTGCATTCCTTCCGCAATTCCCTTCTCGATTCCAGGGATATAACCCTTGGAAACCGCACCACCCTTGATGGTGTTTATAAATCTGAGATACTCGCCTCTTTCGATAGGCTGGATCTCGAAATGAACCTCTGCAAACTGACCATGGCCACCAGACTGCTTCTTATGCCGGAAGCTTCCGGATGCCTTCTTGGTTATTGTCTCCCGGTATGCAACCTGTGGAATCTTGGTGGTGATGCCAATCTTCTGGTTGTTCTGGATTTTGTCCAGGATCATGTTGACCTGGAGCTCGCCCATTCCGGAAACGATAGTCTCTGCAGTCTCCTTGTTGTAGGATACACGGAATGTGTTGTCCTCGGTGGAAGCCTTCTGCATGAACTGTGCAAGCTTGTCCTCGTTCTTCTTGTCGTTGGCAGATACAGAAACCTCGTATGTAGGGGTCGGCAGACGCAGCTTGATGAATGTATCCTTGAGCTCGCCTGTGAACATTGTGTCGTTGGTCAGGGTAAGAGGCATCTTGGATGCGATTCCGATATCGCCTGCAACAATCTCCTTAAGGTCAACCAGCTTATTTCCGATTGCTGTGTAGAGTTTGGTAACCTTCTCTTTCTTTCCTTCGCGGGAGTTCATAAGCTCCATATCAGCGGCAACTGTACCGGTTATACACTTCCAGAATGAAAGCTTTCCAGAGAACTGGTCGATATTTGTCTTGAATGTGAATGCCTTTACATCGCCATCTGGAGAGATTGGAACCAGCTTCTGGTTTCCTTCTGCATCCAGGAGGACATCGTTGAATCCAAGTGGAGATGGTGAAACTTCGGAGATGAAGTTGATGAGAGCCTCGATACCGCTGCCGATCTGACCGGAACCGCAGAGAACAGGAGCCAGTTTGTTGTCGTGGAGACCTTCGATAAGAGCCTTCTTAACATCTTCTGGGCTCAGCTCGCCGCTTTCCAGATATTTTTCCATGATCTCGTCATCGCCCTCAGCAGCACCTTCGATAAGGGCCTCTTTGTACTGGGCAACCAGATCTGCCATATCAGCAGGGATATCTACTGCAACTTCTTTTCCACCGCCGGCTGGAATCATATAAGCCTTCTCGGAAAGGAGGTCAATTACACCCTTGAAATTCTTTGCATCGCCCATAGGAATGACAACAGGAACAAAAGTCTTGTGGAACTTTTTCTTAAGGTCATCCAGAGCCTCGGTGAAAGATGCTCTGTCCTTATCCATCTTGTTGATGAAGATGAACCGTGGGATATTCCGGCCATCCAGCCGCCGCCACAGTTTGATAGTCTCGATCTGAGCACCTGTATCGGCACCTACAACCAGCATTCCGGTCTCGCATGCTCTGAGTCCAAGGATAACCTCTCCTACGAAGTCAGATGCACCTGGAGTATCTATAAAATTAAGCTTCTTGCCATTTTTCTCAATGTATGAAAGTGTGGAATGGAAGGAAATCTTCTTTTCAATCTCCTCGTCTGTATAGTCGCTGACTGTCTTTCCACTCTCTACAGTCTCAGCCTTTGGAATTGCGCCGCCAGCAAAAAGAATATGCTCAAGCAGTGTAGTCTTTCCTGTGCCTACATGCCCGATGATAGCTGTGTTTTTAATTTGTTCAGTAGTAAATCCCATTTAAAATCCTCCTGTTGGGCTCTATATATGATAAAGGAGAGAGGGATAAATTGTCAATAAATATTTTATATATAAGTAAAATATTTACGGCTCAAGCTCCTGAACTATATCCAGTTTTGATATAGGAGTTTCGTTTTTTACTGCATATTCGTATGCTGTCATCCCTGCATCGGACTTAAGATTAATGTCTGCTCCATCCTCCAGCAGAGCCTTGATTATCGATGAATGCTCGCTATAGAGCGCAGCCAGCATAAGCGGTGTAAGGCCGTTGTTCTTCTCCTTGGCATTCACATCGGCACCAGCTTTGGTAAGGATATGGATAATCTCGGGGTTGCCATTGTGCATGGAGGCATACATCAGAGCAGATATTCCTTTGATATCGGTCTGCTTGGGGTCTGCACCCAGCTCCAGGAACTTATTTGTCATGTCAGATGAGAAGTTATAGAAGCATGAGTAAAGGAATGGAGAGACTCCGTTGGCATTATACTCTGAAATAGAAAGTCCTTTTTTATGAAGGAACTCTATGACAGCTGGATTTGGATTGTAGATGGCGGCATAGTTCATCGGGTTAAAGAGATCCTGCACAACCACCTTGTAGTCTGCACCATTGTCGATAAGGAGCCGGAGGACATCCACATTCTTGTTGGACTGGGCAGCCATCATAATCACAGGAAGGCCGTAACGGTTCTTGGAATTGCAGTCTGCTCCGCTTTTTATAAGGGCTTCGGTAACCTTTGGATTCTCGTTATAAGTTACAGCAAAGATAAGGGGTGTACGTCCATCCATATCCTTGTCAGTCACCTTGGCACCCGCTTTAAGGAGGGTCTCTGTAACTGCAGACTTGAAGTTTTTGCCTGCGGCAGCCATAAGAGGTGTAATCTGATCCCTGTTCCTGGCATTGACATCTGCGCCAGCCTTGATAAGGGTGTTTATGATATCGGTATTGGTAACGCTCTGTGCCGCCAGAATAAGCGCAGTGTCTCCCTGGGTGTTGGTCTCGTTGACCTTGGCACCATACTTAAGGAGCAGTTTTACAACCTCAAGCGATTCGTCGTTCTGGCTTGCTATCATAAGAGGAGTCATTGCCTTCTCGCCACTGCCGCCGTTCACATTGGCACCAGCCTTGATAGCTTCCTCAATCTTTGTCAAATTATTAGTACCTATGGTAACAGCAAACTGCTCGGTTTTTTTATCTGCAGATGCAATTACAGGAAGAATAAGAACAATGGCAATAAGTAAAAGCTTTTTCATATTGACTCCTTGAAACGGCTTATGGAGGTATTCATACGCTCCTCAAGCTCACGGATATACTCTTCTTTAGATCTGTATGGAGCCCTTGCGACACCGCTTTTCACAGCAGCCTCTGCCACTGCGGCTGAAACCTGGACAAATGCCCTCGGGTCGAATGGCTTTGGAATAATATAGTCACGGCCGAATTCCAGGCTCTTAACATTATATGCCTTGAGCACCTCTTCCGGAACAGAAAGGCGGGCAAGGTCTGCAAGAGCGTGGGAAGCGGCAACTTTCATCTCTTCGTTTATGGCAGATGCCTCCACATCAAGGGCACCACGGAAGATGAACGGGAAACCCATGACATTGTTGACCTGGTTCGGATAGTCGGAGCGGCCTGTAGCCATGATAACATCGGCCCGGGCAGCAGTTGCCTCCGGATATGTGATCTCTGGATCCGGATTAGCCAGGGCAAACACAATAGGGTCTGCATTCATGGTCTTGAGCATATCTCCAGTCACAAGCCCTTTGTCAGAAAGCCCCAGGAACACATCGGCCCCTTTAAGGGCGTCGGCCAGAGTTCCAGCTTCGGTGCCGGAAGCGAAAAATTCTTTATACTTGTTCATGCCAGCGGGGCGGCCCCTGTAGATTATTCCCTTGGTGTCGCACATTGTTATGTTCTCTTTCTTTACACCCAGGGCTATGTAGAACTTGCCGCAGGCAATGCCGGCAGCACCGGCTCCGTTTATCACAACCTTAACCTGGTCAATTTTCTTTCCGATGATATCCAGGGCATTCAGCAGGGCCGCACCAGTTATGATGGCAGTGCCATGCTGGTCGTCGTGGAACACAGGGATATCCATGGCAGCCTTGAGGCTATCCTCTATCTCGAAGCACTCGGGCGCCTTTATATCCTCCAGGTTGATGCCGCCGAAGGTAGGCCCCATAAGTTTTACTGCGTCAATAAAGGCCTTGGGGTCGCTGCAATCCAGCTCCAGGTCAAAGACATCCACATCTGCAAAGCGCTTGAAAAGGACTCCCTTCCCTTCCATAACCGGTTTTCCGGCATAAGGGCCGATATTGCCCAATCCAAGAACTGCTGTACCGTTGGTTATCACACCCACCAGGTTTTTTCTTCTGGTGTAGATGGAGACTAAGCTCTGATCTGATTTGATCTCGAGACAGGGAAAAGCAACTCCAGGGGTATAGGCACAGGAGAGGTCATCCTGGGTCTTGCATGGTTTTGAAGGCATAACCTCAATCTTTCCTGCCATAGGACAGCTGTGATATTTCAACGATTTTTCTTTAAGATCCATTCTGCTCACCTGCCCAGCTCTCTGGCTGCCTTGAATATAGTTCCAAACAGGTCGTGAATATTGTTTATGTCTACCGATGAGAATGCTACTCTAAGGAACTTCTCCCCTATGGAGATAGTCCCGATTCCATAGTGCTCAAGCAAATATTTCCGCAGGTTCTCGGCACCGATTTTCTTGACCTCAAAGGTCATGAAGTAACCCGAGTTGAACGGCAGCGCAACAAGAGGAACATCAGAAGGCATGGAATCGACTGCCCTGCGCACCTGCATGTAGCGTCCCTTCATCTTGGCCGCAACAGAGGCTTTCTCCTGATGATAGGTAATACTGCGCATTCCCTTAAGTATGATGTTCTGGGAGATAGTGGAACAGGTGGAGACTGTGGAGCGGATAGACCCCATAATCTTCTTTTCCAGCACTGAGATTGCAGCCTCATCCAAAGCTTTTCCGCCGAATGTTATAAATCCTGTGCGGAAGCCCCATACCAGCTCCTCCTTAGTAGCACCGTCAATCTTGACAGCTGTTATGTTGTCGTGGACATCGCACAAAGAGGCAAATATGGACTGATGCTCTATGATATCCTCGAAGAAAAGGCCGAAATAGGAGTCGTCGCAGATAACAAGAATATCCTTGCCTGCATCGGCCTGGCGCACCAGAGCCTGCACAATCTGCTGCTGTTCTGCAGTGGATGGGGAATAGCCTGTCGGATTGTTGGGGAAGTTGAGAAGTATTACAACCTTCTCCCCCATTTTCTTAATTGTCTCCTCCATGGCATTGGCGTTGAAGTGATAGTTGTCGTCAAACAGAGCGAATGTATCCACCTTAGCCTTATGCAGCACATTGAAGATAAGCTTATAGTTACCCCAGAACATATTTGGGATAATAACATCATCATTCTCGTCTATGAAAAGGTCTGATACAATGGAGAGACCGTGTGTGAGCCCTGATGTGATAATAGGCATGGAGACAGTTTTCTTGACCAGCGAAGGATTCTTGCGAATCATCTCCATCATCCATATCTGACGGAGCTCTGGAAGTCCTGCTGTAGGGGCATAGGCAAACATCTCGGAGGCAGAAAGACCGTTGACCAGTTTGCGCATGGAAGGGATAAACATAGTCTGGCCATCTTCCATAGCCATTCCTATTGTAGCATTGTACTTATATGCATCTTTCTTTGCCTCGGCAGACTGGGAGATGATTCCCTTCGGGAAATACATTCTTCTTCCCAGGTCAGACAACAACCGGTACACAGGTTTGTTCTCAATTATCGCATTTAATTCTGCAGCTAACTTATCCAAAAATAGACCTCCAATAATACATCAACGGCGTACCTATGATAACAGAAATAATAACACAAAAATAGATAGTGAGATGAGTTTTTTTAACAAAAAATATATTTATAAGCAGAATAATTATTGCAGGAATGACAAGGCGGAGACTTCCCCACCCCTGGACTGTGCCGGCAAAATCATAGATAAGGCGGTTCAGCTGAAGCCCATGGTTAAGGAGAGAGTTCTCGATGAAAAAGATTACAGCACACAATATAAGCCCTGCCACCCCAGCCCTGATGCCCCGTATTCCATGCCGGATAAAAGAGACAGAGGAAAGCTGCTCTGCAAGGAAATAGATTGCCACTGTGATAATAATGGCAGGGGTGATAAATCCCAGGGTCGCAATTATGCCGCCGGGGATTCCAGCCAGAGTCTTGCCCACATAGGTGGCAGTGTTTATAACTACTGGGCCGGGTGTCATCTGGGCTATGGCCACAATATCTGCAAACTGCTCCACTGTGCACCAGCCGCGGCTCAAGAGCTCGGACTGGATTATAGGGAGGTTTGCATAACCACCGCCGAAGGCGAAGATTGCAATCTTGGCAAACACCAGGTAGAGCATAAGGTAGATCACTGTTCATCCCCCTGGTACATAAGCATTCCCAGAAGACCGCAGGCAGCCACAACATAAACTGCGGGCAGATCGACAAACTCCACCGCTAAAAAGGCAAAAAGGCCAATTATTATATCCTTCCAGGAGCGGAAGGTCTTTTTCATTATGTTGCCAACAGTACAGATTATGAACACTGTCACAGCAGCCCTTATGCTGATGAAGGCATAGCTGGTAAGGGGCGAGTTTTTCAGCATCTCCACAAATGTTGTGATAAAAAGAATGATAGCAACAGGAGGGATAAGCACCCCGGCAAGAGCACAGGCCGCACCCCTCTTGCCACCCAGCTTATAGCCTATGTTCAGTGCAGAGTTCACCCCTATGGCTCCAGGCATGGAGTAGATGATGGCAAGGATATCGTTCATCTGGGTGTCGGAAAGGAGCTTCCTGCGGCAGTGGAACTCCTGGTCCATGACAGCCAGCATGACAGGCCCTCCCCCTACAGTAAAGAAAGAGATTCTAAAGAATGCAAAGAATAAGTAAAGGGAGATACGCTTCACTTTATGAGTGCGTCACTTTTTCTTGGAATAACCAGTGCTCATGAGAATGCTTAGGAACCGGGTGGAGTCGAAATAGCTGAACATAACCCTCATCATCACAGTTAGAGGAACTGCAAGAATAGCACCGAGTGGCCCCCACAGCCATGCCCAGAACGCTAATGCCAAAAGGATAAGAACCGGGCTCAGGTTGAGGTTGCTTCCCTGGATACGAGGCTCTATAAGGTTACCCATGAGCTGTTGGATTCCCAGGTTGAGCAGGAATACTACAGTGGGCAGGAAGACATCGGGATAGAACTGTACAATGCCCTGGATAGAGATCATGATTACAACTGCTGTCGAACCGACAGTAGGAACAAAGTTAAGGGCAAAGGCTATACCGCCCCACACAAGGGCAAAGTCAACACCCAGAAACTTAAGTACACCCCATACCTCAAGACCGGTGAGGATTGAGATGATCAGCTTGATGAAGAAGTAACGGCCGACAAGGTTAAGAATACGGGTGCTGATGATATTGAACTTCTTGGCTTCCCTGAAGCTGAAGGCATCCTTTATCTTCTCGTTCAGATAAGGATATTCCAGGAACAGGAAGAACATGAAGATGAAGATAAGGAGTGTATATCCTGCCATCTTGGTAAGAGAGCTTGAGAAGCTTATGACATAGGTCTGGATCATACGCGGCCAGTTGGTGCCTGCGAAGATATCGGGCTGTACCTGCAGCTCAAACTTCTCTATAAGCTTGTTGGAGAAATCATAGTAGATCTCCTGGAACTGCTGGAGATACCGTGGATAGTTGTTGATGAAAAGGTTGAAGCTGTTCTGGGCTATTACAACAATAAAATATACAAGAACAGCCAGCACAGACATGATGATTATAACAGCCAGGGTACGGGGAATATGGTGCTTCTCCATCTTCTGCATCACAGGATAGAGCATGAAGCTTATCATCACTGCAAAAACTATAGGTGCAAATATTGCAGCTGTAGCCTTGAGGAAGAATATGCCAACCACCATGAAAACAAGGACAAAGAGTGTGGAGAATGCTTTATCTTTTCTATTAAAACTGTTAATATTCATCCAAATATTTAGTATAACATAATTATTTTAATATGTTAAGACCTGCAAAGATAACAATTATTCAGCCTGGAGGATAGAATGATAGCAAAATTTAATGGTATAGAGCCAAAGATCACAAAGCCAGCCTTTATTGCCGACAATGCTGTAATTACAGGTGATGTCACTGTAAAGGAAGATGCCAGCATCTGGTACGGCGCTGTCCTCCGGGGCGATATAGAGCCTGTAACTGTAGGAAAAGGGAGCAATGTGCAGGAGCTGTGCATACTGCACACATCGGAAGGAACCCCCTGTACTGTGGGCGACAACGTGACTGTAGGACACGGGGTTATACTCCATGGCTGCACTGTGGAGGACAACTGTCTTATAGGAATGGGTGCCACCATACTTGATGGCGCTGTGATCGGCAAAGAATCCATAGTTGGAGCCTGTGCCCTTGTGACCAAGGACAAGGTGTTCCCTCCCCGCTCCATGATAATAGGAAGCCCTGCCAAGGCAGTGCGGCAGCTTACAGATGCAGAGGTGGCCGGCCTACATGCCCATCCGAAGCACTATGTGGAGGTTGCCAAGGCAACAGAGGCCAGCCGGGAATAGTATTCCTTATCTCAAGGCCATTTTATTCACAAAGTCCATCTTGTCGATGCGCTTCTCAATCATACCGTTCTCAAGCATGAAGTTCACATCATACTCAAGGGCATCAAGGTCTGCCGCAGTAAGATGGTCGGTGAAATTGCTCCAGTCAAAGAGCTTTTCTGCATCCTCTATAGAGATATCCTGAACCTTGGCACCGATTGCAAGAGCCTCTTCCATATTGGCTTCCATCCACTCTTTTGCCTCTTTGTATGTTGCAATGTAGAGCTCAAGCATATCGGGATGCTTCTCTGCAAAACTCTTGCCGCAGGCAGAGATAAGGAGCGGGCTTACATAGCCTTCGCAGGTCACCAGAACACGGCCGCCGTTCTTCTCAGCATTCACAACAGAGGCGGCGGCAGCCAGGGCACAGTCCACCTTGCCGGAGAGCATAGCCTGCACACCGTTAGGAATACCCATGTTGATGAACTCTATATCGGCAGTGGTAAGGCCCTCTTTCTTCAGGGCTGCAACTAAGAGCTCATGGAGCACAGTTCCCTTAGGTCCTGCCACTTTCTTTCCCTTAAGGTCGGCCGGAGTCTTTACATCTGGGTTTGAAGTCATGATTGTGAACATTTTCTCAGGCTTGCTGAACCCTGCAAAGATCTCAACCGGGTTGCCTGCCGCATTGGCCAGTATTACAGATGCAGAGTTGATAACCGATGCTATATCAAGGCTTCCTGCCGCAATAGCCTCGGACTGCTTGGCTCCGGAGGTAATCTCGTAGTAGTTTACTTTGATTCCCTTTTCGCCGAAAGCCTTCTCTGCCATTCCCTTCTCTTTCATTATGATAAGAGGGAGGTTGAACGGTGATCGGACATAGGAGATATTGATCTCTTTAAGATCCTGTTTCTCGCCCTTACCTGATGCAAATGCAGAGACAGCAAGAACTGCGCAAAGAATGAGACACATTGATTTTTTCATTGTTGATTCCTCTCTTTCTGGTCAGCACTAAGCTTTCCAATCAGATATTTTTTTATAATATACCATTTTTACGGCAGAGAGAGAAGATGTCCTACAGGATGATCATACAGTCGCCGTAGGAGAAGAATCGGTACCTTTCCTTTACTGCATGCTCGTAGGAGCGCATGATCAGATCCCGGCCGGCAAAGGCAGAGACCAGCATAAGGAGGGTCGATTCAGGGGTATGGAAGTTGGTGAAAAGCCTGTCCACAAACTTGAACTGATAGCCCGGGTAGATGAATATGGAGGTGGAACTGCTGCCGGCCGGTATAAGGCCGCCGCTGCAGGCCGATTCCAATGTGCGCATGGATGTGGTCCCCACCGCAGTCACCTTCTTGCCGGAGGCCTTGGCCCGGTTAAGGGCATCGGCTACAGACTGGGGTATGGTGTAGGCTTCGGTATGCATCTTATGATCTTCGATATTTTCGGTGCGGACCGGAAAGAAAGTGCCGGCTCCAACATGTAGCGTAACCTCAAGTATCTGTGTCCCTTTGCTGCGTATCTGATCCAGGATTGCATCGGTAAAGTGGAGCCCTGCGGTGGGGGCTGCCACCGAACCTAAGTTCTTGGCATATACAGTCTGGTAGCGCTCTGAGTCTGCCTCCTCGTCGCTCCTTTTTATATAAGGTGGCAGCGGGACATGGGCATTGGCATCCAGATATGTGTCATCGATTGAGACACTGAATTCAAGCACCTTGGAGTCGCCATCATCCTGTACAATTATACCAGTCACACCACCTGGAAAATCATAGGTCTTGCCCACAGTCTGCTTACGGCTTTTCTTGCATATAACGCTCCAGCGGTTGGTGTCCACGGGATGCAGAAGAAAGAACTCAACCTTCCCTCCCGTGCTGCTGGTGCCGTAAAGACGGGCCTTTCGGACCTTGGTGTTGTTCACCACCATAACATCGTCCGGGCCGAAGTAGTCAACTATGTCGCTGATATGCCGGTCTGTGAATGTGCCAGCAACTCTGTCCAGAACCATCATGCGGGAAGTACCCCGCACTTCCGGTGGATACTGGGCTATAAGCTCATTAGGAAGGTCAAAGGAAAAGTCGCTGGTCTTCATTCAGCTGAGCCTCAAGTCCAAGGTGTTTATAGGCTGCAGGGGTTGCGACACGTCCACGCGGGGTGCGCTGGATAAAGCCCTGCTGAATCAGGTATGGCTCGTAGAAATCCTCTAATGTCTCGGTGGATTCCCCTATTGTAATGGCCAGAGTATCGGCACCGACAGGGCCTCCGCCATATTTATCTATAATGGCATGGAGCAGCTCGCGGTCGTGCTTCTCAAGGCCCATATCATCTATCTCAAGCTTGCCGAGGCCGAACTTCACAGTCTCTAATGTGATGACATCATCGCCATAAATCTGAGCAAAGTCCCGCATACGGCGCAGGATACGGTTTGCCACACGCGGGGTTCCGCGGCAGCAGGTGGCCAGCACATTCATGGCACTCTTTTCTATCTTGATCTCCAAGATTGCCGCAGACCGGGTAAGAATATCGATAATCTCATCCTTCTCGTACAGGTTCATCCTGATGTTTATACCGAAACGGCTGAAGAGAGGACTCGACACATTGCCGCTCTTGGTGGTTGCCCCTACCAGTGTGAAAGGGGGAATAGGAAGGCGGATTGACCGGGCAGAAGGTCCCTGTCCGATAACCCAGTCCAGCTCGAAATCTTCCATAGCCACATAGAGCATCTCCTCTATAGCAGGCTTCAGACGGTGGATCTCGTCGATAAAGAAGACAGTGTTTGGAGAGATTGTGGTAAGAAGTCCAGCCAGATCCTTCGGTTTATCAAGAGCCGGTGCACTGGTAACCTTGAACTCAGCTCCCATCTCGTGGGCTATGATGCCGGCAAGTGTAGTCTTTCCAAGTCCCGGAGGGCCGCTTAAGAATACATGGTCAAGGCTCTCTCCCCTTGCTTTCGCAGCCTTCAGGAATATCTTAAGGTTATCCTTGAGGGCTTTCTGCCCCTGGAAATCATCCAGAGTCTGAGGCCGCAGGGCATAGTCCTTCTTGTCCTCTGCTATAATCTCGCCAGATAAAATATCGTTGTTCTCTGTCTCTATCATGTGCTCAGCAATACAATGGCACGCTTGAATATCTCTTTCTCGCGCTCATCGTCCTTCATATTCATAATATCGGAATCCTTGGCCACTTCCTCCACTGCCTTGAGCGCTTTTCTATACTCAAAGCCCATGTCGGAAAGAGCATTCACAATATCTGCAAACTTTGGATTGCCGGCAGGGGCTGCCGCAAGCTCCTCATCCATAACCAGCTTGCCCCGCATAGCCAGCATAAGTTTCTGGGCTGTCTTCTTACCCACTCCAGGGATGCCGGCAAGAAGCGCCACATCATCCTTATCCAGAGCCTCTGACATCTGCCGTGCAGAGATGGAGGATAGCATCTTCATGGCCTGCTTTGGCCCGATTCCGTTGACCTTGTTCAGTTCCAGGAAGAAGGTGCGCTCATCCTTTGAGAAAAAGCCGTAGAGCTTGACCATATTCTCGGTGTGCAGGTAGTAGGTGTAGACCTGGCACTCATCCCCTACCGGCGGCAGAGCCTGAAGTGTCTTGGCCGATACAGTGATATCCCACTCTATGCCGCAGGAATTCAAAAGGTAGATATTGTCTATTCCCTTATATGTAAGGGTTCCGCTCAAACTGTTAAACATTGGCAAAGCTCCTGTTGTTCACATGGCAGATAGCTGCAGAGAGGGCATCGGCAGCATGGTCGGGTCTTGGAACCTTATCCAGATTCAGAATAACCTTGACCATCTCCTGCACCTGATTTTTCTCGGCACGCCCCTCGCCTACCACAGCCCGCTTTATGACAATCGGGGTATACTCTCCCAGAGGAATACCATGCTGAGCGAACACCAGATGGACAACCCCTTTGGCATGGGCAACAGGCAGGGCGCTAGTTATATTCTTGGCAAAGAAAAGGGCTTCTACCCCACCCTCGTCAGGCTTATACATATCAATGACCTGGTTCAGATCCTGATAAATGTGAAAAAGCCGCTCTCCCAGCGGCTTTTCCGGCGAGGTCTTGATGACCCCATGTGCAACATATTTTATTTTATTACCCACAGTCTCTATGATGCCAAAGCCTGTGGATGCAAGTCCCGGATCGATTCCGATTATTCTCACGAAGCTCAGTCGTCCAGCTCGAAATCGTCTGGAACATCCAGGTCATGTGAAACTTCCTGGACATCGTCAAGCTCCTCAAGCCGCTCAACCAGCTTAAGAACTTTCTCTGTCTTCTCTTTGTCCAGAGTCTTCAGCATCATGGCATTCCGCTCAATCTCGGCAGAGGTCTGCTCGAATCCAGCCTTGTTAAGGGCATCGAGAACTGTCATGAAATCCTCTGGTGATGTCTTTACAACAATCTCGTCATCCTCGGTTGCAACATCATCTGCACCAGCCTCAAGAGCTGCCTCAAGGATAGCATCCTCGGTATATTTGGAAGCATCAAAGCAGATGATTCCCTCTCTCTTGAACAGGTGGGATACACTTCCAGGAGTTCCCAGGTTTCCGCCGCCCTTTCCAAGCACGCTCTTGACATCTGCAGCTGTCCGGTTCTTGTTGTCGGTAAGAGTCTCGATAAGAAGTGCGATTCCGCCGGGACCATAGCCTTCGTACTGAAGTTCTACATATTCAACGCCCTCAAGTTCTCCTGTTCCTTTCTTGATAGCCTTGTCGATGTTGTCTTTCGGCATATTGGCTGCTTTAGCCTTAAGGATCGCAGTTCTGAGCCGTGCGTTTCCCTCTTCGTCGCCGCCGCCCATCTTGGCAGCAACTGTAATTTCCTTGATGATCTTTGTAAAGATCTGACCGCGCTTTGCGTCTGCAGCACCTTTTTTATGCTTGATACTTGCCCATTTGCTATGACCGGACATACAGTCTCCTTATTATAATAGTCTTCTCTTTAAGTTAGCATAAGTATAAATGTTTGTAAATATAGAGATTTTTATTTCTCTGTCACAGGACTATCGGCGCTGTTATCCGGGAAGATAGATTTCTGTGGTTCCGGTGCCGGTGCCGGCGCTGGCTTTGGTGCTGGAGCAGGCTGTGCTGCAGGGGCCGGTGCTGGAGCTGGTGCTGGCTGTTCAATCTTCGGCTGTTCCTGTTTCTGTGGTTCAGGTGCGCTCTTGCCTTTTGCAATACAGCCATAGAGGCATGCCAGAATAATAATTACAATTGCAATTATTATAAGAATTACTTTTTTAGTGTTGTTTTTCTCTTCTGCCATAGTCAGCTCCTTAAATCTTTTCTATATATTAATTATCGTCTACTTTCTCTATAAAGTCAAACAGAAAACCATTTATTTTGTTACTACCCGGAACATCTTTTTCTTGCCCGCCTTTATGACAACCTCTCCGTCGGCATCCAGGACATCGGCTTTGATGATTGCCTTGACATCTCTGATGTTCTGGTCGGCAACCACTGCACCCCCCTGCTCCACCAGCCGGCGGGCATCGCTTTTGGTGCCGCCCACTGCCTTGAAGAACAGGTCTACAATGCCGATTCCTGCCTCAAAGTCGGCCTTTGGAACTTCGACTGTAGGCATATGCTCCTTGTTGCCAGAGCCACTGAATGCAGCCCGTGCTCC
>JAGCGL010000084.1 GCA_017649605.1 Spirochaetia bacterium
CCCCGCCCCTTCTTGACAATCTGGCTGGCAATCTTCTTGTCCTGGTCGGTGAGCCCTTCGGTGCAGTCCACCATAAGGAGCACAACCTCGGCAAACTCTATGCTGCCTATGGCCCGGTTGACCGAATAGTACTCCACATCCTCGGTCACCTTCTTCTTGCGGCGGATTCCTGCTGTATCGTAGATAGTGTATTTGATATCCCTGTAGATGAACTGCCCCTCTATGACATCCCGGGTAGTGCCTGGAACATCAGAGACTATGGAGAGATTCTTTCCTGTAAGGCAGTTGATAAGGGTTGATTTTCCTGTGTTAGGCTTTCCGATTATAGAGAGCCGTATCTCGTTGATATGGGCATTCTCGGCCTGAACCTCTGCCTCTTCCTCCGGCAAATCGTTCTCCGGCGGCAGCTTTGCATCCAGATATTCCCTCATCTTTGAAATGAGTGTATCTATGTTCCGGCCGTGGGAAGAGGAGATTCCGATCACTGTCTTGAACCCCAGGGAATGGTAGTTCCAAACATCATCATCCTTCTCGGGCGAATCCAGCTTGTTTATGACCAGAAATATTTTGTCAGAATATCTGCGCATCTCGTGGATGATATGCTCGTCTGCGCTGTTCAGCTCTCTCCCCTCTAAAAGGAGAAGGATAAGGTCAGCCTCCTCAAGTGATGCAAGGCTTTTCTCTGTAATAAGGGAAGCGAAGCCCTCTTTTGAATAGTCGATTCCACCTGTATCGGTGAGCTTTATCTTCCGTCCTGCAAGGTCACAGGTGCCGCTTATGGGGTCACGGGTGACACCGGGGATGGGGTCGGTTATAGCTCTGCGCTTACGCAAAAAACGGTTGAACAGTGTGGATTTTCCCACATTTGGCCGGCCGGCGATAACTACGCATGGAAATTTCTTTTCAGAGATATATTCCAAATCTGTCATTGTATTTTGTCCTGAGATAGTTATAAATCTTGGTTCCGTTGTCCATATCCATTATCTCGGCAACAGTCTCCTTGGCTTCGGTATAAAGGACATTTCTTATAACCTTCTTGATCACCGAGATGCTCTGGGAGCTCATTGAAAGCTCATCAATACCCATTCCCAAAAGAACTATGGCGCTGAGCGGATCTGCAGCTATCTCTCCGCAGACACTTACACTTATGTCGCGCTTTTTTCCTGCATCTATGACCATCTTAAGAAGCCGCAGGATAGCGGGATTGAAAGGCTGATACAGATATGCGACACGCTCGTTGCCCCGGTCCATGGCCATGGTGTACTGGATAAGGTCGTTGCTTCCGATGGAGAAGAATGCCACTTTCTCGGCAAAGGCATCGGCAGCCAGCACTGCAGATGGAACCTCCATCATCATACCGACAGGGACATCCTCGTTTATCTTATAGCCCTCTTCCTTAAGGGAAGAGCGGACCTGTGCTGCAATCTTAAGCGCCTCCTCCAACTCCTCCATTGTTGCAATCATAGGGAACATAATCTTGAGACTTCCATAGACCGATGCCCGGTAAAGAGCCCTGAGCTGACAGATGAAGAGATCCTGCTCGGTAAGGCTGTACCTAATACCACGCCAGCCTAAAAGTGGGTTACGCTCGCTGTTGTCCCCATGGTCGGCAAGCATCTTGTCACCGCCGATATCAAGGGTGCGGACTGTAACGCTCTGGCCATTGGCCCGCTCAAGCAGCCTCTTATATACAGCAAACTGCTTCTCCTCGTCCTTCTGATACTCGTTCTGCATAAGGAGGAATTCTGACCGGAAAAGCCCCACACCGTCGGTTCCCAGAGCCTCGACATTCTCTATCTCCTCGGGGAACTCAATGTTGGCCTTGATAAAGACACGCCTGCCATCGTCGGTCTGTGCCACCTTCTGGATATAGCGGCGGAGCGACTGGGCAATCTCATGGTTCTTCTCTATGTTCTCGATATAGGCTTCGATAGTGGCCTTGTCAGGATCTATCACAACATTGCCGCCGTAGCCGTCCACAATTATGGTGCAGTCCCGGTTCGCCTTCTGCAGGATATCGGGCACACCCAGCACAGCCGGAATACCAAAGGCCCTGGCTATGATAGCGGTATGAGAAGTCCGTCCGCCAGCCTCAAGAACAATACCCTTGACCTTGGTCTTGTCCATGACAATGGCATCGGAAGGGAGGATATCCCTGGAGACTACAACGCACTCCTCGTTAAGGGAGGTGAGGTTCCGCAGACATCTGGATGTAAGCTTTCCAAGCACACGGCGGGCAATATCGCGGAAGTCGCTGATACGCTCCTTTGCATATGTGTTGGAAGAGAGAGAAAGCTCTCCAATATATTCCTTGATAGAGGTGAATACTGCAGCCTCTGCATTGACTTTATATTTTTTGAGATATTTATCTATCTTGCTGCGGAAGTCGGGGTCGCTCAGCATCATGATATGGGTGTCCACAAGGAAGCTTTCCCCGCTGGTCATGATACCGCTGTTTACAACCTTAAGATTCTCAAGGTCGTTCCTGGCATCCTCAAAAGCTTTGTCCAGCCGCTCAAGCTCATTCTTGATCCGGTCGGGCTCAACCCTATATCTTGTGATATTTATCTTTTCTTCCAGGTAGAGAAATGCCTTTCCGATGTAAATACCAGGCGATGCTGGAATTCCCTTCAAAGTTTCCATTTTTTTATAGTACAAGTTTTATGTTATTTACGCAAGTCAGCAATAGTGTCCAGAATAGTCTCGGATATGGTGTTGAACTCAAGGCTGCTCCTCCTGCGGGGATAGTCCAGATTCACGTCTATGACCTTTTCGATGCGGCCCGCGTTCATTATCGCAACCTTCTTTCCCAGATACACAGCCTCGGAGACATCATGGGTCACAAAAACTATGGTCAGGTGCTGCTCCTGATACAGATGTATCAGCTCATCCTGTAGCTTCCTGCGGAGGAAAGCATCCAGAGCGCTGAAAGGCTCGTCCATGAGCATGACATCGGGCTGCCGGCAGAGAGCCCGCCCTATTGCGGCCCGCTGTGCCATTCCACCTGAAAGCTGATTCGGATATGCATCTATAAACTCCAGAAGCTCAAGGAAAGAGAGAGTCTCGGCCAGCAGCTGCTCCTTCTCGCTGTTGCTCTTGATATGCTTCATGGCAAGCATAAGATTCTGCCGTACTGTGCAGCTGTTCAGAAGCCTGGGCTCCCGGAACACAAAGCCGCATCTTCCAGTCCCTTTCTCGAAGGATATGGAGCCTTTATCGGGAGCAAGGAGCCCGCCGATTATATGGAGCAGGGTGCTTTTGCCACAGCCGCTGGGGCCCACTACTGTGATGAAGTCGCCATCCTGTATGGAGAGTGAGATATTGTCCACTGCAGTGATAGTTCTATCCTTAAGGACAAACTGCTTGGTTATTTCAGATACAGAAATATCACTCACCTTTCACATCCTCCACCCATGGACACAGCTTTGCCAGGATAAGCAGGCACATCTTGTCCATAAGAAGTCCCATGACACCGATGGTGATTATGCCGGCATAGACCACATCGGTCTTTGCCATCTCCTCGGCATCCAGAATCATATAACCTATACCGCTGGAAGCTGCAATCATCTCAGCCGCTATAAGGGCACGCCAGCTGTTTCCAAGCGCCAGCCTGAGTCCAGTTATCACCGAAGGAGCAGCCTCAGGAATAAGAATAAAACGTATTTTCTCAAACCTGGTAAGTCCCAGGGAATCCCCCATCACCAGAAGCTTCTTGTCCACATTGTTCAGACCCGACAGAGTGTTCAGGAATATAGGGAAGAAGCAGGAGAGGACAATCAAAGCAAGCTTGGAAGCCTCGTCTATGCCGAACCAGAGGATAAGAAGGGGGATCATGGCAAGGGGCGGCACATTCCGCAGGAAGTTCATAAGTCCGTCAAAGTAAGAGAAGAACTTGCGGAAAGAATGGAACAGCACTCCCAAAGGAATTGCAAATATCAGAGTAAGGGAGAAGCCTCTGAAGGCTCTGACAAAGGAGGTGCCAACATTTCTCTGCAGCTCATCACGCTCTATAAGATGCTTGAATGCAGCCAGGATACGGTCTGGCGGCGGGAACAGGAATGCGTTCACATGGAAATAGCGCACCACCAGCCACCAGAGGAATATAATGAATGCAGGAACAGCACATTTTTTTATCAGCTTCTTCATTGCCGTCAGTTTAATACTTAAACAGATTTAATTCAATTATCATGGTCTCAGTTCCAGAAAAAGTCGCTGTCCCCATAGCGGCGCATCTGCACTGCATCCAGAATCTGTTCCTTATTGAGCATGATATCGGTGTATCCAGCCATATCTGCTATAGTCCTGGCAATCTTGAGCACCGAATGGCATGCTCTGGTGGAGAGTGAGAACCTTTTTACAGCCTTCGCAAATACCTCCTGGGCACCCTCATCCATCTGAATATATTTGGCAAGACGACCCGGCGGAATCTGGGAATTGTAGCAGATATCTGTCCCATCAAACCGCTTTTTTTGAATTGCCTGGGCATCTTCCACCTGCTGCCGGAGCTCTGCGCTGCTTTTTGCGCTGTTGGCAGACATGACCATATCCTCGGCAGACAGCGGACGCACCGGAATGCGGATATCAATTCTATCCAGCAGTGCACCCCCTAACTTTTTCCAGTAGTTGCTCACCTCGTTGTTGGAGCAGACACATACGCTGTCTGCCTTTCCACGGTTGCCGCAGGGGCATGGATTGGTTGTCATGACCAGCTGGAAATCGGCAGGATACCAGTAGTTCTTGCCTGCCCTTGCAAGGTCGACCCGATGCCGTTCCACCGGTTCCCGCAGGCTCTGGAGAACATTCTTATGGAACTCAGGAGCCTCGTCCAGAAAAAGGATTCCATTATGGGCCAGAGAAATCTCCCCTGGCCGCAGGTTCTTTCCTCCTCCTATGATTCCCTCCAGGGAAGCGGTATGATGCGGCATACGCATAGGAGGACGCCCCACCAGACCGCAGCCGTTCTGCAGTATTCCTGCTATGGAATGAATCCTTGTGGTCTCAATTGATTTCTCATAATCCAAGTCTGGCAGCAAGGTTACAAGCCGCTGGGCCGCCATAGTCTTGCCGCTTCCCGGAGGGCCGAACAGCATTATGTTGTGCCGCCCGGAAGCAGCAGTCAGAAGAGCCTGCTTAAGGTATTCCTGCCCCTGGATATCGGCCATGTCCCCATAGAGATCCTGGTTAGAAAGCTGGGGAGAAAGACGCGGAACCGGGGCTGCAATACGGGAATAGCTTGACAGGGCATTCAGTTTCTCCACTGCATCCAGTAAAGATGTGCAGGGATAGATATTCTTTGCAAGGGCTGAACAGGCCTCCAGATAGTTATCCTCTGGAACCAGAAAATAATCTACCCCTGCATCCTGCCCTGCAATAACGGCAGAAAGAGTTCCTTTCACAGCCCTTATCTTTCCAGAAAGCTCAAGCTCTCCCAGTACCATAACCTTAAAATTATTGGGCCGTATTGTTCCAAACTGACTGAGTATGGCAAGGGCTATGGAAAGGTCAAAATAAGCCCCTTCCTTACGCACCCCGGCGGGAGCAAGATTTACTGCAACCCTCCCTTTGGGAAAATCAAGAGATGAGTTCTTGACTGCAATACGGACCCGTTCTGCCGATTCCTTGACAGCCACATCGGCCATCCCCACTATATCGATACCCGGGATGCCCATCCTGAGGTCTGCCTCCACAGAGACTATGTCTCCGTCAAATCCACCGTGACAATAATTCAATACAAACATACACTGCCTCCGATGGTATATACGCAAAAAAAATTCATTTTGCTTCAATTTTGAGAAAAAATTTTTATTTTTTTTTAGGGGAAAATAAAAAAGCCTGGCAACGACCTACTCTCCCGACTTAACAGTACCATCGGCGCGGGAGGGCTTAACTTCCGTGTTCGGGATGGGAACGGGTGGGACACCTCCGCCATAGTCACCAGGCTGACTTTTGCTCTGCATTTCC
>JAGCGL010000085.1 GCA_017649605.1 Spirochaetia bacterium
ATGACAGACAGCCTGGGAGCTGCTGACTATGTGGCAGGTGTTGTTGAAGGCAGCGCAGCAGGATTCAAGAATTTCCTCCCTGCAATCATCTTCCTTATTGCATGCGGTCTGGCATTTGCAACCGGTACATCCTGGGGAACATTCGGTATCCTTATTCCAATCTGTATCGCAGCATTCCCAGATGCAGGAGACCCGATCCGGATCATCTCCATCTCTGCATGTATGGCTGGTGCTGTATGCGGTGACCACTGCTCACCAATCTCCGATACCACAATCATGGCAAGTGCAGGTGCTCAGTGTAACCATGTGAACCATGTCGCAACACAGTTGCCATACGCAATCTCTGTTGCAATCATCTCGTTCATCACATACATCTTCGCTGGATTCATCAAGAATGCATTTATCTCAATCCTCTTCGGACTGGTGATTCTGATTGCATTCCTCCTCTACATGAGAAGAAGAGAAGCAACAAAATAATTGCCTACGGATGATGCAAAAAAAAGAGCAGCGTGAAAGCTGCTCTTTTTTTTGTCCTCCCTTTTATCAGAAAGGACCGTTTATAATGCCGTAGCCTTTGTCAGGCAGATAACTGTAAAGATAATACCAGGAGAACCTCCTGCTCCCTGTACTTACTGTACCGGTATTGGCCTGGAACTCAGCTCCGAATGTGCCGTCAGCCTGGATGCCCCATACATAATCGGCTTTTCCCTCAATCCTGACGCTGTCTCCCATCTTTGTAAGGGTAGGCCATTTGTCGGGTGCACCCTTGATGTTGTTGCTTATGACAACCGATGTCTTTGCCCGTTCCCCGGATGAATCCAGGAGCATAATCCTGTATGTCCCGCCAGGCAAAGGCTCCTCCGGTGCAGGCATGGTTATGAAGTTGCTTCCCATCCACACCTCGTTCTCGCCGTACTTCTCCACCCTTAAATTTTTCCCGGAGATCTCCCAGTAGAGCTGATGCTCGTCATTAATGACATACATCTTGTCCATATCATCGACGCCATCATCATCCGATGCCATCACAAATATAGTCAGGGCCTGGGTATCTTTGCCTGTCTTCTGGTCGTGCACCAGGTTCAGCTGCCAGAAGGTCTGGCTTATCTTGGGGGCACTTTCGGAACAGCTTCCAAGAACAAGGGCGAGACATAAGAGAAGGATAAGCTTATTCAGTATAGAGTTCCGCATTCTCCACCGGCTTTGCATAGGCTCCAAGGAGATAAGGGAGAGTTGTCTGAGGAATCCGTCTGAACCGGGCCATGAACTTATCCCTGTATTCCTTGGTATACTGCTTAACATACTTGTCTGTATTATTCATGATATCATATGCCAGATAGTTGCAGGGCCACAGTTTGTAGTGTGTAAGAACAAAGTCATCAATAGCCTGGGCAACTTCCTTGGCATTCTTCCACTCCTCGCGGCAAAGTGGTTTTCCAAAGGCAATGTGGACACGCCCCTTCTTGTTCTGTATTCCCAGGACTATGCTTATGAAATCCTCGTTCTTGCGCTTCTCATAAACCTCGCCCTTGAGTGATTTCTCCATCCGCCGTGCCGCCTCTCTGGCCTTAAGCCTGTCGCAGGGGTCAAACTCGTAGGAGACAGCCACCGGAATAATGTTAAGGCTGTTTATATACTCTGAGAATGTAAGCCCGGTCTGGCGGTTGCAAAGGGCAAACATCTTGATTATGGCCGGGTTGGTCTTATCATCGCCATCCTTGGCCCTTCCTTCCCGCTGGGCAATCCAGACAGAATCCTTATGATAAATAGTCTCGCGGATATATTTAGAAAGTGTCATGGAAGACTTAAGCTGAGCCAGAGGCTCAAGGCCACGCTGTACTATAAAGGCTTTGTTTATCCTTATGGCATCAGAAACTTCCCGGCTTGTAAGAAGGTTATCCCCGAACGCTGTCTGGAAGCTTGGGAAGCCCCGTTTAAGCAGCATATAGTCGGCCACAACCGGATCCATTGCAATATCCCGATGGTTGGAGATAAACAGATAATGCTTTCCTGCCTCCAGGTTCTCGCTCCCTTCAGATGTCAATTCCGACATAGTCCCTTTGACCACAAGGCTGATAAGCCGTTCCAGAATAAGAGCATGAAGCTCATCGGAGGTCTTTACCCCTTTGACCAGAAATTTAAGATACCAGTGGCAGAGGGTATCTACCACTGGAGCAAAAAACTCAGGAAATGCCGGCCACGCCTGACGGCGGAACACAGTAACCAGGTTCTTGTTAGCCAGAAGCCGTGCAAGGGCATCGGTAAATTCCTTTCCCTCGTATGGTCGTATGTCGGCAAATTCATCAACAGCAGTTTCTTCCAGCTTTAAATCGCTCATTTTCAAGCCTCTTTTGGTGCCGGGAACAGAGCAGCACGGACTTTTGCATCAATCTCGGCAAACAGATTCGGGTTGGCTTCCAGGAACTGCTTGGTGTTCTCCTTTCCCTGGCCTATCTTCTCGCCATTGTAGGAGAACCAGCTTCCGCTCTTCTGGATTATGTCAAAGGCCATGGCTGCATCTATCAGAGCGGCAGATACAGATATTCCCTTGCCGAACATAATCTCAAGCTCTGTCTTCTTGAACGGTGGAGCCATCTTGTTCTTAACAACTTTGACCCGAACCCTGTTTCCAATGACATCATCGGCACCTTTGTCAATGGTTTCAATCTTGCGCACTTCCATCCGGATGGATGAGTAGAATTTAAGGGCATTTCCACCAGTAGTTGTCTCCGGGTTGCCGAACATAACACCGATCTTCATACGCAGCTGGTTGATGAAGATAAGACAGGTGTTTGATTTGGCAAGTATACCTGTGAGCTTTCTGAGGGCCTGGCTCATAAGGCGGGCCTGGAGTCCCATGTGGGAATCGCCCATGTCCCCCTCTATCTCTGCCTGTGGAGTAAGGGCTGCAACCGAGTCGATAACTATGATGTCAACTGCACCGGAGCGGACCAACGACTCTGCAATCTCCAGAGCCTGCTCGCCGGTATCGGGCTGAGACACCCACAGCTCGTCGGTGTTTACCCCAAGGTTTGCTGCATACACCGGATCCAGTGCATGCTCTGCATCAATAAAGGCGGCAATACCTCCCTGCTTCTGGCTTTCTGCGATTGCGTGAAGCGCCAGGGTGGTCTTTCCAGAAGATTCAGGACCATAGATCTCTATGATTCTTCCCTTAGGATAACCGCCGATTCCCAAAGCAGCATCCAATGTCAGTGCACCTGTAGGTATTACCTGCACACCTGTGTTGGCTGCCTTGTCTCCCAGCTTCATGATGGAGCCTTTTCCAAACTGTTTTTCCATCTGGAGTCTTACAGCTTCCAAAGCCATTGCTTTTTCATCGTTTCCTGTTTTCTTTTCTTTACTCATACAAGCCTCCTAAATGGTTAAACAACATTTTTTTTCATTTTGCTTCAATTTTACAACAAATTTTTTAAAAAATCTATCAAAAAACTTTAAACGAGTCTAAAAGTATGGTGACAGGGCCGTCATTTGTGTAGGAAACCTGCATCTCTGCCCCGAACTGTCCCGACTCTGTCTTTATTCCTCTGCCCATGAGCTCATGAAGAAACCTCTGGTAATAGAGATTTCCCTTCTCGTTGCCAGCAGCTTCCCCATAGGAGGGTCTTCTGCCATGACGGGCATCGCCAAACAGAGTGAACTGGGATACCACCAGAATCTCTCCCCCTGTATCCAGGAGAGAAAGGTTCATCTTCCCTGCCTCGTCCGAAAAAATCCTTAAGTTAATAACCTTATCTAAAATATAATCAAAATCCTTGTCAGTGTCATCCTTGTGGACTCCCAGATAGACCAGAAGCCCCTTTCCAATCCTGCCGACACACTGCCCATCCACCTGGACATCTGCATTCAAGACCCGCTGAACTACAGCCCTCACATTACCTCCCCTGTCTTGCAGGTTACTGCCAAGAACACAGTCACAGCGAGGGCAACCAGAAGAATTCCCCCCACTATACCCATCTTGATAAGATATTTTTTCCTATTATCCCGGCAAGGGAGAAGGCTGCGGCATTTTTTCAGGGTAAGGAGGCCTGGAAGCTGCCTGCTGTCGGTTGAATTGATGAAATCAAGCCCCTCTTTGGCATAGATATCATCTGGATTCTGGTGGAGAATATGGAGCCATATGCGGACAGCATCGGCATTTTCTCCCTTTTTCAGGTGCAGCACAGCAAGGCCATACATAAGCTCTATGGAAGATGGATTGATCTGCAGAGCCCGCTTAAGATAAGAGCTTGCCCTGATATAATCCCCGGTATAGAGAGATGAGTAGCCTAAATAGCTGTAGAACTTCCAGTCATCCCTATGCTCAAACACCCGAGGCTCAAGGATGCGGATAACCTTCTCAAAGTTACCCTGCTGAAAGTATTTTGATGCCGAGATCATAGATCAGATATCCAGCTTAAGGTCGCCCGGCTGTATCCAGCCTTTTTTGCGCATGAACGATGCAAAGAGCAGGGTAAGCACTGCAGGGGCTGCCACATGTATCAAAAGGATTTCGGCCATAATGATTCCACTGCCTATGCCTGCAGCAGACATGGTCTGGAATGTCACAATCTGACCCACCAGGCCCGATGTACCCATTCCACTCCCCACAGGACCGCACAGAATTCCAAGCACCTTGCTGGAGACAGGCCCCAGTACTGCACTTGCAAGGATAGGGGGCAGCCAAACAATAGGCTTGCGCACTATATTAGGCATCTGAAGCATAGAAGTTCCGATACCCTGGGCAAATAGCCCGCTGATTCCATTGTCCTGGAAGCTCATAACTGCAAAGCCGATCATCTGTGCGGAGCAGCCGGCAACAGCAGCACCGCCTGCAATACCAGAAAGCCCCAGAATAATTCCAAGTGCAGCAGAGCTTATAGGGAGGGTAAGACACATTCCCATGATTACAGAGACCAGAATACCCATGATTATCGGCTGCTGAACAGTAGCCCAGTTGATAAGGGCACCTACTGCTGTCATGAACTTTGAGATCGGAGGACCTACCCAGAGGCCAACCAGGGCTCCTGTGACAATGGTCACGATAGGGGTTATAAGGATATCAAGCTTTGTCCGGCCCGACACCAGGTGGCCCAATTCAATGCCCACAAAGGCAGCTATGAACGCACCCAGAGGCTCCCCCGGCCCCTTAAGAACCAGAGCACCCCCCGCAAAGGCTGCGCCGCTCAGGATAGAGCTGGCAAATGCTCCTGCAAGGCCGGCTACTGCTGCCGAAATAGTCACCAGAGGCGATTCCTTGAATTTATATGCAACACCTACTGCGATTCCCGCACCGGTAAGTCCCTTGGCTACATTGGCAATGCTTATTACAGTCTTGCCTACCTGGCCGCCTAAAAGGGTTCCTATCTGGGCCAGAATAGTTCCTACAATCAGTGTGGAGAAAAGGCCCAGAGCCATTCCTGATAATCCATCGATAAACACATGGTATGCAAAACGGGATATAATGTTTTCTGATTTAGCACTGCTCATAATTTAAAGGTATTATATAAAAATAATAAATTCAAGTGGCAACAGTTGTGGCCACATCGGCAAAAGTGCCCTCTGTAGCCTTGATCAGGTCGTCCGGAGAAAGGATGATCTGCTTGCCCCGGATGCCTGCACTGATATAGATTTCGTCAAAGAGTGTAGCTGTCTCGTCTATGAACAGGGGAAACTTTTTCTTCATCCCTATAGGGGAACATCCACCTCTTATATATCCTGTAATACCCAGAAGCTCTGTCATCTTGACCGGCTTAATCTCCTTGCTGTCCGACACTGCCCTGGCTTTCTTAAGGTTCACCTCGGACTCGGCACTGACACAGAAGACAAAGATAAGGTTCTTCTCGTTCCTCATCACAATAGTCTTGAATATCTTCTCGGGGGAGACACCTAATTTTGCAGCAGCAGAAATGGCATCCAGATTGTCAGGATCCACATCGTATCCTGTGACTGAGTAGTTTATTCCAAGGCTCTCCAGAATGCGCATGGCATTGGTCTTTTTGTCACTCATCCTCTCTGCCGCTCTTGGTCTCTCTTATCTCCACATCAAAGGGAATGCTGCTTAGCCTGAACCGTTTTCTTATCTTGTTCTTAATGTAGCTGATATATGCATCGGGGAAACGGTCTGCCCTGTTGACGAACAGGATGAACCGGGTCGGGAACACCTCGGGCTGTGTAGCATATCTTATCTTGTATCTAATACCTTTGGCAGCAGGCACCGGATAGTCGTCCACCCATTCCCGCACCGCCTTGTTCAGGTCTGATGTGCTGACTCTGGTAAAAAGCTGCTTCTTGACTTTGAACACCGCATCCAGAAGCTTGTCGATTCCAAGCCCTTCCTTGGCCGAGATTGGAACCACAGGGGCAAAATCCAGGATCGGGAACAGAAACTGGAGCCTGTCCTTCATAGCCTGCTCTGCATTCGGAATATGGCTCTTCATATCCCACTTGTTGAGGACTATAACCACTCCCCGCCCCTTCTTGACAATCTGGCTGGCAATCTTCTTGTCCTGGTCGGTGAGCCCTTCGGTGCAGTCCACCATAAGGAGCACAACCTCGGCAAATTCTATGCTGCCTATGGCCCGGTTTACCGAATAGTACTCAACATCCTCGGTCACCTTCTTCTTGCGGCGGATTCCTGCTGTATCGTAGATAGTGTATTTGATATCCCTGTAGATGAACTGTCCCTCTATGACATCCCGGGTGGTGCCTGGAACATCAGAGACTATGGAGAGATTCTTTCCTGTAAGGCAGTTGATAAGG
>JAGCGL010000086.1 GCA_017649605.1 Spirochaetia bacterium
CATCTTGAGGATAATACGGCTGGAATTTGCCCCCGCGATATCGCCGAAATTCTCGTAGCTGGAATGTGCTTTGCCGTCAGCCTTGTCCGACAGAGCACGGATAATCACAAAAGGCTTGCCGTACTTGATGCATATGGCACCTACAGAAGCACCCTCCATCTCGCAGGCATAGGCATTGTATTCTTTCTTGAGTCTATAAACATATTCTTCTGATGCAATGAACTGGTCACCTGTGGCGATTGTTCCCTTGTAGACATGCTCTTTGCCTACTGTCTCCACAGAAGCCTTGTATGCAAGCTCCACAAGATCCTTGTCGCAGTAATAGTATTCGCCGGCCTCTCTGCTTATCCCAGGATCTCCCGATACCCACAAGAAACCATCGTTGCTGATTATGCCGTAATCGTGCTCAACTAATCTTGTGGCCACAATCTCGTCAAGAACCTGTGTCTCATCGGCAACTCCGCCTGCTATGCCGGTAAACAGCACTTTAGAGATGTTATATTTGATCAGCATTGCTGTGACACCCGAAGATGCCCGTACTTTGCCGATGCCAGCTCTAGTTATTATTACATTTTTACCTCTAAGCCTGCCAACATGGTATTCCATGCCGCCGATCAGATCCACTTTCTCAATCTCAGCTTCATTGAGAAGCACGTTGATCTCGTTGTCCCTGGCAGAGATTATTCCAATGCGCTCAACATCACCCTTAGGGGTGCAGCCAGTGAAACAAAATATTGCCACCAGCAATGCAAAGATAAGAGTTTTCTTGTTTTTCATTTATTTTAAAATATTATTATTCTGCCTTAGGCATAAGCAGTGCTGCGATGATGTAGGCTAGGAGTCCTGTTCCTGCGCAGAGCACCAGTACCAGCCATATAACTCTTACTACAGTCGGATCCAGATTGAAGTATTCTGCGATACCGCCGCATACTCCGCAAAGCTTATTGTCTTTTGATTTTCTAAGTTTCTTGTCAGCCATTGTTATCTCCTTTTTAACTATTATATCACAATATTAAATTTTGATGATATAGATAAACATTGTAATTGAGGCTATAAGCTTTATTCCTGTTCCAGCCATCACTCCGGCAAAAGCTCCCAGTGCCGACCTGCAGGATGATCCGAACTCCTTCTTTCCGAATAAAAGCTCGCCTATAAGGGCACCAAGGAAACAGCCGGTGATCATTCCGAAAGCTGTAAAGAGAATACCAGCCAGCAGACCTATCATCGCTCCCCAGCTTCCAGCCTTTGAGCCGCCGGACAGTTGGGTAAACTTGGCAGGAATGACGTAGTCTATGACAGTGACAATTATGGTGATTGCCAGCCATACAAGAAGGAAGGTGAGGGTGAATCCGCTGTCATTGCCTGCAATCCTATACCTGAAGAATCCCACCACCAGTCCGACCCAGCTTATCGGTGGACCTGGAAGGCCGGGAACAATGCTTCCCACTATTCCCAGAAGTCCCAGTATGATTGCAATTATATATAAAACGACTGACATAATCATATTTATTATATCATTAGTTGCTTTAAACGCAAACAGTTGACATTGCAGCATTTCTATATGATATTTTTATTAAGGAGATTTATATGAGCACAAGTTCAAAAGTATGTGTTGCCCTGTCGGGGCTTCTTTTTATCATAGCAGGTATCCTGTGTCTTTCCAGTGCCGAGGCAACTCTGCTTTCACTGGCATGGGTCCTGGGTTTTTTCACACTTCTTTCAGGAATTCTGTCCCTCTATTTCTATCTTAAGGGGTTCAGCGTAGTTCCGGGAAGCGGTTATGTCCTTATTGCTGCCATTGCTGATATAATCATTGGAATTATTTTCCTGGCCAATCAGGTGTTTGTGGCTGCCGCCATCCCCTTTGTGTTTGCCGCATGGATCCTTGTGGCAGGAATACTTTCCATAACCCATTCTATCGAGTTTAAAAAGAAAGGATTCCCGGGCTGGCATATGCTGCTGATCTTCGGTATCCTCACAGTTCTGTTTGCACTCTGTTCATTCGTGGATCCTGCAATAAGCGCCTTCACAATCACATTTATGGTAGGATTTGCCCTCATAACCAGAGGTGTCAACAGGTTCATCTTCCTGGCCGGAGTCAAGAAACTGCTTTAAGGACAAAAGACATGAAAATCACCACATTTAATCCTCAGATAATAACAAAAGATGCAGAGGTTCTTGTTAAGCTGTTTGAGCAGCTGGGCTTTGAGAAGCGGCATCAGCAGG
>JAGCGL010000008.1 GCA_017649605.1 Spirochaetia bacterium
CTTCTGGTATCGTCACCAGTATAGACTCCATCTTTAATCAGTTTTACCATTACATTATGGCTCTCTGACATCTTTATCTTCATAGAGATGCGGCGCAGACCTTTCAGATTTGCCCCCCCAGACCGTCCGAGAACCCTGATTTTAAAGGTATTTTAGCCTGATTTGGGGCGATTTTGGAGCCATATAAAGACCTCTACCGCAGGGGCAGATTCTTACTTGATTTTTCCTTGTTAATGAATTATGAGCTCCTGCTGGCTTAAAATGAGCCTCATAGAGCCGTTTTTTGAGTATATACTTCTCCCTATTCTTATCTTAGGGCTGACACCAATGCTGGAACGCCTTTAATGTTTATGGCACGACGCATGTTGTATGACAGACAGAACATAGCCATCTCTGCAGTTACTTTAGCGAAACCTTTCAGTAAGAAATAATATTGTCCAAGCGATCGTTTCAGTGTTCCGAAGGGATGTTCAGAGAGACACTTCCGCTGATCCATCTTTTTCTCGTCCAGATGAAGCACGTATTTTACCACCTTCTTCACCACTGTCGCTCTCTTCTGTCTGGGAGGTTTGGGACGTTCATCATCACTGTCATCAGAAGCCTGCGGCTTATAGCCCCTGGCCAGTATAATAAGTTTGTCCTTATTGAAGTCGACCTCCTTGAAGTCTGCCGTAGTACACCTGTTTTTGCAGTGTTTGCAGGCAAGCTTGTTGCAATAGCGTATCATGCCGTTACGCTTGATAGATTTCTGACGCAGCATCTGTCCCTGAGGGCAATATACGAAATTGCGTTCAGCAGCCCTGACAAAGTATCCTTCAGCAGCCTTGGCTTTCATCTCTGCATCAGTCATCTTCAGTACGTCTGAGTCTGCGATATCTGCCACATATGTCTTCTCTTCGACAACTTTGACATCCGTAAGAATATCCTTGTAAGCATCAGGAACGACACCTGCTTCAAGGCAGGTCTTCAAATCCTCAGGCTTGGTGCTGGCTTTCTGCTCATCAGTGATTTCTACATCATGATAATCAAACTTCACCTCCTCGGTACATCCACCATTGCGCTGGATGACGTTGGGCACGATACCCGATGCAAGGGCATTGGCATGATCCTCCGGGCTCTCATACCCTTTGTCGGCTGTTGCCTCAAGGATATCCACACCATATTCCTGCTTCACATCACCAGCCACATTGGTTATCTGTCCATGGTCCGTAGGATTATTCGTCATTTGGAATCCTGCAATCATATGGCTCTCAGCATCTACGGCCACTTGAGTATTATATCCTACGCAGAATCCTTCGTTGGCCTTCATAAGACGGGAGTCTGGGTCAGTAAGCGACATCTGCTTCTCGCCGCTCTGTTCGAGTTGCTCGCGGTAGCCTTCGTAAAGCTCCTTGCGCTCCTTGCAGTTCTCCAGCTTATGCTCCAGGTCCTCTCTCGACAGTTTGCGGCCCTCTTCTGCATCATATGCGTCAAGCTCGTCCATATAATGCGCGATGTGCTGGTCAAGTCGGGCTATACGGTCGTCCAGCTTGTTCAGCGTGAAGTTCCTGTCC
>JAGCGL010000009.1 GCA_017649605.1 Spirochaetia bacterium
AACCCTTATGCCTGAGGCACCAGATCCTAAGTCTGGCGTGTCTGCCAGTTTCACCACTCTCGCTTTATAACTTTTTCCAAAGAAATAGTCAATACGAAATACTAAAAAAATTAAAGTTCAGTGTCAACCCATAAGGGATGTCCGCACCTTGCGCATATAGCGCACTTTGCGGAGCGGAACCTGCACCGGAGTCCCATCCGGAATCTCATCTCCAGTCACAAGCATATCTTTTCCAGCCTTCTTAAGCTGGAGAGGTTTCATAAGGAGAGTCTCGTCAGGCCCCAGGGAAAGCTCAAGGAAAGCACCGCCGACTTCCATAACATGCTGGCACAGCCGCACCTTCCTGTTATAATCTATCCCTCTGGCCTCCATAAGCTCATACCGGACACTGCCCCCCTCAAGCTGATCCTCCGAGAGGATAAGCTTACGGTGCACCCGGTCGGCCAGAATATCCTGCTGCTCCTTGGTTATATCCAGAGCCTCTATCTTTTTCAGAAGCCTTTCCGAAATATCATGTCTTTTAGCCTTGGCGGCAGGTTTCTCATAGTCCTGGAAGCGCCTGAAATCATACCCTATTGTGGCGGCGGCTGACATATCGGTGTTCTTTGCCTCTGGAGGCAATGCCAGACTCTGGCCCGAGATACCCTCCACAACTTTCATGGCATCGGGGAAATCCTCGTCCGGAATAAGATAGAGACCATCCGAGAGCTTTTCTTTCACATATCCTTTGAATGTGCTGTTGTTGTCCAGAAGCTTGGAGAACCGCTGGTCCACCTTGATCACACAGCCCCGGAAGACAGCTATACCCTGGCACTCCTCTTCCCAGCTCTTAAAGGAGAACAGGATATTCTGGGGCAGCGGTGAGCCGGATTTCTTTTCAAGCAATTTTATAAATGTATCGGCGCTGATGCCTGAGCGGATGCCTCGCATAAAGCTTTCCCGTGTCACTTCCCAACGGCTTATCACATCAAGCTCTCTGATCTCGGAATAGAAGGCAATCGTCATATTCTCTTCCAGACTCAGTGCCCCCTGGGCATAGAGTGAGAAATCGGGCTGAACCACAACCTTCCCCTCTCCTGCCTCCAGAACCGGGTTCAGCTTTCTTAGACCTGTGCTGTCCTCCACTGCCAGAGATGCTTTAATGAGTTTATCCTTACAAGCCTGAATATCTCCTTCATCCAGTCCTGCCAAATATGCAGTGCACCTTGCAAGCCGGGCAAAAGAGGAGTCAGGATAGGAACGGTCACAGCGCATATTCTCATAGATAAAGGCAACAAGCGGATCAGTCGACAGGTATGACTGAATAAAGAAGCGGCTGACATCCCGATTATCAAGGGAGAAAAGCCTTTTGAAATTCTCTTTGACAGGAACCGGCTGGCGTCCATTCTGATACAGAAGAGAATTATCCAGAAGAATATTTTTTATTATCTCACCTTGCCCTGAAGAGAAGTTGCGGCCAGGGATGACAGCTTTTGCTCTTCCCTTTTTCGACATAAGGCCGGAGACAAAAGCAGAAATCACAGGAATATCATACCAGGAATATTTTGAATTCTTCTTGATTGAAGCTTTTCTGCAGCCCAGGAACAGGTCAATATCTATAATCTGTTTTTTCAGCTCATCACGGAAAAGAGGAGATATCACAACGGTCTGACCATCTTTCTTCCCGGGGACCGGACAGATAAGAAGGCGTTCCTCCAGGTTCATGAGCTGTGTATAGAAGCTGTAATATGGCTTTTCATCGCTGAACAGTGCATACAGCTGCCCTATATTCGCTTTTTCCAGGAAGTCTATGGCAGTAAGCAGCTCAGCGTCGGAGCTGTCGATCATGGAGATAATCTGATCCATGTTTGCTTTTTTAAGGAGAAAAGCCTCAAGCTGATCCAGCAGATTGTGCTTGTTGAAAGGGGTATGGATGTCCCCCAGATAGTTCCGGACCAGGTCGAAGAAGGCCTGGTCGCTTAAGTTGAATATAAGCTTACGCCATTCCTCGGTAGGTTTCATCTATAAATTCCAGAAGCTGCCTCTGCTCTTTCTTGCCTGCTCCATCGACAGTGATGGCTGGTCCGAATGCCATATGGATGGTTCGGCCCGGGTAGATATCTCCAAT
>JAGCGL010000087.1 GCA_017649605.1 Spirochaetia bacterium
ATTCCAATAGCTGATCCTGCTGCTGCAAGAGCGAATGCTGCTGCAATTCCCATTAATCCCATATTTATCTCCTTATTTTAATCTATCTATTTTTTGCTCCTTGGAGCAATAATATTAATTTTTAAATGGGGCGTATCTATAACCGCTCCATTCCAATCCTACTCTTCCACCGAACTCCAGGGTATTCAGACGAACACCGTGTACGATGATGGAGAGGAGTGCCAGAACCATGTTGAATGCATGTGCAACAAACAGGATGACAGCACCGATTATTATACCTGCGACTCCCATTGAATCAGCCAGACCCTGTGCCATGATGTTGAAGGACTGTGCAACAGCAACTGTAGCAAGTCCAACTGCGAACAGTCTGACATAGGATACCAAGTTTGCGAACATACTTACTGTATCAAGCACTTTCATCGGAGACCATGCAAGGCCCATGAGAACGCCCTTGAGTATGTTGCCGTTCTGCTCGGAGCACAGGCAGACAATCACAAATCCTGCGGCGGCCAGAGGCCATGTCACAGGGTGGAATGCTGCTGCACCAAGAACGAACTTCTTGGCAACAAAGTAAGATGCTATAACCACAAACATCCAGCCCACGTCGGTCCAAGCTGCCAGCGAAGGAAGCTTGCGGACGAAGCTGATGATAAGACCAAGCATAAGCTGTGTAATACCGATAAAGAAGCAAAGATTCTGGATGTAGTAGTTGGTATTGACACCTTCATCTGCAAAGCTTGCAATCTGTGGTATTACAAGCTTACCCAGGAATGTGTGCTTTACAATGGTCTCTGATCCGAACCAAGTTCCTGTTATAGTACCCCAGACCACAGTACCTATACTCAAGGTCATAAGGAGTGCGACAACAGGCTTTGGAGCCTTCTTGCGAATGAGCATAGTAAGCAGGAAGAAAATAATTCCGTATCCTGCATCGCCTACAATCATTGCAACATAGAGTGTGAAGAATATAAGGAACCACATGCTGATGTCGGCTTCCCTATATCCAGGAGTAATATCCAGGAATTTGAAAAGAGGCTGGATCCGCTCTACCCACTTAGGTGTCCGGATCAAGCTTGGAGGTGCATCCTCATCGTCAGGGTCTCTGACAAGGAGTGCCCAATGCTCTTTTGCAGCCGCAGCCTTAAGCTCGTCTGCCTTATCCACTGGTACATATCCATCTATATATGCAAGGCTGTCCTCAACCTGCATATCTGCGCTTACAGACTCGAACTCAATCTCTTTCTCAAGAACCTTGAGTCCTTCTGCCAGAACATTCTTATCCTCGGCCAGCTTTGCAAGCTCTTTCTGAACTCCTGCAATCTCCTTGTCAAGCTCTGCAATCTTTGCAGTGCATCCGTCGATTCCAAGAGCAGGCAGATGGAACTCGTCAGCTTCCGGCACGTTGGCACCGGTAGTTACGATGAATATCCTGTTCTTTATTGTGTTCACGACAAAATAGTCTACATCAGACAATTCTGCCAGCTTATCCTTTGAAAGCTCGTAAAACTTTAATTCAATACCTTTGCCGGAAAGGAAGTCCACATCGGCAGGATTGAAATTACCCCACGGTTCAAGGCTCTTAAGGTCTTTGGAAACTTTCTCTTTCTCGTCGCCAAGAGCTTTGAGCTTGTCTCCAAGGGCCACGATCTTGCCTGCCAGCTTCTCTGCTGATGCAAGGTCGCCCTTCTTATTCTTGTCCCCTGCTACATTAGGAGGCAGAATAAAGGAGCAGCGCTCAAGGAGTGCCTTTTTCTCGTTCAACTCTGAGAGCTTGTCGCTTCCGGCAAAAATTCTCTCTATGTGAACAAGGCCAAGGTCTCTCAGCTTCTTCAGAGCTTCTTCCCTTTCACGGTCGAGAACCACGAGGGAAACTTTTTTCATTTTTACTATTGCCATATTATGCTTCCCTTACCAGTTTCTTCTTTGATATCTTTCCTCTTACAACGGCTGCTGTCTGCTGGTCGCCAAGGTAAACACCGATCTTTTTGATGATTGTCTTGGTCTCTGGAATCTTAACTTTCTCAAAGAGGTTTACTCTCTGGGAAGTGACCCGGAGCTCAGCATCCAGAAGCTCAAGCTGCTTTGCTATGATCTTAAGCTCCTCGTCGCAGGCCAGCAGCTTGGAGACTTTCTCCACTGCCGCATCAACCCACAGAGGCTGCCTGAAAAGGTCATACTCGATCTGCTCGAACTCAATGCCCTTGAATACAGGAATATCAACTCCCGCTATGTTACCTTCTTCCGTTTCGAGATATTTAATTCTTACAAGCTTATCAAACTCAACTTCTTCGCCGAAGACATCAACCCATGACTGGATCTCACCCTCAAGCACCTTGCGCTCTTCCTGCTTAGCCTTCACATCGGCCTCAAGGCCTCTGATAACCAGCTGAAGCTGCTGCTTCTTGAGCATAAGAGTAGGAAGGTATCTGGTGAATCTTTTCAGAGCGTCCTTCTGCTTCTTCTGTTCGTTTTTAGTCAGTTTGATATTTGCCATAAGTCTCAGTCCTTCTTTGGCCAGAACTCGTTCAAAAGCTCAGTTCTAAGACCTGTCTCCTCCTTGGAGAAGCATTCAGCCAGGATTTCCCAACCCAGGTCAAGAGCTTTCTCGAGAGGAATGTTTACAGAGAGTGACATCAGCTGCTCTTCGAACATTGCACCGTATTTCAGAAGCTTGTTATCCCATTCTGACATTCTGAATCCCATGGATTTCTTCTCCACGGACTCCTTGTAAGCGGAATAAAGCTTGATCATACCGTCCATAAGAGCTCTGTGGTCCTTTCTGGTATCCTTGTTAACCTGCTGCTTAAGTCTGGAGAGTGAACCGAATGGCTCGATTCTTCCGTTCTTAAGGTAGAACTGACCCTCGGTGATGTATCCTGTGTTGTCTGGTACTGGGTGTGTTACGTCGTCACCAGGCATTGTGGTTACAGCAAGGATTGTGATGGATCCGGATCCTTCGAAGTCAACTGCCTTCTCGTATCTGGAAGCCAGCTGGCTGTAAAGGTCTCCTGGGTAACCTCTGTTGGATGGTACCTGCTCCATTGTGATCGCATTCTCTTTCATGGCGTCGGCGAAGTTGGTCATATCTGTAAGAAGAACAAGAACCTTCTTGCCCTGGAGAGCGAACTGCTCTGCTACTGCCAGAGAGATATCTGGTACCAGGAGGCACTCAACGATAGGGTCGGATGCTGTGTGTACGAAGAAGATTGTTCTGGAGAGAGCTCCACCTTCCTCAAGTGCATCCTTGAAGCCCAGGTAGTCGTCGTACTTAAGTCCCATACCGCCCAGGATGATCATGTCAACCTCGGCCTGCATTGCGATTCTGGCCAAGAGCTCGTTGTATGGCTCTCCGGATGAGGAGAAGATAGGCAGCTTCTGGGATTCTACCAGGGAGTTGAACACGTCGATCATAGGGATACCAGTTCTAACCATGTTCTTAGGAATAATTCTCTTGGATGGGTTTACTGATGGTCCACCGATCTCGATCAGGTTCTCTTCCAGCCGTGGTCCGTTATCCCGTGGCTCACCGCTTCCGTTGAAGATTCTTCCGAGAAGATTCTCTGAGCAGGAGATTTTCATCGGATAACCGAGGAACCGAACCTCGTCACCTGTGGAAACACCCTTTGCTCCGGCGAATACCTGCAGGGATACAACATCATGATCCAGTTTGATTACACGGGCAAGTGACTTTCCGTGTGCTGAAGAAACTTCAGCAAGATCATCATTTTTAACATTATCAGCTTTTACTGTAATTACGTTTCCAGTAATGGATTCAATTTTACTATAAACCTTGCGCATTCCGACCTTCCTTATTTAATATTTGCCAGCAGTGCGGCACCCTTTTCCTCAACACCTGTCTGCTTAGAAGCAAGGGCATCAAGAAGCTCTTTCTCTTTTGTCTTGAATGCATCTGTTCCCCAAAGGGATCCGTTGTAGTCAAGGAAGATCTGGCGGAGCTGGTTGAAGTAGCTTCTGGCCTCGTCCTTAACTGTGAAGCTGAACTTGGCTGCCAGGATCTTGAGCAGGATGTAGAATACATGCTGCTGTCTCTCAACCGGTACTGCGGCGTCAACCTCATCGAAGGAGTTCTGCTGGATGTATACAGCGTCAAGGAGCTCTTCCTTAAGGTAGGTGATGTAGTCGTCGATACTTGTACCTTCCTCACCTACTACCTTCATCATCTGGCCTACATCGTTTCCTCTGATAAGGATTTCGCTTGCATATTCAACATACTCAGGGCCTACGATACCGCTCTTGTATTTACTCCAGCTTTCCAGTGGGTGGATAGCAGGGTACTTTCTTGCGTCGGAACGCTCTCTGGAAAGTCCGTGGAATGCACCTACTACCTTAAGTGTTGCCTGTGTTACAGGCTCCTCGAAGTTACCGCCGGCAGGAGATACTGTACCACCGATTGTTACAGAACCTGTCTTTCCATTCTTAAGTTTTACGATACCAGCTCTTTCGTAGAATGCTGCGATAGAAGACTCCAGGTATGCTGGGAATGCTTCCTCGCCAGGGATCTCCTCAAGACGGCCAGACATCTCTCTCATGGCCTGTGCCCATCTGGATGTGGAGTCTGCGAGCAGGAGGACGTTGAGTCCCATCTGCCGGTAGTACTCGCCCAGGGTTACTGCTGTGTATACAGATGCTTCACGTGCAGCAACCGGCATGGAGGATGTGTTACAGATGATCATTGTTCTTTCCATAAGGGAACGGCCTGTCCGTGGGTCGGTAAGCTCTGGGAATTCCTTGAGCTCCTCTACTACCTCACCGGCACGCTCTCCGCAGGCTGCAACGATTACGATATCAACCTCTGCGTTCTTGGATGTGATCTGCTGGAGTACTGTCTTTCCTGCTCCGAATGGGCCAGGGATACAATATGTACCGCCCTTTGCAACAGGGAAGAATGTGTCGATCAGTCTTACCTTTGTGATCATAGGCTCAACTGGTTTCAGTCTCTCTGAATATGCATCGATTGCTCTCTTTACTGGCCATGTGAAGCACATGGTGAGAGGGGTTACATTTCCCTTGGAGTCTGCAATCTCTGCGATCTTGTCGTTAACAGTATAGTCGCCCTCAGAAGCGATGGACTTAACTGTGTAGGTGTCGTACATTCCGAATGGAACCATGATCTGGTGCTGGAAGATTCCCTCTGGAACAAAGCCCAGGGAATCGGCGCGCTGAACTGTGTCGCCAGCTTTCACACATGGTGTGAAATGCCATTTCTTGTCGCCTGGAAGTGCATCCAGGTAAACACCTCTTTCCAGGAAGAATCCGCTGTGCTCTGCCAGCTTTGGAAGCGGGTTCTGCAGACCGTCGAATACCTGACCCAGAAGTCCAGGGCCCAGGGTTACGGCCAGCATCTCGCCGGTAAGCTCCACTTTGTCGCCTACTCCGATTCCTCTGGTCATCTCATAAACCTGCATGTCGGCATTTTTACCTTTGATTCTGATTACCTCGGCCTTCAGCTTCTTCTCGCCTTCGGCTGTGTTTACAACAACGTATCCTACCTCGTTCATCAGGACGTTGCCTTCAACCTCGATGGTAACCATGTTGCCGTTTACTCCGACAACTTTGCCGCTGCTCTTATTTTCCACTATATCACTCATATAATACCTCTAGTTTTTTCTTGCGGCAGCAAGAATATCTGCATAAATTTTCTCGTATTCCTGTTGGCCCTTGTCCTTGTTCAGCACAGCTCTTCTGTTGAGCAGCTGGAGCTTAAGATAATAAATAATCAGTTTGCCGATGTCGAACATGTGTCCGGCCTCAAGCATGTCAAGGTAATCCCATCTTGCCTGATCCAGAACTTTCTCGCCATCCAGCGGTGAACTCTGATTAAATGCCTCTCTTGCAATCTCAACCACTCCGGCCTCGCCAGGATTATCGCTGATATATTTTTCAGCATCTGTTCCCTTCTTTGCAGCTCTGAGTTTGACCAGCTCGCTCCGGAGAGTGTTTTCCCAGTCGTACCAGCTTTTAAGCACAGGGTTGGTCACTGCAGCTCCCTGAACAGGAATAAGCAGCGAGGCTTTGAGTGTCTCAAAGTCTTTCTCGGCCACTGTGGACTCGCAGGCATACAGGAATTCGCTTTCTGTCATGAACTTGTCAGAATCCCACATGAGCATAGGTAACGAAGAAACAGTATAGTAGTATTGATTTGCCAAGGCTTATGCCTCCGCTTTTTTGATTCCCTCAGACAACAGCTTAGCAAGTCTTGGGTTGAGGTAATCGGAGAATACTTCTGCTATGCCTTCTGCTGAGAAATTGTGATAAGCAGAACCGTCTTTTGCTTCTACATGGAAGCCGGCATCAATTGTCTTTGATGCTTTTACATCCAGGCCCTTCTTTACCTTATCAGCAAGCTTGTTCATGAGAACCTGCTCCACAGCCTTTGCATCCTTCTCGGAAACAAGCACTGTAAGATCAGCGCTGTCCTCGCCCTTCCAAGATGAGATCAGCTTTACGATCACATCGCCGATAAGCTTCTCATCCATTGCACCTTTAACCTCATTCTGAAGAATAACGTTGAACAGTGCAGTAATCTTCTCGCGGATGTTGAGAACCAAGTCTCTTCCAGCCTGCTTGATTGCCTCTTCTCCAGAAATCTTGCTCTTTGCAGCTTTGTCCTCTGCATCTGCAACGATAGCTGAAGCTTCTTTCTTGGCATTTGCAAGAATGGTTTCCGCCTTAGCCTGCGCTTCCTTTATAATCTGCGCAGCTTTGTCTTCGGCACTTTTAATACCGTCTGTCTTGATCTTATCAATCAATTCCTTTACTTGAACTTCCATAAATAGAACCTCTCGCAGCGTAATTATTTGGGTAAAATTTTATATTATTAAGGGGAAAAAGGCAATAGATATTATAAAATACTTATAATTACAATATTTTAGAGTTCATTCATATAATCGGCTGCCCAGCTGGTGGCCATAGCCACAAAATCGGCCAGTGTCTTGGTGAAGTACTTTTCGTTGTAGTAGTTGATGTAATACCGCCGGTGGAAGGACTCCCCTGCCACTGTCACCTCGGCCAGGGTGCCATTCTTAAGCTCTTCGCGCACTACATTCTTGGAGATGAGGGAGAAGCCCAGGTTCCGCTTGACCAGGTTGACTATGGCCGAGTTGTTGGTGAACTCCCCTACATCCTTGGTATGCAGATGGTGACGCTGTATGAACTCTTTGAATATTTTCCAGGTTCCGCAGCCCGGCTCGTGGAGGATCACAGGGATATGGTTCAGCTCCCAGATGTCGATGGTCCCCTTCTTTGCCAGTGGGTTTTCCGGACTTGCTATGAATATGAGCTCCTCGGTCAGGAACTCCTTGGTTGTCAGCTTTGGGTGTGGAATCTGCCTGGAGGTGAAGCCTATGTCGCTGTCTAAGTTGGCAGTGCTCTCTATAACCTTGCCGTCCAGCTTGGTCATTACAGAGAGGAAAATGTCAGGGAACTTCTTATAGAAAAGCTCCAAAAGGGATGGAAGGTAGTAGGCGGCAAAGGTCTCGCAGGAGACTATGTCGATCCGTCCTTTGTTCTGAGACTGGAAATCCCTTATGCTCTCCTCCACCTGTGTCTCAAGGTCAAAAATCTTTTCTGCCAGGGAATAGAGAGCCTCCCCTGCATCGGTAAGGACAATCTTCTTGCCGATCTTGTTGAAGAGCACCAGGTTGTGGGTGTTCTCCAGCTCCTGAATCTGACGGGTCACCGCTGGCTGGGTGACACACAGTTCCTGTGCGGCCCTAGTATAGCTCTTGAACTTAGCTATATAGTAGAAAGTCTTGAGATGATAAAGATTCATAATAAGAATTATAAGGTATGGTTATAGAAAAAGCAAGAAGATTTTTTCAGCCCATATATTTGAGGAGATCAGGGATTCCCTCGCCGGTGTAGGAGCTGATGTTAAATATCGGGTCTGCTCCGGTTATCTCCAGCATTTCACGGGCATCTTTTATCTGCTTTGGAGTCGCTATGTCTATCTTGGTCACCACCCCGATGACTGGGACCGGGAAGGAGGCGGCGTGGCCCGGGGAGTACATGAAGCGCTCCTGGGTGGGGTCCATGAGGAAGAGGACATAGTCCACGTCGGCGGAGAGGACCATGAGATTCCGCATATAGGCCCGGTGCTCCAGGTATTCCCCCGGGGTGTCGATAGCTGTCCCTATGACATCGAGGGCCTGGGTCTTCTTGTAGACCAGCTCCATGCCGCTCAAGTACTGGCTCAAGGTGGTCTTGCCGCAGGAGACTGTACCTATCAGGAGGATTTTTTTCATGTCTTGGTGATGTTTACTCCGGCGAAGTGCATGCTGTCGCACAGGACGCTCATGACAGCCCGGATGGCAGACTCCACATCGGCCACATCGCCGTTTATGATGAGGGAGCCGTTGAACCGGTCCACGAACACAACCTCGATGCTGCCGTGCTTGGATGCCACATCTGCTCCGATTATGGCTCCCTCGCTGGGGGTGATGGTCATGATCCCCAGAGCACCGCTCCGCTCCCCCAGCACACCCAGCTTCTTGAAGAGGGCCGGGTCCGGGTTGGCTATGATATGGGCCAGAGTTATCTGCTTTCCAGGGACAAATTCCTGGATTATCCGCTGTTTGTCCTTAAATTCTATGTTCTTTTCCATATTAATATAGACTCTGTATAAGCTCTGGGTGTGGATGAGGGATAACTACATGGGAGATAAGCATCCCCTCGGCATTCGGGGTGTGGATACCTGCGTCCACTGCAGAGCGGACTGCGGCCACATCTCCTGTTACCACCACAAAGGACTTGCCTCCGATTCCTGTGCCAAGCCGGACATCTACCAGGTCTACGTCGGCAGCCTTGACTGCGGCATCGGCGCTGTAGACCGAGGCAGTCACGGAATAGAACTCCATGACACCCACTGCCTCCATAACCTCTGGGTAGGCTGTCATGTTGACTGCCTTGACCACCTGCGGGTGTATGTTTGGAATGACGCAGGTATCCACCACGTTCTCGCCCCCTTTTGCAACCCCTGCCTCCATGGAGGAGCGCACTGCGGCAACCTCGCCGGTGAAGAGGATATAGTATTTTCCAGGGCAGCTGGCCTTGGCGAATACAAGGCGCACATCTGCAGTCTTAAGGAGGATATCGGTGGCCTCCACCCCTCTTGCTATACTGTTAAGCTCAAGAAAACCAACTGCATCGTTCATATCGTCATTCCTTTACAATAGTAATTTTATCATCTATAGAGGCAACCTTGCCATCTATGCTGGCGTGGATCTGGGCACCAAGGGCGTTATCGGGCACCTTGGCTATGATATCGCCTGCCTTCACCTTATCCCCTTTCTTGACACATGGAACGCATGGGGCACCAACTGTCATCTTGAGAGGAATGCTGACCTCATCAGCCTGGTATTCGATAAAAGCCTTGATATCGGCATCGTAGTAAGGGGCAAGCCCCATCCGGCCGGCCAGCTTCTTGGAAGGAGCCTTGCGGTTCTCCCGCTCGGCGTCTGCGGCCAGAGCGATGTCGCCGGCGTTGTACTTTATCTTGTTCGCGGCAAGCTCCCGCTTGATAAGGCCGTTGATCCGGCGGGGCTGGAGCCCCATGGGGCAGGCGTATATCTCGCAGACGCCGCACTCGCAGCACAGCTGTGCCGCCTGAATTTCTGGGTCATCCAGAACTGTCTTTATATCGGCGGTAACCGCCATGCGGCGCATGATCTTATGAGGTCTGAGGGGATGACCCAGAAGCGCGCGGGGGCACAGCTGGGAACAGAAGGAGCACTGGATGCAGGCCGACCTTGCCCGACTGAGCATATGGCGCGGATTCATATCCTGATAGCCTGCATGGTAGCCGTCGGCCGGGAGCACCAGAATACCTGATGTAGTCTTGGTGACAAACTCCTTGTCCAGGTTCTCCTGTTTAATAATTCTTCCCATAGCAGGGCCGCCTGATATCAGCACGAACTTGTCGTTCAGGGTTCCCCCTGCCAGCTCAAGGCATTTTCTGAAGCTGGTTCCCACCGGCACCTTCAGCACGGTCGGTTTTGCGACATCGCCGTTCACTGTCAGGTATTTCTGGGTGAATGGAATATCCTCAAGGGCATCCTGGATTGCCAGCATGGTTCCAACATTATCCACAACAGCACCCACTTTGCCAGGGATGCCGCCTGGCGGAACAATCCGGCCGGTCACTTCGTAGACCAGGGTCTGCTCGTCCCCTGCCGGGTAGAAGCTTTCAAGCTGATGGATTGTGATAGATGCTCCCGCTGCCTTTATGGCTTTCTTAAGACTCTCAATCTCCTCGGTATAGTTGTGCTTAAGAGCAATGACTGCATTGGGAATAGCCAGCTCCTTCTGCACAGCGCTCACGGCAGAGACAACACGGTCTGCAAAGGTACGCATGATATAGCGGTCGGTGCGGAGAAGAGGCTCGCATTCAACACCGTTCACTATAAGATACTCATAGGTACCGCCAAGTTTTACCGCAGTCGGGAATCCAGCGCCGCCACAGCCGGCGACACCAGCATCTCTCACTTTATCCTTAAGACTCATTTAGCTTCCTGTCCAATCTCAAGATTATCAATAATAGCGACAATAGCCTCATCAACAGGCATATCGTCCCGTCCAAACACCTTGCGCGCTGTAGAGCCGGAGACCACGATAATCTGGTCGCCGATTCCTGCACATACTGTGTCAGCCGCTACAAAGACCTCTTTCTTGCTCTTTCCAGGCTCGTCCTCCTGGACAACCATGAGCTTGAGGCCCTCGAGCCGCTCCTCTTTCTTTGTGGCCCATACATGGCCTATAACTCTGCAGATCTTCATTCCAGAACCACCTTGAGCTTAGCCCGGGTAAACACATCCTTGGCCAGCGGGGTAAGGATAGACCCTGCCGGGAGTGTCACCTGATCCTTTGCTCCGGCTGCCAGCTTAAGGGCATCGGACTCGGTTATGAGCCGGCTGTCCTGCTGCGGGAACACAGGCATGTGGGCAGCTGCAGGCTTGGAAGGATACTTAGGAGGAACTGCCTCCTGCACCTTAAGCTGCAGATTGCTGTCTAAAAGTTTTACGCCGTAGATCTGGAGCTTCTTTGCAAAGCCTTCATACATATTGTAGAACGCGCTGCTCCCCTTTCCTGCAAACTTGCGGTAGCACAGCGCACAGCCTGTCATAATCACATCAACTCCCTCGAGGAGCGCATAGATTATGGCGTTGGCAACCGGGTCGCCTGTCCTGCCGTTTGCAGCGTCGGAAAGCTGGGCCAGGGAAATCTTGGTTATGATGACCTGGTCGTACTTGAGCACATTCCGCTCCGCTTTGAAGTCCTCTATGTCGTATACTGCGGCGCCGGTCAGAATCCCCTCTGGAAGCGGATCCTTGGGGCCGACAAGCAGCACTTTCTTACGCACTGATTCAACCGGGCTGTCAGCTGGACACTCCCCCTGCTTTTTCTGGGCAATTGTGTCCATGACCTGCTTGGTGATCAATGTAACAATATCGTCAATACTCATTTCTGACATATTCACCACCGTTTTACTATGAACGCTTTTGTGCCGTCATTGACACAGGCTGCGTTGGCCTCGTCGAAATCGATGTGCATGGCAAGGAAAGCCTTTGACTTATCCTTTACACGGGCTATCACGTTCTCAAGCACCACGGGACGGTCCGACGCCAGCTGCACGCTTAGGCGCTGTCCATCCTTGACCTGATAGGTCTCGGCATCCTCTGTGGTCATGTGGATATGGGCCTGGGCAATGATGGCACACTCCTTTGCATTTATGCTCCCCTCTTTGCCTATGATCAGCATATCGCCGCTGCCATCAAGGTCTCCGGAAAGGCGCACCGGCACATTTATTCCAAGGCTCTTGGCATCGGTAGCAGAAAGCTCCACCTGAGTACGCTTGCGCTCAGGTCCCAGCACCGCCACATTCTGCATAAAGCCCTTGTCGGTCACCAGCCGCACCCGCTCGTTGGAAAGGAATTCCCCGGGCTGGCTCAGCATCTTCTTGGGAGTAAGCCGGTAGCCCTTGCCGAACAGTGTCTCCACATCTTCCACGGTAAGGTGCACATGCCGGGCGGAAACCTCCACCAGGATGCCCTCATTGCTGCTGGCAACTTTAGCATCGCCTTTGACAGCAGGTGCCTCACCAAGGGAAGAGTTGACCACCTTGGCTACAATATCCCGTATATCCTTCTCGCTGTAGTAATTCATCCGTCCACCTGATAGATTTTTGCAATAACCCTGCAGTACATGATATAGATACAGCTTGAGAGCCGGTTCATAGTCTCCACTATGTCGACCCTGGTGCACTTCTTGCCCTCGTAGAAGGCTCTCGCCGCAGCCAATTCCGTAGCACGCACACAGGTCCTGAGCCGGTTCAGCGCCGTACACATCTTTCCAAATTTATAGCTTGGCACAGGATGGTCTATCTTCAGCTCGTCCCTCAGATGATGGGTTATCTGGCGCAGCCTTGCGCTGTCCATCCCCAAAAGTTCAAGCTTTTCCAAAGGCACATCCCTCACCTCGGCCGACATAACCTTGCGGAGCAGCATAAGCACCTCTTCCAGGTCTGCACATACAGCGGAATAGTGTTCCTCCACAGCTATGGTCTGGGTCCACATCACCTCTGCCATCAGGGAATCCAATGCTCCTCTGAAGGCTATGCGGGGATGGGTCTTGGAAACAAGCTTATTGCCCCGGAGATGTGTCATCTCCTCCGGCTTATGATCAAGCTCCTCACCTGTCTCGTAGTCCACATAGGTGGCCTTACCTTCCTTGACAGGAATCTTGGATACAGTCATAGTCTCCTGCTTCTTTTTCCCAGTCTCAAGCTCTATTCCATGCTGGCGGATATAATCCATGGCGGCAGGAGTGATGATAGTACCATCCTCCACCATAAGCTTCTCATCCTCGGCATGGCGGGAACGCAGTTCCACATCTGAAAGCACTTTGCGTCTCAAAGGTCACCGCCTTGATTACATCTCAAGCTTAGGAAGAATGTATTCTACTTCTTCGTGTGGTCTTGGGATTACATGTACGCTCACCAGCTCTCCTACTCTGGATGCTGCTGCTGCGCCTGCATCTGTAGCTGACTTTACCGCACCTACATCGCCCCGTACCATTACAGTCACAAGTCCGCCGCCTACATGTACCTTGCCGATAAGCCGTACATTAGCAGCCTTTACCATTGCATCTGCTGCCTCGATTGAGCCTACAAGTCCTTTTGTCTCAACCATTCCC
>JAGCGL010000088.1 GCA_017649605.1 Spirochaetia bacterium
CAAGGCATGTGACAAATATGCAGGACTTCTGCGCTTCTCTGCAAGCAATGCAGGCAACGACTACCGCCTTGGAGGCTCTGAAGCACCTCCGGCAGTCATCTCTGTATACCTGGGAAGCGAGCTTGAGGAGATTCTTGAGAAACTTTCCAAGCACGAGGATATCACCTCTGCAAAGGTTGGCAAGATCCAGTTCGGCGTGAACTCGCTTCCGACCGTCCTCAAGGATTCCACCGACCGCAACAGGACATCTCCGATGGCATTCACCGGAAACAAGTTCGAGTTCCGTATGGTCGGCTCCTCTGCATCTATCGCAAAGCCGAACACAGTAATCAATACCATAATGGCAGCAGTGCTGGATGAGTTTGCTGCCGAGCTTGAGAAGTCCAAGAAGAAATCAGACACTATCCTTAAGCTGGTCACCGACACATATAAGGCTCACAAGAGGGTAATCTTCAATGGAAACGGCTATTCCGACGAGTGGAAGCAGGAAGCTGAGCGCCGCGGTCTGCCTAACATCACAAACAATGTGGATGCCATTGCCGAGATTCTCAAGCCGGAGGCAATCGAGGTCTTCGAGAAGATGAATGTACTTACACGCCAGGAGCTTGAGGCCCGCTACAACATCTACCTGCAGGTCTACAGCCGCCAGATTAAGATGGAGGCTACAGTAATGCTCCAGATGGCAAGGAAGGATATTGTTCCTGCAACCCTCAAGTATGTGCATGATGTGGCTTCCACTGTGAACGAGGTCAAGGAATCTGGCGTCAAGTGTCCGCTTTCCCGCGAGGAGGAGATGATTGCCTCTATAATGGACAGCGTGGATAAGTTCATGCAGACCTGTCTTGTCCTGGAGAGAGAGCTTAAGAATGCACACGAGCTTACCGAACCGTTCGAGAAGGCATGTGCATACCGCGACAAAGTGTTTGCGACAATGAAGGTGCTCCGCTCCTACGGCGATGCTCTTGAGAGGGTAGTAGGAAAGACATACTGGCCATTTGCGACATACGAGGATCTGTTGTTCAATATTTGAACAACTTGACAGCGGTCTTACTTCTTAAGTCCTAAGAGGATTACTGCTCCGAAGGTCAGGAGTATACCGAAAGCTTTAACTATAGTCATCGGCTCCCCATAAAGGCAGCACCCCACCAGGGTGCCTACCAAAGGCTCCACAGTCACCAGTATGGCGGCCTTGCCTGTCTCCAGCTTTGTCATTCCGAAGGTGTAGAAAAGGTAGGGGAGCACTGTGCAGAACATTGCGATTCCCACGCCATAGAGCAGCAGCTGAGGCTGAGATATTATGCTGCTCATCTCCAGCCCGGAGAATGGAATTATAGTTATTCCGGAAAAGAGGAATGTGTAGAATGTGATGGTGAGCACGTGGTACTTCTTGAGAGCATATCTGCTGAATATGGAATAGAGGGCATAGCCAAGGCCGGAACCAAGCCCGACGATGAAACCCTTTGCTGTGATGCCGCCACCATCCCGTCCAAGGCCGGAAACCATGATACATCCGATAAATGTCATGATCAGGGCCGTAAGCTTGACCGCAGTGACCTTCTCTTTGAACAGGGCCAGGGAGAACAGTATGACAAAGATAGGGGAGGTGTAGAGCAGGATGACAGCCACCGATGCTCCTGATTCTATGATGGTCTGGAAATAGCACATGGAGAAGAAGGTTAGGCTTATGACTCCTGTGCCTATGAACATCCAGATATCCTTAAGGCTGAAGCACAGCAGCTTTTTATCTATGATAAACAGACAGGGTGCCATAAGGACTGATGCAATGATAGCCCGGAGCTGCAGTATCTGAACTGGCGAAAGATTGCCTCCATTAAGACCCTTGATGAAGATGCTTATGATGCCCCAGAGGACTCCTGCTGCTATGACTGAAATGGTGTACCTGGCTTGTCTCATATTGTTATTCTCATTATTTTTTGCTCTTTTTGCAAGTGGGAATAGAAATGCCCCTTTTATTTTTATATAAAAGACAGTATGATATAAGAAAGCAAACTACCCAATTTTCTCTGGAGGAAAGAATGAATAAAAAAGCAATTGCAGCTGTTGCAAACTCTATCCGTGCCCTTTCTATGGATATGATTCAGAAGGCAAA
>JAGCGL010000089.1 GCA_017649605.1 Spirochaetia bacterium
AGACAGCACCAGAGAGCCGAGTACAGGCTTCAGGAGTTCCTGCTGGACAACCTTTTCAAGGATTCCCGCTTTGCAGCCCGTAATCCGATAGGCAAGGTTAAGATTCTTGAGACCTTTACCCGGGATCAGCTGGTCAGATACTACAAAGAGTGGTATACACCAGACCGTATGGCTGTCATGGTCATTGGCGATATCGATGCTGCATCTGTAAAGAGCAGTATAGAAAAGAACTTCTCTTCTCTCAAGAACAACCCGCATCAGCGCAGAATAGATATGAGTGTTCCTATTGAGGCTGGAACTGTGACTGGCATCAAGACCGACCCTGAAGCCACAGAAAACCAGTTCGACATGTGCATAAAGGTTCCATTCCAGCAGAACAAGCTGGCTGGTGACTATAGAAGCTACATAATGCGGATTCTGTTCTGCAACATGATGTCAGACCGCTTTGACCAGCTTCGCCGCAGCCAGAATCCACCATTCATGTCTGCCAATATAGGTTTTTCCCATCTTTTTTCCTCTGCAAGCTTCTTTAATCTTGGTGTCGACCTCAAGGATAATGGGGTCAGGGAGGGGATAGAGAAGGCCTGTAACGAAATTGCACGTGTCTCTCAGCATGGATTTACACAGACAGAGCTTGAGAGGGCCAAGGCAGAGCTTCTTTCCCTGGTTGAGTCTCTCCACAACGAGAAGGACAAGACCAGTTCAGCCAGCCTGATAAATGAATATACCAGGAACTTCATGGAGGATGAGCCTATTCCTGGCATTGACACGGAATATGAGCTTTACTGCCAGTATCTTCCGCTTATCCAGCTGGAAGAGGTGAACAGCTTTGTTCAGAATTACCTTAAGAAAGATGGACGGGTTCTGGTTGCCACCGGCAAACCGCAGAGTTTCGGCGACCTTACAGAAGCATCGCTCCAGAGTCTGGTGGACAATGCTTTATCTTCAAGGCAGGAGCCATATGAGGATCTATCCCTCTTGGACAGCCTGATTGACAATATTCCTGCAGAAGGGAAGATAAAATCGGCCAGGACAGACAAGAAGACAGGGCTTACAACTCTTAAGCTCTCCAACGGAGCAAAGGTGCTTCTTTATCCTACAGAGTTCAAGAACGACCAGATACTGATCTCTGCCATAAGCGAAGGGGGAACCTCTTTAGTCTCAGACGCCCAGTGGGCTTCGGCTGCTGTAGCCTGTGCCCTGGTGCATAACAGCGGTCTCGGCTCTTTCTCCAAGGTGGAGCTGGACCAGATGCTCAAAGGAAAGAATGTGGCTGTCTCTCCGTTTATAGAGACCTATTCTGAAGGCTTTACCGGCAGCTCGACAAAGAAGGACCTTGAGACTGCATTCCAGCTTATCTATCTCTATTTCACAGCTCCCAGATTTGACCAGGAGGCCTACAGCTCCTATATGACAAGGCTTGAGACTGCGATAAAGAATCAGGAGGCATCTCCAGACACTGCCTTTGTCAAAGCTCTTAAGGAACTTGTGACCCAGAACCATCCGCGCGGCAGGATTTTAGATATGGATGTATACAAGGAGATCTCTTTCCAGGATGCCCAGGATGTCTACAGAGCGCGCTTCGCAGACCCAGGTGACTTTACCTTTATATTTGTGGGCAACATTGATATTGAGTCTGCCAAGAACCTTGCCTCGACCTATATTGCATCCATTCCATCAGCAGGCACCAGAGAGCGGTGGAAGGATGTTGGACTCCGCCTCCCGGCAGGGCAGAAGACAGCTTCGGTCTACAAAGGGACAGATTTCCGCAGCCAGATCCTTACAATCCTGAAAGGAAACTTCCGCTATACCCCGAAGGAGGATCTATACATCGATGCTCTTGCATATTTCCTTGACCTGCGTCTTATGGAAGTGATACGGGAGCAGCTGGGCGGAACCTATACTATCAGCGCATATCCATCCACAACCCCTATGCCGGTCCAGCAGTATATGATCAACATAATCTATGGCTGCTCGCCATTAAGGGTTAATGAGCTCATGGATACTGTAACTGCCGAGATTAAGAAGCTTAAGGAGGATATCCCCCAGGAATATCTGGACAAGTATAAGGCAACCAGGCTTGCAGAGTATAACAAGGGTATAAAAGAGAACTCCTGGTATCTTTCCCAGCTGACAGACTGCGCATATTATGGACAGCGCTTCACAAAAGAGTCAGATTTCCCGAAGATGCTTGATAAACTTACACTGAAGACACTTAA
>JAGCGL010000090.1 GCA_017649605.1 Spirochaetia bacterium
CTGTCCCACCAAGGAGTTCCTGGCCGAGATTGATGCGGCACAGGTGGAGCTTCCATGGGTGCGGAAGAGAAGGTTCATCGACGAGTATGGCCTTAACGAGGATGGCGCTGAGTTCCTTACCGAAGAGAAGGAGAAGGCAGACTTCTTCGAAAGCGCAGTCAAGGGCGGCATAAGCGTGGCAAACGCAGCATCCTGGATGCGGGGCGAGGTGGCCAAGGACTTGAACAAAGCGAAGAAGAGCCTTGGAGAGAGCTTCCTTTCAGTCGAAAAATTTGTTACAGTGATTAAACTTCTGGAGACCGAGAAAATCAATGCTCAGGCTGCCAAGAAGGTGATGGATATAATCATAAACGAGGATGCGGACCCGATGCAGGTTATCGAGAAGAACAACCTGATGCAGACTGCAGACTCAGGCGAGGTTGAGGCAATGGTGGATAAACTCCTTGCCGACAACGCCAAGGTTGTGGCCCAGATCAAGGGTGGAGACCAGAAGCCGATTGGATTCCTTATCGGACAGCTTATGAAGGTCAGCAGTGGAAAGGCAGACCCGAAGAAGGCAAGGGAATTGATACTTAATAAAATCTCTCAGTTGGGATGATGGAGCAGAATATATGAGATTACAGAGAAATTTCAGATGCGGCGAGCTTACCGCAAAAGATGTGGGAAAAGAGGTTACCCTGTGTGGATGGGTAGAGAACTACCGTGACCACGGCGGAATCATTTTTATCGACCTTACCGACCGGTGGGGACTGGCACAGATAGTATTTGACCCCGAGGTATGCGGAAAAGAGATCCACGACCTGGCTGGCGGACTCAGAAGCCAGTTTGTCATCGCTGCCAAGGGTACTGTTCGGCTGCGCCCCGAGGGAATGGCCAACCCTAAGCTTTCAACCGGCGAGATCGAAGTATATATCACCGACATGGAGATTCTGAACAAGTCCAAGACCCCTCCGTTCGAGGCGCTTCATGCCGAGAAGGTGAATGACGAGACCCGTCTTAAATATCGCTATATCGACCTGCGGAACCCTGCCATCAGAAACTGCCTGGTATTCAGAAGCAAGCTGATGCACGCTATCCGCGAGTATTTCTATAAGAATGACTTTGTGGAGGTGGAGACCCCAATCCTCAACAAGTCCACACCAGAGGGTGCCCGGGACTACCTGGTTCCAAGCCGTGTCCGCGAAGGCTGCTTCTACGCTCTGCCGCAGAGCCCTCAGCTTTTCAAGCAGATTCTTATGACAGCAGGCTTCGACCGCTATATCCAGATTGCAAAGTGTTTCCGCGACGAGGACCTGCGTGCCGACAGACAGCCTGAGTTCACCCAGGTGGATATGGAGATGTCCTTCATCACACAGGATGACATAATCGCAGTAGTAGAAGGCCTTTTCAAGGAGCTTTTCAAGGAATTCCTGAACATCGACCTGAAGCTTCCTCTTCCACGGATGACCTATCAGGAAGCTATGCTCAAGTACGGCTGTGACAAGCCGGACCTGCGCTTCGGCCTTGAGATCAAGGAGCTTTCCGATGTATTTGCCAATACCGAGTTCTCGGTATTCAAAAACACACTTGCAAAGAAAGGCAAGGTAAGAGGTATCAACCTGAAGGGGGCATGCTCCAAGCTGGCAAGAAAAGATTTGGATGCCATGACCGACTTTGTAAAGCCGCTCCGCGGAAAAGGCGTTGCATGGATCAAGATGAATCCGGACGGCCCTCAGTCACCTATCATCAAGTTCTTCACCGAGGCAGAGTCCAAGGCCCTGTACGAGCGGATGGAGGCAGAGGTGGGCGATGTGCTCATCTTCGTTGCCGATACCGAGAAAATCGTATGCAACTGTCTCTCCGAGCTCCGAAACTTCTTCGGAAAGAAGCTGGGCCTTTACGACGAGAACGAGAAATGCCTCTCCTGGATTGTAGACTTCCCTATGTTCGAACTGGACGATCAGGGCAAGCTCTCCGCAGTACACCACCCGTTCACAGCACCGGTCAAGGAAGACCTGCCTAAGCTTTATAGCGGCGACCTTCTGAATATCCGCACCGATGCTTACGATATCGTATTCAACGGCCACGAGGCTGGCGGTGGAAGTATCAGAATCCATGATCCACAGCTGCAGGAGAAGATTCTTGAGGTGCTTGGAATTCCTCTGGAGCAGGCACGGCAGCAGTTCGGCTTCCTGCTTGATGCCCTGGAGCTTGGAACACCGCCGCACGGAGGACTCGCACTCGGCCTTGACCGCCTTGTAATGCTCTTCCTTGGCACCGAGTCCATCAGGGATGTAATCGCATTCCCGAAGACACAGAAGGCAACCTGTATGATGTGCGACACCCCGACCCCTGTTTCACAGGCACAGCTGGACGAACTCCACATCGCAGTCACCCTGCCGCCTGAAGAGGACAGCAAGGACGCGTAAGCGCCCTTTTATATAGCGGAAAGCGGGGTCGCAAGGCTCCGCTTTTTTATTTTTATAGAAAGTTTTTCACTGTATCACTATTTGATACACCCCCGCTGTAAAATTAAAGTACAACTTTAATGACAAAAGTTTTTAAGAGTGCTATAGTGGGGTTCACCAGATTTCTAAATAGGAGGATTTGTTCGAATGAGTAGCTATCAGACCCCATATAAAACCACGCTCAAAGAAGAACGCGGATACGAGCGCTTGTTTGAGCAGTGCTCACTGCCAATCCGGCAAGAAGACCCCCAGCCGCAGCGCCTATGCGCTGTTGAATTTTAAGCGGAGCCGATAAAGAAGAAGGCTCTGCAAAGGAGCTTTCAGATGAAATCTGATTACATAAGGCCTGTTCTTGACCTTCCTGCAACAGGTGCAAAAATTAAGACATTGATGAAAAAGAATGGAATGACCGTCCGGTTCCTCCAGGATGTTTTTGAGACTTCTTATCCTCAGGCTATCTATAACTGGCTTTCTGGAAAGAATATGCCTTCTATAGATAATCTTGTTATTCTTGCCGAGGTTTTCGGAGTTCCCGTGGACGAGATTGTGGTGGTCACAAGGGAGTAGGAAAATGAAGGAAATAAACGGAAAATATAATATTGCGAAAGTATTTACAGACAATGTGGATGATAAATCCATAAGCCAGATCAGGGTTCTCTGCGACCAGTCCTTTACCGAAGGCTCAAAGATCCGGCTTATGCCCGATGTCCACGCTGGGGCCGGCTGTACTATCGGCACAACCATGACTATTACAGACAAGATTTGTCCCAATTTGGTGGGAGTTGATATCGGCTGTGGCATGGAAACCCTTATGTTCCACGCCGATTCGCCTACCAGCCGGAACTTCGAGCCGGAAAAGCTTGATAAGATTATCAGGGGCAACATTCCCTCGGGATTTGATATCCGAAAGTTTCCTCATCCTTTCACAGAGGATGTGGAGTGGGACAGCATCAGGGGCAAGTATGATAAAAACAGGGCAAAGCGAAGCCTGGGTACCCTTGGCGGCGGAAACCACTTTATCGAGGCTGACCGGGATGACGATGGAAACCTCTACATCGTGGTTCACTCCGGTAGCCGCCATGCAGGGCTTGAGATTGCCAACTACTACCAGGAGGAAGCCTGGAAGCAGTTGAATCAGAACAGGGATATAGATATCAGCGCCCTTATTGCCACAATGAAGGAGCAGGGCAGGCAGACCGAGATCGAGACAGAGCTCAGGAAGCTCAAGACCCAGGTGAAGACCGATGTTCCCCAGGATCTTGCATATGTGAGCGGCCAGCTTTTTGAGGATTACATCAACGACATGAGGATAATGCAGCACTTTGCAGTGCTCAACCGGAAGGCCATGATAAAGACAATCTGTGTGGGATTGCGGACAGACCCGGCGGAGATAGCGGAGCAATTCACCACTATCCACAACTATATCGATACCGATGCCATGATTCTCCGGAAGGGGGCAGTAAGCGCAAAGGCCGGGGAAAAACTGCTCATCCCTATGAACATGCGGGATGGCAGCCTTATCTGCATCGGCAAGGGTAATGAGGACTGGAACTGCTCTGCGCCCCATGGTGCGGGACGGCTGATGAGCCGCTCCCAGGCCCGGCACCAGCTTCAGCTTGAGGATTTTAAGACCCAGATGGCGGGAATATATTCCACTACCGTCGGATTGGATACCATTGATGAGGCCCCAATGGCTTATAAACCTATGGAGGATATCCTGGAAAACATAAAGCCAACAGCAGATGTAATCCGGGTTATCAAGCCTGTCTATAACTTCAAGGCCAGTGATGACCCTCCCTGGGGCCGTCGGCGAAAATAATTTTCTCTCTTTTCTACCACTCTGTCGCATAATGATAGAGTGGTTTTTTATATTTGTCTCAAAAGGAAAAACAAATGAAAGGACTTGATTATGTTGCAATTGATTTTGAGACAGCAAACACATACTCCAACAGCGCGTGCTCGGTGGGGTTGGTACGGTTTGTCGACGGCAAGGAGGTCGCAAGATTCTATTCGCTCATCCATCCGGCTAAGATGTATTTTATCCCCGAATGGACAGAGACGATTCATCATATCTCCTATGCTGATGTGCGGAACAAGCCCCAGTTCCCAGAGGTCTGGGATACCTTCGTGGTCCCGTTCCTGGCACAGGTCCCTGGTCTCCCGCTGGTAGCCCATAACGCCGGCTTTGACATGAATGTGATCAGGAGCTGTATGGACTATTATGGAATGCCGGTTCCAGAGCTTTGTTACTTTGATTCATTGAAGGTGGCCCAGAAAACATGGCCGGAGCTTGATTGTCACAGGCTCACATACCTGGGGGAGAAGTTTTTGATTGAATATAACGCCCATGAGGCTCTGGACGATGCCCGAACCTGCGGCAAGATAATAAATCTGGCGGCGAAGGCTCAGGATGCAGATTCTGTTGATGAGCTCCTTGCCGCCTGTGGTTTGGAGATGAGAAGGTTATGAGATTATGCAAACATTCCGGGCGCCGAAGACCTTCTGAAGGTCTTCTTCAAGCCACTCTGTCTGCCAGACCATAAGGACTCTGTTGTAGCTGCCGTCTTCCTTGTTCACAAGGAAGGTGGAGACGGTATAGCTTCCATCGCCGTTAGGCTCCTTGAGACAGACAAGGCTGGTTTTTTCTATCACCTCGTCGATATTTTCGTGGTCTTCATAAGAGCCGAAAAGCGTTCTCAGAAGGATGATCTCTGGTGGGTCACCTGCATTCGGGTTCTCTTTCACCTCCTGGTTGTGCCGGATCTGGGCCTCTGTCAGGATGCCTTTAGCGTCAATATCGCTAAGCCCAAGAGAGCCGACACACTTGTCTTTATCAGCAGACCAACATCTTGCCAGGCAGAAAAAAAGTTCTCCCAGGCGTTCAGGGGTTTCAAAGGTGGAAGCCTGAACATCGGGGGCGGTGACACCATATCTGCACCAGTTGACAAAATCCTTTCTGCGGCCGATTTCTCCGCCCAGATGCTTTCCGAGCATTGACTTTGCCCGAGCAATAATCTCATCTGCGGGGAGCGGCTTGTTCACAGAATCTTCGGTCTCGCGCTTCACTACAATAGGCTTTGACCCCATGAAATATGACATAAATTCTAGGGTGAACACTGGCTCCGGTTTTTCGGAGGTGGGGACTGGCAGGTAGATTACCTCACCGTGGCCGATGTAGATGCCATAGTGATACCTTGCAGAGATAATGTCGCCCGGTACAGGAAAGAGGGTTTCTGCCATTGCTTTGTCGATTGTTTCAAGAATTGCATCGCTCATGTTTTTCTCCATAGTTTCTCCTTTTTTTAGATTTAAAATAAAATTATAACGGGTCACTCTATCATTTCGTGATAGAGTGAAAAATATTTTGAGAAATTTTGAAATTTATTAAATTATTTGCAAGATTTTACATCTTTTTTGGCCATTTTTAGACCGAACAATACTCCTGTACCGATTGTTACCAGCAGGATTTTGGCCATATTTATCCCGGCTTCAACCTGACTGGATGTGTGCTCATCATAGCGGCACCAGTTGGCAAAATGCTCGCAGTTGTTGAAGAGAAGGCTGTAATTGCCCTTGCAGCTATAAAGCTTTGACCTTGCCCTCCTGATGATTTCTCTCTTAGGCAGAGGCTCTCTGCCCTCATCATCCTGAATCTCAAGCAGGTCGCCCCGGAGGAAATCCTCAACCGAGGTCTCTATGATATCTGCCTGGGAAGCCTCGATCTCGTGCCCTTTGGGCCCGGCGAAATGGATTACGCTGTCATGCCCCACATAAATACCATAATGCTTATACAAGCCCCGGTCGGTAAAAACTATATCGCCGAGGGATGGATTAGTGTTGTTCATTTTCTCCCTCCTTATAATACCGGTGAATGATTACCCTTGTTTGCTCCATTCGGGTGCCTTGGACATCTAAGAGCAGTCATGGAGCGTATACTGCTAAACCTGAATCCGCAGAATTTGCAGGTATACTGCGATTTTTCAGAACCTTCATACAGTTTGTGGTAGCCTTTGTTCGGCCCCAAAGGATGCCGGGCGCATCTGCATGCTGTAAGCGATCTTGGGCTAGGATAAGACATGCCACAGTATTCACAATAATAGTTTGCCATCGCTTGTATTTGTACTCCTTGTGGTTTATCATTTCCTGATAGACAACTTGCTGATAACAGAAAAAATAAAAGAATTTTTACCTTTGTGTTTAAAATCACAAGGAAAGAATACCAAGGCACTCTGTCATTTCATGATAGAGTGAAAAATTATGAGAAAAATTATAGAGAAAAGATTAAACAAGGGCCTTTATATTAATTTGCCTTCTTGAAACTATATTTTTTATATACTTCCCTAAGTCGTTCAACCTCATCTTTAAGAGTTTCAGAGAATGACTTTGTATTATCAATTGTTTCAAGTAATTTCGCTGTTGTGACCGATTTGTCATCAGAACAGAAGGCGTTTTCTATTGTCTCTTTTACAACATTCTCAATATCTGCTCCATTATATCCCTCCGTAGCCTTAAGGAGCTTAATAATATCTACTTCAGGTGTAAGTTTGCCTCTTTTTTTAAGGTGAATTTTAAATATCATTCTGCGTTCCTCAGGTTCTGGCAGTTCAACAAGGAATAATTCATCAAAGCGTCCTTTGCGTAGGAATTCTGGAGGAAGCTTGGCAATATTATTGGCAGTTGCAACAACATAGACAGAGCTTTCCTTTTCCTGTAACCAAGTCAAGAATTGGCCAAAAAGCCGGGTAGTAATATCACTTCCTCCACCGTCACCGCCAACTCCAGCAAAGGCTTTTTCCAATTCATCAATCCAGAGGACGCAAGGCGCTACAGCTTCTGCTGTTTTAATTGCAGTACTCAGGTTATGCTCACTCTCGCCCACATATTTCCCCATCAGTTTTCCAATATCCAATCGAAGAAGAGGAACATTGAACATACTGGCGGTTGCTTTAGCTGTAAGGCTTTTGCCACAACCTGGCATACCTATAATCAAGATTCCCTTTGGAAGATCTACCCCGAATTTTTTAGCCTCGCCAAGTTTTGAGAAAATTTTTGCTTTGTTGGTCAAATAGGTCTTAAGGTTTTCAAGCCCGCCAATATCACTAATATTTGTATTTGATGTAAAAATCTCGATAATACCGCTTTTTCGGATAATCTGTTCTTTTTCTTTAAGAACAAGTTTAACCCCCTCAAAGTCAAATGTACCTGACTGTTGATATGCATAATTGAGAATCTGCCGTATCTCAAATTCTGTTAGCCCCTTAAAAGAAACTATTAACTCATTTCTGACATTTTCATCAATTGAAATATGAAATGAATCTGTATAATCTGCAATAATAGTTGCAACTTCTTCTGCATCCGGGAAAGGAATATCAAAAATGGTTATCATCTTCTCGATTTCTTTTGGGAGAACTAATACCGGCGAAACTAGGAAGGTGGTTATATATACACCATTTTCAAACATTGTGGTTTCTGCGATTCTTTTCAGCAGAGCTATACACTTAGGGTTATAAAAAGGGCTTTTAGAATCCAGATACTGATGAGCATCTTTAAGAATAATAAAAATGTGTTTGGGATTATCTTTTGTGGCATAATCTTTCTGCGCAAGGATATCATCAAGAAAAGCCACAAGAGATGAATCATGTGTTTCTATTATTTCTTTATCTGAAAAAATTCCAGCGTTTGTATATGTAAAGCATTTTGCACCATCCGCCACGCTTTCAATCAGTTTTTCTGCAATATGATGATCAAAATGATTAATATAAATAATTGGCCGAAGCGCATTAATATAACTTGCAAGACGATTACTTAATGAAAGCTTCATATTTTCATATCTCCATATATATTAATTGCGCATCAGATTTACCACTTTTAAACTCAATTCCATTAGTGAAAATGAAATGTTCATTAACATCATCAGCGGTCAATTTTTCACCAGCATTACCAACACTGCGCAACAAACAATCTTTTGTCATTGAGATAATCATAAATACTTTTTGGGTGTCTGGTTCTATGTCATCCCAAATCTCTTCCAGAGTTGAACCTGAATAATATTTAATATAAGCTAAAGGAGGCTGGGGGATAACTGTTTCTTTAAAGATATAGAAACCCATTTTTTCAGCCTCGGAAGCAGTATAGCATCGCCGAAGAGTATAACCATTATCTTTAAAATAACAAGCCGTTTCTTTTGATCCATGGCGTGACCGAAATAATTGTAGACTGTTTTCGTCATTAATAAATTCTGCTGTATAAGAAAACGGTTTAAGATGATATATTAGTTTTTCCAGTATATCTTTAGGTTTCCCCTTTTTTGAGTCAATTAAACGAAAGACAACTTCCCATTCAGATGTTGTTAACTCGTAATCATTATATATTATTTTAGTCGGTTTAATCATATTCATGATATCTTGATAAACATTTTTTTCCTCATAACCTATGAAGTCGCGAAGTTGTTTATTAGCCATAAGAGCAAGCAATACAAGAGAATGTTTTTTAAAGCTTGAATAAAAATTTTCTTTGTCTAAAATAAGAAGATCCCGATATTTTTCATCTAATTCAACCATACCTGCTTTTAGAACAGCATAATCATTAGCATTATTTCTAAATGAAGAAATAATATTATTATACCCATCATGATAATTGTTAATAATCTTTTTTTCTTGTTCTTTCAAACCCTTTAATGACTCAAGTCGCTTTTCTTCTTCTTTTCTTATCTTAAAAAGTTCTGCGGCTGCTTTTTGAGCAGTGGTTGCATCTGCATCAAAGAATATTGTACAAAGTGCATCACAAGCTTTTCGAGCGTTGCTTTTATCTATTTTTTTTACCTCTTCAAGTTCTTTATATCCATGAGCTTCAAGCCACCTCTCCAACATCCCATTATTAAGTGTTTCAAGCAACATATCAATGTTACCATATTCTTTCAACTCTGCAAGAGATTTAATCTGCTTGTCTCCATACTGCAAGTTAAATTTTATTGCTTTCATATATACCTCCGCATAATTTTTAGCTAAATAGGGTTTTAAGTCTTGAGAAGATTTTCTTTGCTCCACTTGCGATAGCAGAACCTACTGCTTTAATACCGATTGCAACCGTTTTTACAATTTTCTTTCCAGCGCTGAAAATAGCTTCCCCAACTACACTTCCAGCAATACCGCCGACCAATCCACCAGCCAATCCTCCTACAGCGCTTCCAACCGGACCCAATGCAGTGCCTATGGCTGCTCCTATACTAGCACCCTTGACAGAACCGGCAAGACCGCCTACCACACTGCATGTTGCCCGTCCTGCTTGATCAAGAGCCTGTTCTCCTGTAATTTCACCTTTTGCATATTTATAAAGTACTTTTGCATTCTCAATTCCAACACATGCAGCTGCGGCAAGATGTCCTGCAGGGGTTTTCATAAGAAGTTTTCCAAGCCATCCACTTCTTGCGGCAACGGTTAATGCACCAGATGTTGCCACGGTCAAACCAGCACTTGCGCCGCTTTTAATTGCACTTTCGGCAAATTCTTTAACATCTTCTGCCACACTCTGATTTTCTTTGCCCGTAGCCCAATTCCAAATACGTCTACCAACAATCCGCGCACCTTGTAAACCAACAGCAAAAAGGGCGGCTAGCCCAGCTTTCCTGCAGATTCTTTTTGCAATTGTTCCTTTGGTGAAATTATTCCATGTATAATCGTCCACCTTTCCTTCGCTTTGTGCCTTTTTCTGCATTACTTTGGCTTGTTCTTTTGAAAGGGGCTTTGATTCAATTTTTTCTGAATTTTTTGGTTTTGTAAGTTCTATTTTTTCACTTGATCCATAGATATCCTTGCCTTGGCCTTCAGGAACAAGTTTACGCTGCCCTCTATAATTACCATTTGCAAAATAGCTTTCTGTTGTTTCTGCATCTTTGCCGTATTTTGATTGATATTTCTGTTTAATTCTTCCTTGAGAATCGCGAACAACAACATCAACAGAATTTTTACCATTAGAACTAAGAGGCTCGGCAGAAAATGCTTTTTCTTTCTGTGCAGCATCTAGATTGAATGTATTAGCATGATGTTGCTCTGCTATAAAGCCATCTAGGTTTGGATTATGGTTGATGCTGCCATCAATGTTATGAATTGTCCGTTCCATTTGTTTGTTGGCATTATCAATGGACATATCTAGTTTCTGAGCATATGTTCCAACTTGCTTGTTTCCGGAAGCAGCGGATCCTTGTTCTATCTTAATTGCCAACCAGCTTTCATGCCGCTTCCCAGAAGCAATATGGGCGTCTAGTTCCTGCTTGTTTTTCTCATATGTATAAACAGTCCCTACGATTTCATCGGCCGTCTGTTCAATTTCGGCTTTATCTTTCCACAATTGGGGATACCCATTGAATTTTTTCACAAGAAATTGTTTGTCTGTTGTTTCTTTATCTTTATGCACATAATCTGAAACAAATTCATATACAGTATTCTTTATTTTGGGATAATCAGTTTCTTTAATATCAAATTGTTTGACAATCTCATCGGCAGTTCTCTCATCATTATCAGCCAACCTTTCAAGCGCATCTGCGGTATTAAATAGTTCATCAGGTGTCTGATTCATTTTTTTCCTCCATAAAAAGTGAACTACTTTTCTTTATAGGAAGAATATAAGAATTACTTATATTTGTAAATAAAAACAATTTATTGGGTAGGATTATTCCCTAAACCAGCTCCATAATCGGGTCGTAGAACAGCTCTTGATCGTTGCCGACAGCCGAGAAATGGTAGGTGTCTATACGTTTTATAGTCTTGCCGTTAAGCCGGAAGTTCTGGAGGCAGGCATTCCCAGTCCGGTCAAACACTGGCGCTCCAAGGTCTTGGGGCGGAAAAATAAGGTCCAGATATTTTTTCTTGATCTTGCATCCCCACAGGTTTGCGGTGATGATGATATCGGGAGCCAGCGCCTCAATCTCCTCGCGGACAAAGTTCCTTTGGGGCAGGTCTGAGTCGGCAAGAAACTGGTTTATCAGATTGAAGTTTGAGGTGCCGCTTTTCTCCTCTTCCGGGTTCAGATACTTTGATATGTTCATAATGGCGAACCCGTAGTTATCTGTTGCCCGCATCTGGTTCAGGATAGTTCCCGGGCTTGGTGTCTGGTCTTGCGAATACTTCTGTCCAGTCTGGATAAGGTAAACAAGGGTAATAATTCTATTCCAGTAGTTGCCCAGGCTGTCGGTGGAATCAAGGCTTCTGAACCAAGTCAGGTCATCGGTAACTCTGTCCCCTGTGGGTGCATACCGCGATTCCCGCCCGATGAAAAGCACCTTGGGTGAGGTGCTGGAATAGCCCGGGAAGGCCCCGTCATGGGTAAAGAGCTGGGCCAGTTCCGGATTGTTCTTCTGTATAACTTTTTTCCAATTGTCTAATAGTTTTTCACTCATATTTTTATTATATCACAAAATTTTCAGGAACACTTTTTTTTCAGCCAATATTGTTTTCATAGCTTTTTATATTTACAGGATAAGAAAATTCTTCAAACAAGCTATTAATTTGCTAGATAACCATCATAATGCCAGAATTTTCTGAAGCTCGATAGAATTAATTTTTATTGACATATATTTCCATCCTTTTTAGCGGTGACGCATTCTCTGTTTTATCGATAACAATGGTGTAGAGAAACAATGCATCTTCTGGCAGTTTGCAACGTATGGCATCGAGTGTTGAGTTGAGGTTTTCAGATGTGAAATATGAATCTGCTGTGATTTTTAAGAGCACTTTTTTTGCTTGGGCAAGAAATCCGGCAGGAGGCAATTCATCACCTTGTCCTGTCCATTTTTCTATTTCATCAGTATCATTTATTACCAGCCTGATATCTGCTTCATCCAGCTGGCCAAAGTCTTCTTGTATGTTCATAAAAAACCTCCGTTATGCTTTTGAGTTGACTATAACGGAGGCTGTCTATCATAGTGTGATAGAATAAGGGATTTTTACTTGATTTTGTATGTTAATAGCGGTTATAAATATCTTGAATGTCAGTTATATCTTCATCAGAAACCCTATCTTTAATTATTTCTAGAACTTTTTTGTCTATTAACGCCTTATCTCCATCAAATAACTCATCTTTTTTTACTGAAAAATAATACCAGCCATCATCGAAAAACAAGGGTTTCACTTTAGGATTGGAATCTCGATCACCCAACTCATTATTGTTACACTTTTCTGCAATGCATAAAGAAAAAAATTTTTTATCTTCTCTATATTTTGGAATGAACCCAATAAAATAATCATTTTGAGGCCTTAAAGTACTGTAATAAAAGCCAATGCCCCATTGATCCTTTTGGCAACTAATGTTTTGCCTTTTGGATTTAGTTAAAACATCTTTAATTGAGTTTAATACTTCATCTATTTTTTTATTATCTTTAGAAGAAAAAGAAATAGACTTAATGTTAATCTCTACAAAGGCGTCTATCTGGTCTTTAAAATCAGATTTTTCTCTTATTTCTTCCCATGTGATTATTGTTGCCCAATCCTGCAGCTCGGTTTTTTTATAGTAAGAGTCTGGAATAATAAATATTAGGGGGATTCCATGAATCGTTGAAGTTTTATGATATTCTTTTTCTCTTTTCTGAGAATCTTGAAGATTTTCTCTTTGATTTGCTTTTATTTCAATCATCAATTTAGGTTTGTGCTCGCCATGAAATCGAGCAATAATATCTATTTCCGCATTCTTCATTTCTTTATAACGAAGTGGACTATGGGTACAATCAAAAAATTCTAATTTTTCAGTAGTTTTTTTATCAATTATCTTCTTTTTTTTGTTAATTAGACTAATAAAGTTTTTTCTAAAGGTAATATCTTTATTTAATTCTGAAACTAAAATGCTTGTTATACTGTTTGAATTGGTTTTTGCCATACTCTAAGGCTCCTATATTTTCATTATATCATTATTTCTTTATCAAAGATTGATAAATATCAAATATATTAAAATATAACATCCCGCTTTTCCTCCGCTAAATTGAGTTTTGTTCAATTTTCTGGAGAAAATCAAGCATTATTGATGCTTTTTTTATTTCACTCTATCATCAAATGATAGAGTATGATATTATAAAAAATACCATGAAAAAGAAAGAAACACGTACTTTGAACAAAAAGATGCTGGAACGGATCATCATTGTCCACAATGCTATAAAGTCCGGCATGTATCCCAACAATAAGCAACTGCGGCGGTTCTACTGCGAACAGACAGGCTACAGCAAGGTGGGTGAGGCCACCATATGCCGGACCATAGATGCCCTGCGCACATATTTCAAGGCGCCGCTGGAGTATGACCGCCAGAAAAATGGATACTATTATTTTGAGGATTGGGATTTTGCCCTTAACAATATATCGGCTCAGGATGTGTTCTACCTATCTGCGGCCAAGACCTTGCTCTCAAGCTTCCAGGGGAGTCCTCTGTACGAAGAGATCTCTGGGGTGATAGATTTTGTCACTGATACCCAGGCGGCAGGAAAGAGCGCACTTCTTAAGCGGATTGCAATTCCGCCTGCACCTGCTTTTTCTGTGGACAAGCAGGTATGGGATGATATTCTCAGGGCTCTGCAGGGCAACTTGGTTATTGAGTTTGACTACACAGGTCGCTGGGACACCGAGATGCAGCATCGCCGGGTACGTCCATATCAGCTTCTGCTGGAGGATGGCGTATGCTATCTCTATGGCTTTGCAGAAGAGCGTGAGGACACCCGTCTTTTTGTCCTGAGCCGGATGAAAAAACTGAAAATTACCTCAGACCGCTTTAAGCTCCCTGCTGACTATGAGATGGCATCTCAATCTGGTGGAGGGCGGTTCGGCACCTTCGCCTCCAGGGATTTGGATAAATATGTAATCGATTTCTACGGTGATGCCCGGCCATATATCAAGGAGCGGGTGTGGGCCGATGACCAGAAGATAACTGATTTTGATGATGAGGACAGGACCAGGATTGAGTTTTCCTCTACACAGTTCCGTCCGATTCAGTATTGGGTGCTGTCCCAGGGGGGCAACGCAATTCCACGGGAACCGGAATGGCTGGTGGAGGAGTGGCAGGATCAGATCAAGCAGATGGTGAAGAATATCAAGAAATAAATCGCTGCTTAAATATTTCCTGTCCAAAGCCGCTCAAAGAAGTACTTCCAGGGCAGGATTTCAATTCCATCAATCAGGCGGGGGTGTTCTTCTTGACACACGACAATGTATTTCTTGAAAATACCCTCTTCCCGCAGAGCCTTGAGTCCTTTAAGGTGCTTATCAGAAACTTTGCCGGATGATTTGACCTCAATTGCTGTTCTCTCATCAATGCAGAAATCAACTTCTGCCCCGGTTGTGGAACGCCAGAAAGTCAGCTTGCTTCTAGGGTTTGTATAATCAATCCATGCCTTTAATTCCATGCATACGAGCTGCTCAAAGAACTCTCCGAATTCAGTAGTATCCTCGGCAGGAGTCGGAATGTTTTTTAGAGATCTTGCAACAGCAATATCAAAGAAATAGAACTTGGATGTGGCTATTGCTTTGCGTTTTACTGTTTTTCTGAAGGGTTCAATCTGATAACCAAGCAGGGTGTCCTCCAATACTTGATACCATTGCCTGATTGTCTGATGCGGAACCTGGCTGTCACTGGCTACATTTGTATAATTGAGGATCTGTGAGTTTGTCAGGGCTGCAACATTCAAGAATTGGGCGAAAGCGGGAATATTCCGGGACGCACCTTCTGCCGCTATTTCTTCTGTCAGGTATGTGTTGATATATGCAGCTAAATCCTCCTCTATATCCTGCGAGAGGAACATGAAAGGAAGCAGTCCATGTTCAAAGATGAAGGGAAGGTTATAATTGGGACTGTCGTGAATTTCCGGGAATGTCAGGGGATGAAAATGACGTTCTGTAGCACGGCCGCCCAGCAGGTTTGTTCCTGCATCTTTCAGTTTCCGGGCGCTGGAGCCAGTAAGAAGGAACCTGATGTTCCGTTCTTCAATAAGAAACTGGATTTCATCAAGCAGATTAGGACATTTTTGTATTTCATCAATTATAATTGTACAGTCATGGAGATTCCTTATCTCGACCTCCTGCCTCAGCAGGCCGGGATCTGCAAGAACTCTTAACCGGAGCCGTCCATCAAGCAAGGTCCAGAAGAGGGCAATGTCCTTTTTGAGCAGCTGATTTTTGATATAGGACGATTTCCCTGTCTGCCTGGGGCCAAACAGGAAAAGTGATTTTGTGGAAAGAATTTTTTCCAGGTCTAAAATACGATTAATATATGACATCTCACGCCTCTATAGTGAAATTTTATAAAAAATTCACTAAACTAACATAAAAATATCATAAATTTTTGCTATTGGCAATAGAAATTTTTAGCTTTTGCTGGTTTTCGGTCTCCCGCACCAGCCACTGGCGGAGTACGGCAAGCACATACTGCTGCTCCTCGGAAGTGAGCTCTCTCCCCTTGGGGATGCCGTGCCACTTCTCCAGGCAGCCCCGGCAGCAGCACCCTGTTGCGTGCTGGGCTATGAACACGGGATGATTCTTCATGGGTGTCTGCTTGCCGTCGTTGGGGATATCGGCTGCGAACAGGCGGGTCTTGAGGAGCTCCTGAGCATGCTCCATTATTGTATCCAGCCCCTTCTCCTTAAAATAAGACAGCTCCCGCCTTTTTAGGTGGAAGCTGCTTCTGAATTTAGAGGCTGCCAGCCGTGCGAACAGCTGGTTCATATCTGAAAACATATCACTTGGTGGTTATGAAGCTGTCGCCCATCCCAGGGAGAGCCTTGATCTTAGGCAGCAGGGTGTCTACTTCTGCCTTGGTTGCATAAGGGCCGATCTTTACCCTGTGATATGTCTTGCCATTTGCCGCAATAGTCTGGATTGAGGAGGTGTATCCCTTGGCGGACAGTTCCTGTTTAGTCTTGTCTGCCGCATCCTTGGTTGCATAAGAACCAACCTGAACCCAGTAGCTGACTTTGGCTGCAGTCGAAGTTGTTGCGGCTGGTTTGGCCTGTGTCTGTGCTGGCTTTGTAGCCTGCTGAGTTGCCGCTGGTTTGGTTGGCTGTGCAGGAGCAGCTGGAGCCGGCTTGGTTGCAGGTGCTGGTGTAGCTTTTGGCGCAGGTGTTGTCTGAGCCGGTTTAGCAGCAGGTGCAGGGGTTGGAGCCGGAGTCTTTTTTACTTCAGGCTGTGCTGCTGGTGTCTGAGCCGGCTGTACAGGGGTCTTCTTTACCTCTGGCTTAGCTGGCTGTGCTGGAGCAGGAGTTGCTTTCTGTTCTACAGCCGGTGCAGGTGATGCTGACTTTGACCATTCTGTGGTTTTGCCGCTCTGTGCCAGGCCTGTGCTGTCGGAAGGGAGGAAGAAGAACATTCCTGCTCCCAATAAGATAAGAATCAAGATTCCTACTGAAAGAATTGTCCATAAAAGTTTCTGCTGTTCCATTTCATTTCCTTTTTTCAAGTATTTTTACTATTTTTTCTGCAGTCTTCTCTTCGCTGCCTATATTTCTTATAGTAAAAATATCGGCATTTGTAGAAAAATTATTAGGATTCATCTTTCTTTGAGCCCAAATTCTTTTAAAAAGTGCCCAGGGGGATGTTCCGCCCCGCTTAAGTCCTCTGAAAAACCGCACTATGGCAGGGGCGTCCACCCAGAAAATAATGTCGCACAACTTATCAAGCTTCATCTCAAAAAGGATTGCGGCGTTGATGACCACCTCCTGACGCTCTACAATTATGTCTTCCACCATCCGCACCATCTCGGGGTGTACAATGCTCTCAAGCCTTTTCTTTTCCTCTGGGTTTGAGAACACGATTGCCCCCAGTGCCCGCCGGTTCACTGTTCCATCCTGGTTCCGTATGCCCGGTCCGAAGGCTGCAATAAGTTTCTCCTTCTGATGCTCCAGGGCTAAATGTCCCAGCTGATCCACATCCACAAGGCAGTAGCCCATCTTCTCAAGCGGTTTGATAACAGAGTTCTTTCCCGCGCAGGTCTTCCCTGCCACTCCTATGACCATCAGTGCATGTCTCCCCAGCTCTCGGCTGTCTCTATGCTGACACGGAGCGGAACATGGAGCTTTATAACATTCTCCATCTCCTCCTTGACCAGCTTTTTCATGACCTCAACCTCTTTCTGAGGCACCTCGAATATAAGCTCATCGTGGATCTGGAGTACCATCTTGGATTCCAGCCCTTTCTCCTTGAGCTTTTGTGAAATATTGATCATAGCCATCTTGACGATATCGGCGGCAGAGCCCTGGATAGGGGAGTTGAATGCAATGCGTTCGGCGCCACTCCGCTCGTTGTGGTTCTGGCTGTTGATAGCGTTGATGAACCGCTCCCTTCCAAGGATTGTCTTGACGCACTCATGTTCCCGCGCGTAGTCCAGAGTCTGGTTGATGAAGCGCTGGACACCGGCATACTTCTCGAAGTACATCTTGATGAAACCGCTGGCCTGTGAGACAGAGATGTTGAGATCTCGCCCCAGACGGAAAGCTGACATGCCGTAGATGACACCAAAGTTGATGACCTTGGCAACCCGCCGCTGATCTGGGGTCACTGCCTCCTGCGGCACTCCGAACACCAATGATGCAGTAAGGCGGTGTACATCTACCCCTTCTTTAAAGGCCTTGGTCAGCTCCGGGTCTTCTGACAGGTGAGCCAGTACCACCAGTTCTATCTGGGAGTAGTCGGCGCTTAAGAACACCATGCCGGCCCTTGCTGTAAAGGCTTTGCGGATGCGGCGCCCCTCCTCGTCCCTGATCGGGATATTCTGCAGGTTTGGGTTGATGCTGGAAAGGCGTCCGGTAGCTGTGCCTGTCTGCCTGAATGTGGTATGGATTCTGGAGCTTGAGTCGGTCTGGAGAGGCAGGGCATCAACATAGGTGGATTTAAGCTTTGCCAGCGCCCGGTACCGCAGTATCAACTGGGGCACCACATCCTCTAATGCAAGTTCCTCCAGCACTGTAGTGTCGGTGGAATAGCCTGTCTTGGTCTTTTTTATAGGCTTGAGCTTACGGTCGGTGAAAAGAATCTCCTGGAGCTGCTGGGTTGAGTTGATGTTGAACTCCTTGCCGCACTCCTTGTAAATTTCTATCTCTATTGCCGACAGCTGGGCCTCAAGCTCCACAGAGTATTTCTCAAGCACATGCTTGTCTATGCGGATTCCTTCCAGCTCCATATCTCCAAGTATGGTGACCAGCGGCATCTCCACATCGAAGAAAAGTTTCTCGTTATGTGCCTTCACTATCGGATAAAGGTGCTCGTAAAGGCGGAATGTGATGTCTGCATCCTCGGCTGCATACTCTGTGGCCTGTTCCAGCGGCACATCCTGGAAGAATTTGCCTTTGGGCACCACATCGTCGTAGGTGATAGTCTTGTAATTGAAATAATGGTCGGCCAGGTAGTCCATGTTGTAGACCGAAATCTTGGTATCAACCAGCCAGGCTGCGATCATGGTGTCGAACCAGAGGCCGGCCGGGTTTATGCCCCACCGCTTGAGAACCTGGTAGTCGAACTTGAAGTTCTGACCTATCAGTTTGAGCGACGGATCTTCCAGTATCTGCCGCAGCTTGTTCTTGATTATCTCTTCCGGAATGTAATACTTGCCTTCGGCCTGGATAGGGATGTAGAAACCTTCTTCTGCCTTGACCGCAATTGAGAAACCCACCGGATGGTTTGAGACAAAGTCCAGGCTGTCGGTCTCGGAATCGAAGGCATAGATGCCAGCTTTTTTAACTTTTTCAATAAGCTCATCCAGCTGGGATAGCTGTGTTATGGTTGTATAGACTCCTTTTTTTGCCTCCTGTTTCGGAGCTTCGGGAACCTCGTCTGCAGGGTTCTGGGCGAACAAGCCCCCTGCCGGTACCCCTGCTTTCTCTTCCAGCCATTTGATGGCGCTCTTGATTCCCTCTTCCTTAAGGAGCGGAACTGCGGCATGGTAGTTCAGATTGGCTGTGGAGAAATCGTCCAGGCACTGCTCCAGCGGCACATCGCTGCAGAGCTGCACCAGCTTACGGCTTAAGAGGCAATCTTCCTTACTGGCCTCCAGTTTAGCTTTATTAGCCCCTTTTATGTTCTCTATGTTTTCGTAGATGCTGTCGATGCTCCCATAGGTCTGGAGCAGTGTCACAGCCCCCTTTGGGCCTATCCCTTTTACCCCCGGGATGTTGTCGGCAGAGTCGCCGCAAAGGGCCAGGTAGTCCAGGATCTGTTCGGGCCAAACGCCCCACTCCTTGAACACGCCGTCACGGTCCATCTCGTTGTAGTCATCCTTGCTGTAACGGATGACCTTTATGTTGTCGGAAACCAGCTGGAGCAGGTCTTTATCCCCGGTTATTATGCGGCACTGGGAATCTTCGGCCTGGCACTTCTTGGCATAGGTGGCAATGATGTCGTCGGCCTCGTAACCGTTCTTTCTGAGGGCTGTTATCCCCAGGGCTTTAAGGATAGCCTCTATCCGTGGAATCTGGGCATGGAGATCCTCCGGAGTCTTGTCCCGTGTGGCTTTGTACTCAGGGTACATTTCGTGTCTGAAGGTAGGGGTCAGAGAATCAAGGGTAACTAAGAAATATTCCGGATTGTACCGGTCAAAAAGGCTGAACAGGGTGCGGAAAAAACCGAATATGGCAGAGCTGTTCTCCCCCTTGGGATTCATCATAGGATTCCTGATGAAAGCAAAATAGGATTTATAAATAAGGCTGTAGCCGTCAAGGATAAAATAGGTTTTCATGAGCCCTCCATCTCCGATTATATTCCATATTATATTTTTTTTCACGATATTTGATTGATATAATGCTTTTTTTAGTCTATGCTGAAAAAAAGGAGAAAAAATTGAAAACTTCATCTAAAATTTTAATCTGCGCACTCGTTCTTCTGCTCTGCGCAGCTTTCGCATTTGCCGGTGGAAAGAAAGAGGCATCAAACTCTGATAAGGCATATGTTGTCAACAAGGGAACTCTTGTAGTAGGAATCACAGATTTCGCACCAATGGACTACAAAGAGGGAAATGAATGGATCGGTTTCGATGCTGATATGTCAGTTGCATTTGCCAAAGAACTTGGTGTTAAGTGCGAGTTCATCGAGATTGACTGGGACTCCAAGAGCATGGAGCTTGAGAACAAGACAATCGACTGCGTATGGAACGGAATGACCCTTACAGACGGCGTTAAAAAGGCTATGGCTACATCCAACCCATACTGCAACAACGCACAGATCATCGTTACAAAGAAAGCACTCGCAGCTTCCCTTAAGAAGGCTGAGGATGCAAAGAATCTTAAGTTTGCCGTAGAGGCTGGAAGCGCCGGAGAAGAGGCTGCAAAAGAGAATGGATACAATGCAATGGCAGTTGACACACAGGCTGCTGCAGTAATGGAAGTTGCTGCCGGAACATCCGAGGCTTGTATCATCGACTCACTCATGGCTGCCGCAATGGTTGGACCTGGAACATCATACCCAGACCTGACATACTCAGTTGCTCTTACAACAGAGGAGTACGGTGTTGGATTCAGAAAAGGATCTGACCTGGTGCCAGCTATCAATGATTTCTTCAAGAAAGCATATGCTGACGGCTCAATGATGAAGGCTGCCGAGAAGTACGGCACACAGGCTTCCATCATCCCACAGAAATAATGGTTCAGGAAGTTCTGCTCCGGCTTTGTGCCGGCTTTGTAAAGACAATTGAGCTCTTTCTGCTCACTCTGGCCGGAGCAGTTCCGCTTGGACTTATCATAGCCTTCGGGTCTATGGCTAAGTTCAAGCCCCTGAAAATAATTGTCCGTTTTATAGTCTGGATCGTGAGAGGTACACCTCTCATGCTCCAGCTTATAGTTATCTACTATGGTCCCGGACTTCTGTTCCATCAGAACATCTGGGGCATGGGCACCTCCGGGCGGTTCACCGCTGTCATGGTGGCCTTCATAATCAACTATTCATGTTATTTCTCTGAGATTTACCGGGGTGGAATTGAGAGCATCTCCAAGGGGCAGTACGAGGCTGGCCAGGTTCTTGGACTTACCAGGCGCCAGGTCTTCTTCAAGATAGTGCTGCTGCAGGTTATAAAGCGCATTGTTCCCCCTATGGGCAACGAGATAATCACTCTGGTCAAGGACACCTCCCTGGCCCGTGTAATTGCAGTGTATGAGCTTATCTGGGCAGGGCAGACATTCATCAAGTCGGACGGAATAATCTGGCCTCTTTTCATGACAGGTGTTTTCTATCTTTTATTCAGTGGCATTCTGACCATTCTTCTTGCAAAGTTTGAGAAGAAGCTAAGCTATTTCAATTGATGGAGGAAGAGATGCCGATTCTGGAAGTGAAAGACATACACAAGCATTTTGGTGCAAATGAGGTTCTGAAAGGAATCTCCTTCTCTCTTGTGAAAGGTGAGGTGCTGGGAATAATAGGATCCTCCGGCGGCGGAAAGACTACGCTGCTGCGGTGCATCAATTTCCTCGAGAAGGCCGATAAAGGGACAATCTCGGTGAACGGAAAGGTGATTTTCGATGCCGACCAGCACAACCTGACTGTGGAGCAGCAGCGGGAGAACCAGCTTAACTTCGGCCTTGTTTTCCAGCAGTTCAACCTCTTTCCTCAGTACACAGTGCTTGAGAACGTGGAGCTCGCGCCCCGCCTTTTGAAGCGGTACCCGGAGGCCGAGATCAGAGAGAGGTCCATGACTCTTCTTAAGAGAGTTGGCCTTGAGCAGAAAATAGACATGTATCCATGTCAGCTCTCAGGTGGCCAACAGCAGCGTGTAGCAATTGCCAGAGCCCTTGCCATGAACCCATCCATCCTATGTTTTGACGAGCCTACAAGCGCCCTTGACCCGGAGCTTACAGGCGAGGTTCTCAAGGTAATAAGAGAGCTGGCCGAAGCCAAGATGACCATGATTGTAGTGACTCACGAGATTGCTTTTGCCCGGGATCTTTCCGACAAGATCATCTTCCTGGATCACGGTGTGATTGCAGAGGAGGGCCCTGCAAAGCTGGTTGTGGACAATCCGCAGAACGAGCGCACCAAGGCGTTCCTGAGCAAATACTGAAATGAAATACAAAAACATCATCTTTGATCTGGACGGCACACTCACCGATTCAAAACCTGGAATTGTAAAAGGGGTTCAGTATGCCCTCCGCTGTTATGGCATCGACGAGCAGGATTTGGATAAGCTTACATCCTTCGTCGGTCCACCCCTGTATAAATCTTTCATGAACTACTGTGACTGCTCTGAGGAAGAAGCTAAGGAGATAGTCGAGTGCTACCGGGAATACTATGCCGAGACCGGCCTGTACGAGAATGCCCTTTATGAAGGAATCGAAACCCTTCTTTATACTCTTAAGGAGAAGGGCTATAAAATAATCCTGGCATCTTCAAAGCCGCGGATTTATGTTAAGCGGATCCTCTCCCATTTTCGTATAATGCGCTATTTCGATATTGTCGACGGGAGCGAGCTGGACGGGAAGAACACAGTCAAAGCTGATCTTATTGCAAAGCTCCTTGAGAAGTGGAATCTTAAGGCGGAAGAGTGCGTGATGGTGGGGGACCGGAAGTATGATATCGAGGGAGCCAGGGCCAACGGCATGGATTCAATAGCCGTGGGTTATGGATATGGCTCTGAAGATGAGCTGTCCAGCGCTGAGCCAACATATTTTCTCTCGACAGTAGAAGAACTTAAAAACTTTTTTTAATCTAATATACTCAACCCCAATTTTAAGATTGAAATACCAACGCGTAAGTGATATTCTAATAATATAATTCTAAACACATAAAAGGATAAAACATGAATTATTCAAAAGTAGTCAACCTGGGTATTGTGGCATGTCCAGGCGGAGAGGCCTTCTGTGATACAATTGTAGATTACCTTAAGCGCAACTACACAGCAAAGCACAGACAGAAAGTTGATTTGATTGCTAAAGTCTATGGCATGACCAGAGACGAGGCTGAGGCCAGAGTAAACCTGCAGTCTGACATTCTGGATCCGGACAACTTTGATCCGAACAAGGATATTCATACTTACGAATGCCCTGAGTTCAAGATTCCTACCAAGTGCACCCGGTTTGCCAACGGCGAGTTCAAGACCGAGATTCTCTCCTCTGTCCGAGGTATGGATGTATTCATCATCCAAGACTGCGAGAACCACTATCCAATCGATGTGAACGGCGACGGCAAGAAACATGTCCTCTCTGTTCCAGATCATGCATTTATCCTTTTTGCAACAATAGATGCTGTTATCCAGTCAGGAGCCCGCTCCGTATCGGTAGTAATTCCTGTATATCCTTTCGCCCGCCAGCACGAGCGCAAAGGGCGCGAGGCTCTTACCGCATCCCTCTTCGGTAGAATCCTTGAGTACATGGGCGTAAAGAAGATCATCACCCTGGATATCCACTCCAAAGAGATCGAGAACAGCTTCAACCGCCTGCGGATGGAGAACCTCCACGCTTCCTACCAGATCATCAGAGAACTTTCCGAGCTGGTTGACCTTGAGGATGAGAACCTGGTTATCGTATCTCCGGACACAGGAGCTGTTGACCGGAACAAGTTCTATGCGAACAACCTGAACAAGCCTCTGGCCCTTATCTACAAGGAGCGGGATTATTCAAAGGTTACAGGCGATGCAAAGAGCACAAACATCGTATCCATGAAGCTGCTCGGAAACGTAAAGGGCAAGACTGTATTCATGGCAGACGATATGCTGGGAACAGGTGGAACCCTTATCGAGGCAATGAAGCATCTTAAGGCAGAGGGAGCAGAGAAGATCATCTGCGCAATCAGCCTGCCGCTCTTCACCGGAAAGGCAATCGAAAGCTTCGACGAGGCATACAAGCAGGGATACTTCACCAAGCTTATCGGAACCAACGCTGTATACCATGGAGACGACCTTTTGAGCAAGGAATGGTATGTGAGTGCAAGCGTATCTGACCTGTTTGCACGGATTATCTCCAGACTGCACCAGAACCGGCCGATCACTCCTGTTGTAGACAACAAGATGATCATCCAGCAGCTGATCCAGAGCAAGAAGTGATGTATGCCCTCTGTCTGGATATCGGCACCTCCAGCCTGAAAGGGGCTGTGATTTCCTCTGAGGGAAAACTGGTATCGGACGGACGGATTTATTATAAGGAAGGTGTGGTCTGGCAGCAGGCTCTGTATGAGCTGATGCAGAAGTTGGACTGCACCTTTTCTATTTCTGCCGTGGCAGTGAGCGGCGCAGGTCCCACATTTATCCCACTGAAAAAAGACAACTCTATCGGAAAGCCTCTTTTCTGGAACGACAAGAAGGAAAAGCCTCTTGTCGCAGGGAAGTCTCTATACCTGCCAAAGCTTATGTGGCTCAAGGAGAACCGACCCGAAGAATATGAGGAGACCTGCTGTTTCCTCACCATGGACGGGTTCTTCAACTGGATGCTGACAGGCTGCTGTAACACCCCAATTTTTGATGACCGCTTTATCCCGTTCTTCTGGAGCAAAGAGGATGCGGCACAGAATGGAATAGATTTTGAGAAACTGCCTCCGCTGGTACATACCGGCGAAAAGGTTGGAGAGGTGACATCAGAGGCCGAGAAAAAGTTTGGCATAAAGGCTGGGACCCCAGTCTTTGCAGGCGGCAGCGACTTTTTGATGGCAATACTGGGAACTGCATCTCTTGAGCCAGGCCAAGTCTGCGACAGGGCTGGAACCTCGGAGGGAATCAACTACTGCTGTGCCGGAGATAAAAAGTCTGCAAGCCCAATGCTCCGGATTATGCCCCATATCACACAGGGATGCGCAAACATCTCTGCAAGGCTGGAAAACAGTGTCAAACTGAGTGAAGCCGACTGGGAGCAGTATGGCAACCAGCTCTGCCGCCTGCTCCAGGCACTGGAGCAGGAAGGCTGCACAGTGACAGCCCTGCGGATGTCCGGAGGACAGGCTAAGAACGCTGAGTGGAACCAGCTGCGGGCCAATATAACCGGCAGGAAGGTGCTGGTTCCTGAGATTGAGGATGGCGAGCTGACCGGCTGTGCATGTGCAGCCTTCACCGGGCTTGGTCTCTACGAGACTCCAGCCCGGGCGGCAGAGGCTATGGTGCGCATCAAGCGGGAATATATCCCGGAATAATCAGACTTTTCTGCTCTTTGTATACTTTTTCTGCATCTCGGCAGCGATCTTCTGCCCTGTCGGAGTAGTTGTCGCCCCGATTCCCTTGCACTTGCACACAATCTTCCCGATAGTGACAAACGCATCATGCTCCTCGTCGAACGGAATCACAGGATCAAACCCAGCCATAACCGAGTTGGCACATACAAAGGCAGTTGCAGTTGCGCTCATATTCCGAGCTATGCAGGGAACCTGCACTGTGCCTGCCACAGGGTCGCACACTAATCCGGAAAGGCACTGCAAAGCCATTGAGGCGGCGTCACACGCCTGCCGCACTGTGCCACCCATAAGCTGCACCAGCGCAGCGGCTGCCATGGCTGCCCCGCAGCCTATCTCGGCCTGACACCCGAGACCACCGCCCGAGAAGTTGTTGGTCCGCGCCATGATCACTCCGATTACCCCTGCAGTCAGGAACGCCTTTACCATGGCGCTCACATCGGGGGCGGCGCTGTATATGGCAGCCGGTACTATACCGCTGGAGCCGCCGGTGGGCAGGCACACTATTATGCCGGCCGAGTTGCTGTATTCCATCACTCCTAGCGAGAGGGGAACTGCAAAATCAAGTATCCCGGTGGAGAAGTATTTTTTATTCTTTTTATTAATATACTTTTTCAAAAGCTGGTTTGCCTTTGGGGTTATCATTCCGTTTATGTCAAAGTTCCCTTCGGCTCCCCGGCCTATTCCCTCAAGGCATATACTCCAGAGTTCTGTGGCATAGTCAAAGACAGCTTTCTCGGTCCAGCCGCTTATCGCAGCCTCGTACTTTATTGCCGCCTGCCAGATGCTGCACCTCTTCTTCTTGCAGAACGCCTCAAGCTCCTTGGCTGTCTGGAAAAGCGGCGCTGCTTTTTCTCTGCACACCACGGGGTGCACAGGATTCAGGAAAGATGCCTTTTTGAAAAGCTTCTCATTCTCTTTGACAGCCTTTTCCAGCTCCTTTTTTTCTGCCGGGTCGGAGTAGAAAATTGCGAGAACGGCTTTTCCATCATCTCCTGTTGAGCTTACAGGACCAAATCTTTTGAACGCTTTCTCAAGCTTCTTTATCTTGGTTGTGTCGGTAAAGAGCAGAAGCACATAACTGTCTCCCTTTATATCCAGAGAGCAGCCGTCAATCTCTTTTATGAGCACTGTGCCGCCGCCGGTGGAATCGGCAATTATCACCATGTCATCCACATGGATGCGGCTCCCTTTCATGGTTCCAAGGCCTTTCCAGCTCTTGGTGTCAAACTCTATTGTCAGCCCTGCCTTCTTTGCATCTTTGTAGGCTTTGGCAATGTCGTACTTAGTCTTATCCTTGCCCAAAAGGCCGCTTATCAGGGCCAGGTCGCTCTTGCTTCCAAGGAATGTCCGGGCAAAGCTGGTGCTTGTGGCCAGCTCCATGAATACTTTTTCGGGCACCTTGCCTACAATCTGCCGCACCAGGTCGCCTATCCTGTATGGGGCAGCTGTATTAGAGCTGGAAGGTCCTGGTGCTACAGGTCCCAGCACATGGTTGAAGATAGAGGGATATGATTTCATAGCTTTATTTTAATCCTTTGCTATATTAAGCAGAATCTCCTGATTGTAATTGTCACACCAGGTCTCCAGGGCAGTAATCACCTGCTGCAGCACAGGGGAAATATATTTTTCTTTATGATAAATCAGGAAGAAATAACGGAAAAGACCGCCGTCGATAGGGATAGACTTTAGTTTTCCGTCTCTTACATAATCGCTTATGATATGCCTTGAGATAATCGAAATAGCTCCGGTGGAGCCTACAATGTCAGCCACAAGCCGTGGCGAGTAAATCTCGTCCACAACATTAAGCTTTATGCTGTTTTTGACAGAATAATCTTCAATAGCCTTGCGGGTGGAGGATCCTGGCTCATGGGTGATGAAAGGATAATTAACCAGGTCTGACGGATGGATTATAAGCTTGTTGGCAAGCTCGTGCTTCGGGCTGCAGATAAGGTGCAGCGACTCACGGAGCAGAGACTTAATCACCAGCTTCGGGTGTTTGACCGGCTTTCCGACAATTCCCAGGTCTGTCTCCAGATCCAGGGTTTTCTCAAGGATAAGGTCTGAGCTGTCGGTTGTTATGGAGAGCCGCAGGTTGTCCTTGAACCTGTTTATAAGGCCGGGGAGGAAGCTTCCCATATAGTAGTCGCCAAAGGGGTGTGTGGTGCAGATGCTTATCATCTCGTTGGCAGTCTCTTTGTTGCCCAGGATTATCTCCTCAGCATCCTCCTTGAGGGCAAAGAGCTCCTCGCACTTGAAGTAGAGGGATTTCCCGACCGGGGTCAGGTAAATCTTCTTATCTACTATATCTAGAAGCTGGACTCCGCACTCCTTCTGGAAGTTCTTGATCTGAAGGCTCACTGCCGGCTGGCTTATCTCCAGGAAGTTGGCCGCCTTGGTAATAGACTTGTACTTGGCAATATAATAAAAAAGGTATAAATGGTGAAGATTTAGTTTTTTCATGTTTTCATATTATCATATAAATAAAATTTTAGTAAGAAAAATAAAAAATTTATAAAATATATATAAATAAAATGTATGATATGGATAAAACAAAGATATTATATTGTGAAATATTTAACAAAAAATTGACATAACAGCAAAAAAGGCTCTTAATATAGACATAATAATTATGGAGGAAATATGAAAAAGTATTTGTTAATTGCAATGATGATTTGCTTGGTTAGCAGCCTGGTTTTCGCAACCGGTGCAGCAGAGCAGGAAAGCAGTGCACCTGAAAAAGGCGCATTGATGGGAACATCTGGAATGACAGGAAGCTGGTACCCAGTAGGTGCAGCTGTGTCCAACCAGGTAAGAAAGTATTCAGACTATACTCTTACTATCCAGGCTACCGGTGGATCCGGAGAGAACATCCGTCTTATGAAGCAGAGAGAGACTCAGCTTGGTATGATCAACACTGTAATCATCGATGACGCATACAACGGAAAAGGAAACTTCGAGAAAGAAGGTCCATGGAAGGATGTAAGCTTCGTATGTAACCTGTTCCCTACAGGAATGCAGGCAGTTGTATGGAAAGACAGTGACATCAAGTCATTCGCAGACCTTAAGGGAAAGAAAGTATCCCCAGGTTCCGCTGGTTCCGGAGACCTTCTGCAGTATGAGGCAGTTTTTGGATTCTATGGAATCGGAATCAAAGATGTAGACTGGAGACCTCTTACACATACAGAGCGTGTTACCGGTATGCAGGATAAGCAGCTTGATATGGCAGGATATGCAACAGCATGGCCAGCAGGATCAATCATCGAGCTTTCTTCTGCCCGCCCGATCAGAATCCTTGGATTCCAGAATCCAGAGAAAGATATTCCTGAATTCCTGAAATCATATCCAGCATATGGAACAGAGAAACTGCCAGCAGGAACATACAATGGCGTTGACGAGGATGTTCAGCTGATCACAACAGGATCTATCTTCGCAGCTCTCCCAGACTTCTCAGCAGACTATATCTACAACATGCTTGATTGTATGCTCAAGGGAATCGACGAGGTTCAGGCTGTACACGGAATGACAAAGTATATCACTCCTGAGAACATGGTTAAGATGCGCGGTGTAATTCCATGGCATCCAGGCGCAGAGAAGTTCTTCAAGGACAAGGGACTTATCAAATAAGGAAGATATTATGATTTTAAAAGGCGGACCTAACACATATGGTGCAGAGATCGGAATTTTGGTGCTTGAATCTTATTACTACAAGGTCCCGGCCCATATCAAGAACCACCATACATTTGACTTCCCAGTAGTTTACAAGGTTATTGACGGAGCAACCCCTGCTGTTGTAGTTCGTGATAAATGCGCAGATCTCCTTCCTCGGTTCATCGCTGCGGCAAAAGAGCTGGAGGCTATGGGCGTGAAGGCTATCACCGGAAGCTGCGGCTTTATGGCTCTGCTTCAGGACAAGATTGCAGCCGAAGTTAAGGTTCCTGTATTCATCTCCAGTGTAATGCAGGCTCCTCTCATCTCTCAGATGATCGGCGGCCGCAAGCTGGGAATCCTTGTAGCAGACAAGGGAAGCTTCACCCCAGATTACCTGAAGGTAGTGCATGGTGAGAATATCCCTGTATGTATTGCAGGAATGATTCAGCATGACGAGTTTAGGGATGTCATCATTGACAGAACAAGAACAGACCTGGATATGGATGTTCTCCGCAAGGATGTTCTGTACGAGGTAGACAAGCTCTACGCAGAGAACCCGGATATGGGCGCCCTGCTCATAGAGTGCACCGATCTGCCACCTTTCGCAAAAGAGATACAGCAGCGGATAAAGCTGCCTGTATTCGATATTCTTACACTCACAGAGATGGTTCACGCCGCTATTGTGAGAAAAGATTATCCTCTGGACTGCTGATCAAGAGCAGTGATATGTGCTGCTCTGCGTAAGCAGGGCAGCATTTTTTTATCACACATCACGAAGGAGCATTTATGAGTGACAAGTCAACAATGACTGTTGAACAAGAAATGAAGTTCATCCAGGAGAAGTCTGACAAGCTTGAGAAGCAGATCACTGGATACAGAACTTTAGGAAAGCGCGACACTACCATTCTGATTATCGCAGCGGGACTATTCGGACTGTTCCACTTGTATACAGCCTGTGCCGGTCTGTTCACTGCCATGATCCAAAGAAGTGTGCACCTTTCCTTTGCGCTGAGCATCTGTATGTGGAAGTTCTCTGCAAACAGAAACTCAGGGGCCAAGAAAGAGCCCTACGGCCCATTCATCTTCCTGGGTCTTGGTACTTTTATAACAATTTTCTTGACCTTCTATGTCAAAAGGATTACTGCACCTGCACCTGTCCATCTGGCATATGCGGTAGTTATAGCAGTTTTGTGCATCATCGCATACAGGCTTACTAAAAAATCGAGAATAAAGAGAAACGAAGAAGTAGAGACAAAGGTATACTGGTACGACTATCTGTTCATTGCCCTCAGCATAATGAGCTGCTGGTACATCACTATCTTTACGAATGAAATTGTAATGAGACAGGGAAATGTGTACCTGATAGACCAGATCATGGGTGTATGGCTGCTCATCTGTATTTTGGAGGCAACCAGACGTTCAATAGGCCGTGTCCTTATGGCAATCGGTATCATAATGATGATTTACTGCCGGTTCGGTTTCCTTTTCCCAAGGACAAACGTTCTGTGGCACCCTGGTTTCAAGGTTGCCATGATCATGAGACACTTCTATCTTGCAGACGTAGGTATCTGGTCAACACCTATCGGAGTTTCTTCAACATATATAGCAATGTTCCTGCTCTTCGGAGCAGCTCTCCACGCAACCGGTCTTGCAGATCTTCTGCTTAAGATTGCGAAGGGTGTGTTCGGATCCATGGTCGGCGGACCTGCAAAGATGGCAGTTGTGGCATCCTCTATGTTCGCAATGCTCTCCGGTTCATCAACATCAAACGTTGCGACTACCGGTGTAATCACCATTCCTCTGATGAAGAAGACAGGTATTCCAGCAGCTCTTGCGGGAGCTACCGAGGCTGCTTCCTCCCTGGGTGGACAGATCACGCCGCCAGTAATGGGTTCTGCAGCATTCATCATGGCAGAGTATCTGGGTGTAAGCTACCTCTCAATCGTAGTGGCGGCCGCACTTCCAGCAGCGCTGTACTATGTGTCTGTGTTCACCATGATCCACTTCGAGGCACACAAGATCGGTGCTATCGGACTGCCTAAGTCAGAGCTTCCAAAGTGGAAGGGCGAGGCTGCACGCAAATGCTACCTGTTCCTCCCTGTAATTATCCTGGTTGTAATGCTTATCCGTGGCTATTCTGCCCTGTATGCTCCATTTGCGGCATTCATCACAGCAGTGCTCCTGAGCATGATAGACAAGAAGACACGGCTTAACGGAAAGAAGCTGTGGGGTATCTTCAGCAACGCCGGACAGACTCTTACTGTAGTTGCAATTCCATGTGCGGCTGCTGGATTCGTAGTAGGTACAGCCGGACTCACCGGACTTACACCTGCCCTTACAGCACTGCTTACCGCACTGTCTCAGAACAACTTTGTACTGACTCTGGTGCTCACCATGCTTCTCTGTCTGATCCTTGGAATGGGAGTTCCTACAACAGCGAACTACATCCTTATGACAATCATGACAGTTCCTATCATGGTAAAAGTAGGTGTCATGCCGCTGGCAGCGCACCTGTTCTGCTTCTACTTCGGAATCATGTCAGAGCTTACACCTCCTGTTGCAATCACATCCTACACAGCATCTGCAATCGCAGGAGCAGCATTCTGGCCGACAGCATTCAACGCAGTCCGGCTGGCAGCAGTTGCATACATTGTTCCATACATCTTTGTATTCAACACATCGCTCCTTATCGGTACACAGCCGTTCACATTCAAGATTTTCATCACTATCCTCACCGCATGTATCGGAGCACTCAGCTTCGCAATCGGTATGGCCGGATTCATCCGGAGAAAGATGTTCCTGATAGAGCGGTTCCTGATCTGTGCCGGAGCATGTTTTGCAATCAAACCTGGAACAGTTTCAGACTGGTTCGGTCTTGGTCTTATAGGACTCATGTTTGCTATGCAGTGGATCTATAAGAAGAACCCTAAAAACTATATCCCACCAGAGCCAAAGAAGATGGTGGATTGAGATAAAAAAGGAGATAGACAAAATGAAAAAACAGCTTAGATATCTTTCACATGAAGATATTCTTTCAATGAATGTAAGCTTCGAAACTGTAATCGAAGTTGTTGAGAAAGTGCTCACAGAGCACTCCGAAGGTTTCTATGTGAACCCACCGAAACCAGCAATCCACCCAGACCCGATTTCCTTCTTCCATGCAATGCCTGGTTATCTGCCACGCATCCATGCAGCAGGTGTTAAGTGGGTAAGCGGATTCTCTGCAAACGCAGCAAAAGGACTTCCTGGAATCACAGGTCTCACCATCCTGAACGATGACAAAGAGGGATTCCCTACAGCAGTTCTTGACTGTGCATGGACCACAGGAATCAGAACCGGTGCAGTATCTGCAGCAGCTGCAAAACGGCTTGCTCCGAAGAATGCAAAGGTTTTCACAATCATCGGAACTGGAATCCAGGGAAGAGTTCACGCAGCAAATTTCCAGAAGGCAATTCCTACACTGGACACAGTGAAAGTTTTTGATGTGAATCCAAAGATGGTTGAATCCTTCACACAATATGTGAAAGAGCGGACAAATCTGAATGTTATCAACGAGCCTACAGCAGAGGCAGCAATCAGAGATTCTGATATTGTCATCACATGTACTGGAAAAATTACAGAGCCTATATTCGACAGAAATTGGGTTAAGAAAGGTGCACTGGTAATGCCTGTTCACACCAGCGGATGGACAAAGGATTATCCGTTCAAGGCAGACAAGTTCATCGTAGATGACTGGGGTCAGTTCTTCCATTCAAACGTTGAGGCAGGCGGCTATTACAGCAAGCTCCCAGACCCATATGCACAGCTTGGAGAGATCATCAGCGGCAAGAAACCTGGAAGAGAAAATGATGATGAGACTATCCTCGACCACAACTATGGTCTTGCAATTCACGACATTGCACTCTGCCAGAGACTGATCAAAATTGCAGAAGAAAAGAATATAGGAACTGTGCTTACATATATGGACACAGATAAAAATATAGTTTAATGTGTAGGTATAGGAGAGAAACTTTATGAAATTAAAAGACGTTGAAATTAAAAAGACCGTCAAAAAGACTATCCTTCTGAACCCAGGTCCTTCAACAACAACAAAGACAGTTAAGGCTTCCCTGATTCAGGACGATATCTGCCACAGAGAGGGATCATTCGCAGCAATCACAAGAAAAGTTGCAGATGATTTGGTTAAGATTGTTCACGGAAAGAAAGGCGACTATGTAGCTACACTTTTCGCAGGATCCGGCTCCATCTGTATTGATGTTGCTGTAGGTTCCCTTATTCCTGACGGAAAGAAAATCATGATTGTCAACAATGGTTTCTACAACGACAGAGCTATGCAGGCAGCACAGTACTACAGAATTCCTGTTGTAAACTGCTCATTCGACATCCTTACTCTCCCTGACCTCAAAAAAGTCGAAGAGACTCTTGCAAAGAACAAAGATGATGTAGCAGCTGTTTACATGGCACATCAGGAGACAGGAACAGGTCTCTGCAACCCAATCAGAGAGGTTGGTGCTCTTGCTCACAAGTATGGCAAGATCTTCATCTCCGACACTACATCAACACTGGGAATCATCCCAATCGATGTATACAAGGACAACATCGACTTCTGCATGGCATCCAGCCAGAAAGGTATCAACGCATTCACAGGATGCTCATTCCTCATCGGAAAAGTATCTGAGATCGAGAAGCTGAAGAACTACAAGCCAAGAAGCTACTACTGCAACCTGTGGAGACAGTACAGCTACTTCAAGGAGCACGGCGAGATGAACTTCACACCTCCTGTACAGATCATCTACTCAATGCAGCAGGCTCTTAAGGAGCACTTTGCTGAGGGCGAGAAGGCTAAGTACAAGAGATTCATGGACATCACAAAGATCATCAGAGACGAAGCTAAGGCACTGGGCCTGAAAGAGCTCCTGGATCCAAAGATCACAACAGGTCTTGTAATCGCTATCAAGTACCCAGAAGACAAGAAGTTCGACTTCAAGAAAGTTCATGACTACCTGTTCAAAGAGGGAATCACAATTTATCCTGGAAAGATCGGAAACCTGCCTACATTCAGACTCTGCAACCTCGGAGCTAACACACCAGCAGACGTTAAGGCTGCTATGAAAGAGCTCAAGGCTGCACTCAAGGCTTGCGGATGCAAGGTTCCAGTAGACCAGAAGGCTGCTGCACCAGCAAAGAAAGCTGCTCCTGCTAAAAAGGCTCCAGCAAAGAAAGCACCAGCTAAGAAGGCTGCTCCAGCAAAAAAAGTTGCTGCACCAAAGAAAGCTGCACCAGCTAAGAAAGTAGCTGCTCCAAAGAAAGCACCTGCTAAAAAAGCTCCAGCTAAGAAGGCTCCAGCAAAGAAAGCACCAGCTAAAAAGTGATTGACATCTGATTGATGTTTATTATCGGCCCCTGTAGAAATACAGGGGCTTTTTTATTATTATTAAAGCATGAAGAGAGTATCTTTCCTTGAATATGCTCCCCAGTCCCCAGGCGTCTACATAATGCGTAACGCCGGCAAGGTCATCTATGTGGGCAAGGCCAAGAACCTCTTCCGTCGGGTCTCCTCCTACTTCTCGGGAAACAAGGATATCAAGACCACACATCTTGTAAGCAAGATAGAGGACATCGAATACATAATCACAAAGACAGAGTACGAGGCGCTGGTGCTCGAGAACAACCTTATCAAGAAGTACATGCCCAAGTACAACATCAACCTCAAGGATGGAAAGACCTACCC
>JAGCGL010000091.1 GCA_017649605.1 Spirochaetia bacterium
AGAGGATGAGCAAGCATCCTGATGACTTCGGTCATGGCGCACCCGAGGGAGTTGCTGCGGCAGAAGCCTCTAACTCCGGCTCTGTAGGCGGTGCCATGGTACCGCTTCTGACCCTTGGTATTCCAGGTTCCTCAACCGCTGCGGTTCTCCTTTCTGCCCTCATGATTCACAACCTGAACCCAGGGCCTAAGCTCTTTACAGAGCAACCTGAGCTGGTCTATGGACTCTTTGCCTCCATGTTTGCGGCAAACCTGTTCATGGTGCTGGTCGGAACTTATGGCTCCAAGCTGTGGGTAAGGGTAGGGTATATAAAGAAGACTATCCTTTATCCGCTTATTTTTGCATTTGCAATTCTGGGAAGCTACTCTATCAAGAAGTCGATGTTCGATGTAGGCACCTGCCTTGCATTCGGTCTTGTCGGATGGATGTTCAAGAAATATAAATATCCGGCTTCGCCGCTGGTGCTTGGACTTATTCTTGGTAAGCTCATAGAGACCAACTATGTGCAGACCCTTATGGTCACAGGGCCTATAGGCTTTGTGCAGAGACCTTTTACTGTAATCCTTTTTGTCATTTCTATAGCTGCGCTTGTATATCCTGTTATTTCAGCAAGGATTAAGGCAAAGAAGATGAACAACAGCCGGCAGTGATACTGCCGACTGTTTTCTTTTATTTGATGTATTCAAGCATCTTGAGCAGGATATGGCTGGAATTTGCCCCTGCGATATTGCCGAAGTTCTCGTAGTTTGAATTGGCTATGCCGTCCGCCTTGTCCGACAGAGCGCGGATAACAACGAAAGGCTTGCCGTACTTGATGCATATTACAGCTACCGAAGCACCCTCCATCTCGCATGCATATGCGTTGTACTCTTTCTTGAGCCTCTCAACATATACTTCTGACGCGATGAACTGGTCGCCTGATGCTATTGTCCCCTTGAAGACATGCTCTTTGCCGATTGTTTCAACAGCAGCCTTGTATGCAAGCTCCACAAGTGCCTCGTCGCAGTAATAGAACTCGCCGGCCTCCCTGCTTATTCCGGGGTCGCCTGACACCCATGTGAAACCATCGTTGCTGATTATGCCGTAATCGTGCTCAACCAGCCTTGTGGCAACAATCTCGTCAAGAATCTGGGGCCCGTCAGCCACTCCGCCTGCTATTCCTGTAAACAGCACTTTTGAGATGTTATATCTGTTCAGCATTGCTGTGACACCAGAAGATGCCCGCACCTTTCCGATGCCGGCTCTCGTGATCACCACGTTTTTCCCTCTCAGCTTTCCGACATAATATTTTGTGCCGGCGATCATATCCTCTTTCTCGATCTCTGCATTCTCAAGAAGGACGCTGATCTCGTTGTCCATGGCCGAGATTATTCCTATGCGCTCATCATCACCTTTTGGGGCACATCCTGTAAAGCATAATAATGCCGCCAGCAATGCTGGGATAAGAAATTTTTTGTTGCTCATATATACATTTTATCAGTAAAAATGCAATCTAACAAGAACGAAAATTAATAGTTGAACAGCTTGCAATTATATTCATAAAGGAGGTCGTTTACTGTATTTACATCATAAATCCTGTTCACAAAGCAGAACCTTATTATAAGGTCGTAATGGTTGTTCTTGGGCAGAGAGTAGGCAGCGCTGTCCAGAAGTTCTTCCAGTTCCTTCACGCTCAGTTCAAGGGAAAGGCCCAGCAGGATAACAGTCTCTTTGCTGGGATGATAGTTCTTGTCGCTCCTGATCTTTGAGAACAGCCTCCGGTCAAGGTGGACCTTGTTGTAGACATCGCTCTCGTTCAGGTTCCGCTCCTCAATCATCCTGAATAGCACAGTCTGGAATTTGTTTAGATCCTCGTTCTCTTTAATGAAATCGTCAATCGGAATTGACTTTGCCGAGTAGGCCCGATGAGGAGCAAAAGCAATATCTGCGCATACCCGGGATTCCTTGACGTTAAGTTCGTTGCAAACCAGGTTTTCTTCTTTTAGATATTTATCAATGTATTTCTTTAATTTTTCTTTTATATCAGCCATACAGACATTATATCATTTGTCGCTTTGAAAGTGACCAATTTTGCCAAAATTAAAAATAAAATTTGATCATAAAGGAAGGTAAAAATATGAAAAAAACTGCAGAAAAAACAATGGATGTTGTGTTCATCCTGGACAGAAGCGGAAGCATGGGCGGCTCAGAAGCCGATACAATAGGGGGCTTCAACAGCTATCTCAAGAAGAACAAGAAAAAGGATTACCTTATGACCACTATACTCTTTGATGACCGCTATGAGAAACTCTACGAGCGGAAGAAGATCAGTGAGGTTGAGGAATTGGATGAAGAAACCTATTTTGTCAGAGGAAGCACAGCCCTCCTGGATGCTGTGGGCAAGTCGATTAAGCTGATGGAGAAGAAGGCAAAAGGCAAGGTGATGTTTGTGATAACCACCGATGGCTATGAGAATTCCTCCCATGAATTCAAGAAGGAGCAGATCAAGGAGATGATCGAAGGCCATAAGGAGTGGGAGTTCATGTATATCGGCGCAGATGTCGATTCCTACAGCGAGGCCAGCTCAATCGGTATAAGTGCATCTCATACTGCAAACTACAGAAAGAGCAAGAAAGGAATCAGCGTTATGTACGATGCCGTGGGAACTGCCTGCGAATGCTGCTTAAAAGAAATGTCTCTCGATGACAGCTGGAAGAAAAAGCTGGACAACTATATCAAGGAAAACGAGGAATAAATAAGATTATATTTGTGGATCCGGCATCAGAAGGGCTGCTATCAGATAGGCAAGGACTCCTGTCCCTGCGCATAGAACTGCTAAAAGCCATATAATCCTGACTACTGTCGGATCCATATCAAAGTATTCTGCGATACCGCCGCATACGCCGAAGAGTTTCTTGTCCCGCGATTTTGTCAGTCTTTTATAATAGCTCATATTATTATTTTAACAGAGATTTAGACAGCAAACAAGTCCTAAAAAATGGTTGTGACAGTTGACATTGCACCATTTCTATATGATATTTTTATCAAGGAGAAATTATATGAGCACAAGTTCAAAAGTATGTGTTGCCCTGTCAGGGCTGCTGTTTATCATAGCTGGTATCCTGTGTCTTTCCAGTGCCGAGGCGACTCTGCTTTCACTGGCATGGGTCTTGGGTTTTTTCACACTTCTTTCAGGAATTCTGTCACTCTATTTCTATTTTAAAGGTGTCAGCGCGATTCCAGGAAGTGGTTTTGTCCTTCTTGCTTCTATTGCCGATATCATCATAGGAATTATTTTCCTGGCTAATCAGGTTTTTGTCGCAGCTGCAATTCCATTTGTGTTTGCAGCATGGATCCTGGTTGCAGGAATACTTTCCATAATCCATTCTATCGAGTTCAAGAAGAAAGGGTTCATCGGATGGCATATGCTGCTGATCTTCGGTATCCTTACTGTTCTTTTCGCAATCTGTTCTTTCATGGATCCTGCGATCAGCGCTTTCACCATTACTTTCATGGTGGGCTTTGCCCTGATCACCCGTGGTGTCAACAGGTTTATCTTCCTGGCGGGAGTCAAGAAACTGGTTGAATAAAATAGAGCTGACGACCTGCTGAAAGCGGTGGGTCGTCACTCAGCTTTTGGCATCAGCAGGGCTGCGATGATGTAGGCAAGGAGTCCTGTTCCGCAGCAGAGGACCAGAACCAGCCAGATAATCCTTACAACTGTCGGGTCCATATCAAAGTATTCAGCGATTCCTCCGCATACTCCGCAGAGCTTCTTGTCCTTTGATTTCTTAAGTATCTTGTCTGGCATAGCTCACTCCAAGTCCAGTTTATCAGACTTCCAGCCTGTAAACAAGATAAAAAAACTAATCAAATGTTTATTTGTTGACAAATTAACGGGGGGAGGGGTAGATTAAAACAAGAAAACTTAAAGGATTTATAAATGGCAATATATGATAAACAGGAATTAATTAGCCCATCTTTTTTCCAGCGATTATTAAAACTACTTCCAAAGGAAAATTATATTATCGAAGTTCAAAATTTACTCGCAGAAAATAATAATAATATTTTGTTAGTTAATAAAGAAAAAATTGACTATTTAAATAAGAAATATAAGGTTAAAAAAGATGATTTTAAGCAAGATAGAGAAATTTTGCTTGATAAATATATATCATATTGCCTTTATGACAGAAGGTTATCAGACATAGAAAAAAGTAATCTCAAGCACTTATGTGATTTGCTTTCTTTGGATGAAGACTATTTGATAAATCGAATTAAAGAGGAAGGGAAAATTATTTATCGTGAAAAAGTTAAAGATTTTATATCGGACAATGTTCTCTCAAGCGATGAACGTAAAGAATTAGATTTAATTTCAAATGAATTCAATTTACTTGAATCTGAGGGAGATGATATTTATAAAGATGAAAGTTTTAAATTATTAAAAAAACACTTAGATGATATTATGCAAAAAAGAAGAGTTTCTCCTGAAGATGAAGAAATAATCTATAGAATTGCAAAGGGTTTGAAGTTGGAATTGAAGTTTGCAGATGATCTTTTTGAAAGATTTAAAAATTACTGGTTAATTGAAAACCGACCATTACAACCAGTTCTTTCATCACTAAATCTGTCTAAAAATGAACTTCTGTACTATTCTACAAAAATTGAATGGTTTGAGGAAAGGTCAAAAACAAATTATGTTTCTTATTCTGGTCTTACTGGTAGGATTAGAATTGTTAAAGGCCTTTATTTAAGAGTAGGGTCAATTGCCCCATCACGACATGCAAATGAATATATGAAATTAATTGATTCAGGGGATGTCTATTTTACCAATAAACGAATAATTTTTATTGGAAACCATGGTAATAAAACAATTCCAATGACAAGAATTCTTGATATTATTGTGTTTGCCAATGGAATTGAAATTGGTAAAGATGCAGGTAAGAGGCCATTTTTTAAATGTGATGACCCGGAACTTATGGGAATATATATTTTGAGAATACTAAAGGATTTATGATGATTTACCAAAAAATAAAAAAACGTACTTTTGAAATAATTGAGAAAGCAGAAAAAGGCGATATAGTTAGCCATTTGTTTGATATTTTTATAATGCTTTTAATAGTAATAAACATTTTATCTGTCTTTGTTGAAACCTTTTCTATTTCTGATGAATTAAGAAATCTTTTATATAAAATTGAAGTTTTCTCTGTTGTTGTTTTTTCCATTGAATACCTTTTACGGTTATGGACTGCAAATTATTTATATGAGGATCTTCCACCTGTCTTAGCAAGAATTAGGTATTTTTTCTCATTTATGGCTTTGGTTGATCTCTTTGCAATTTTGCCTTTCTATATCCCATTTATTATTAAAGTTGACCTTCGTATATTGCGAATCCTTCGTTTGATAAGACTTTTAAGAGTTGTAAAAGCAAATAGATATACTAAATCCCTTCATAAAGTTATCGATGTAATAAGAGAAAAAGCCTCAGAATTAATTTCTGCAGTATTTATTCTTTTGCTTTTAATGATTGTTTCTTCTGTATTGATTTATTATTTTGAGGCTCCAGCGCAGCCCGATGTTTATATTAATGCTTTATCAGGTGTTTGGTGGTCGGTTTCAATTTTTACTTCTGTCTGGCTTGGAGATATTTATCCGATTACAACAGCTGGAAGAATTCTCTGTGCAATAATGGCGGTATTAGGAGTTGCTATTATTGCTGTCCCCACAGGTATTATTTCATCTGGATTTGTAGAGAATACTGATGAGGAAAATGATGAGAAAATGAAGCTTCTTAAGAAAATTGATAATAAGCTTGATGAACTTGAAAAGAGGTTAAAATAACTTTCATCTCAAGGATTACAAACTTTACAAGCGGTATAACCTGCACTTTTCGCTTGTTCTTTTGATAATGCAGAAGTCTTAGAATTCTTGATTGTGTGGCAACTTGCTGTATGATACTTTTTACCTTTTGCAGTAACATAAACTGTAGTACTTTGGGCAAAAAGCATAGCTGCAATAAAAAAGAGTATAGCTACGAATAAAATTTTACATTTCATAATATCAATATGACATATAAAACTTATTATTTCAATAAAAAAGAGTATTATTACTGCGGGTAAAGTGATATAATGAAAAGTGTTGAAGGAGCATCGAAATGAAAATCACCACATTTAATCCTCAGATAATAACAAAAGATGCAGAGGTTCTTGTTAAGCTGTTTGAGCAGCTGGGCTTTGAGAAGCGGCATCAGCAGGAAGGAATAGGGGAGTTTGATGTAAAGGGTATCCGCCTTAAGGATGCAAACGGTTTTAATCTGGATATCTCCCAGCCCGATTCATTACCTGCTGGACACGATCTGATGGCTATCCGCATGAATGTGGATGATTTTGATGAGGCATATAAGATTCTGGTTTCAAACGGTTTCAAGAATTACTATGGAGACAGTACTGCCAGCACCAGGACCGGCAAGTCAGCTATTATGATTTCTCCTACCGGTTTTGTAATCAATCTGGTGCAGCATATAAAATGAATTAACAATATCAGGGGTCCAGCCAAAAAGCTGGGCTATGTATTTTGGACGATGGGGGACTCGAACTCCCGGCCCCTTCCTCCGGAGGGAAGTGCTCTATCCACTGAGCTAATCGTCCAGCAAGTTAAAATATAGTTTCTGGTCCCGAATCTGTCAAGCGACAGGCTTTTATTTCTTCATCACCAGAATCACTGCCACAAGAATGCACAGGAATGCCGCCAGGTAGTTCCACTTGAACTCCTCCCGAAGATATAGCACAGAGAAAACCGAGAACACAGAGAGGGAAATGACCTCCTGTATGATCTTCAGCTGGGCAGTTGTGCAGTACCGGGAACCCAGACGGTTTGCAGGCACCTGAAAGCAGTACTCGAAGAAGGCTATTCCCCAGCTGACCAGTATCACTATGATCAGGCTTGTGGACTTATGCTTCAGGTGTCCGTACCAGGCAAAGGTCATGAATGTATTGGAGATAAGCAATAGAAGGACTGTATACCACATGCTTCTCCTATACCACAAAACTGCCTGGTTTTCAATATTTTCTTCTTTAATATTTATCTTGACATATATAAGAAGTGGCAGTATACTGTATTTAGTTAGATTAACTAACTAAAGAAATGGTGGTGTATGGATTCTTTTTCTGAACAGTTAAGTGGCATTCTTCTCAACATGTACAAAAATGTCATCAACCTGGAAGAGAATGCCAAGAAAAATGTGAATTCCCGCATCAACCTCACTATCAACGAGATTCATTTCCTCGAGGCGGTTGGGGCCGGATGCAAGAAGGGATGCACAGTGAGCAGACTGGCAGCGATGCTTGGGGTCTCCAAGCCCTCTGTAACAGTCATGGTCAACAAGCTTGAGAAGAAGGGCTACCTCAGGAAACTGAGCAGCCAGGAGGACGGTCGCTCTGTTACGGTCAGCCTGACCCGCGAGGGTTCTATAGTCAACGCTTATTACCAGTATTTCCGCCGCCGCATGGTAAGAAAGATCAATGACGGCCTGACCGATCAGGAGAAGGAGTTCCTGGTCAAGGCATTCGAGAAAATTAACATCTACTTCAAAGAGAGTCTGGAAAGGATAGAATGAGCTTTAGAATTGTTTCAACCGGCAGCTATGTGCCTGAAAGAATATTGAATAACGAAGAGCTGTCCCACATGGTGGAGACTAATGATGAATGGATAACCCAGCGGGTGGGGATCAAGGAGCGCCGCATATCTGTGGACGAGCCTACCTCCGAGCTTGGATACAAGGCTGCACAGCGTGCATTGGATGCCGCAGGGGTCACCGCAGACCAGATAGATATGATAATCTGCGCCTCTATAACTGCGGAGTACAAGTCGCCTAATGTGGCATGCATGATACAGAAGAAGCTGGGTGCAACCTGTCCCGCAATGGACATAAACTGCGCCTGCAGCGCCTTTGTGTTTGCCCTTGAGACTGCGGCAGGCTACTTTGCCCGGGGCAAGGTGAACAGAATGCTGGTTGTGGGGGCAGAGCGCCTCTCTGCGACTGTGGACTGGACCCACCGCTCCACATGCGTAATCTTCGGCGACGGCGCCGGGGCAGTGCTCCTTGAGAAGGGGGACAACTACCTCTCTTCCCGGCTCCATTCCTATGGCGACAACGATATAATCCGCATCCCCAACTACGGCGGAGATTCCCCGTTCTACAAGGGACCTATCGAGAAGCCTGTGATCAACATGAACGGTCAGGAGACCTTCAAGTTCGCAGTCAAGTCTATCTGCAAGGATATAGCAGATGTGGCTGCCGACGCAGGAATCAAGGTTGAGGATATAAGCTGGGTAGTGCCTCACCAGGCCAACAGCAGGATCATAGATTTCGCGAAGAAGAAGCTTCCTATCCCGGGAGACCGCTTCTATCTTAATATTGAACATTATGGAAACACCTCTTCAGCAAGCATTCCCATCGCGCTTGATGAACTTAATAGAAAGGGCTGTTTCAAGAGAGGCGAGCTGTTAGCTCTCTGCGCCTTCGGGGGCGGACTCTCAAGCGCAGCCTGCATAATCAGATGGTAAGGAGTAAAACATGGATATTTTTGAGAAACTGAAAGCAAAGATTGTAGAGAAGATCGACTGTGACCCAAGCAAAGTTACACCTGACACATCCCTTATCGGGCTTGGAATCGATTCCCTTGATACAGTAGAGATGATCATGGACCTCGAGGAGGAGCTGGGCGTGGAGCTCGAGTTCGACGAGGCAGTGACCACAGTAGATGACCTGGTTAAGTTCATCGAGAAGCGCCTTAAGGAGAAAGAGAATGCTTAACTCCGAACTCTGTTCTATCCTGGGGATTGAATATCCTATCTTCCAGGGGGGAATGGCATGGATTGCCGACGGCAAGCTGGCTGCAGCTGTCTCCGAGGCAGGAGGACTGGGTATCATATCTGCTATGAATGCCGGTGCCGACTACCTCAAGAAGGAGATCGAGACTGCACGGAGCCTGACCAAGAAACCCTTTGGAGTGAACATCATGCTTATGAGCCCCCATGTGGCAGAGGTTGCCCAGGTGGTTGCCGACCTGAAGGTTCCGGTTGTCACCACAGGCGCAGGAAACCCGGCCAAGTTCATGCCTATGTGGCAGGAGTCGGGAATAAAGGTTATCCCTGTCATCCCTTCTGTGATGCTTGCAAAGCGGATGGAGAAGCTGGGTGCTGTGGCAGTTGTGGCAGAGGGGGGTGAGTCTGGCGGCCATATAGGCGAGCTCAACACCATGGCTCTGGTTCCACAGGTTGCAGACGCACTTTCCATTCCTGTGATCGCAGCAGGCGGTATCGGCGACGGCCGTGGAATTGCAGCAGCATTCATGCTAGGTGCCAAGGGTGTCCAGATGGGAACCCGGTTCCTGGTTGCCAACGAGTGCGGTGTGCACCCCAACTACAAGGCCAAGGTGCTCAAGGCCAGCGATATAGATACTATTGTCACAGGCCGCAAGCTTGGACATCCGGTGCGGAGCCTCAAGACCAGCTTCTCAAGGAATTTCTTCATGAAGGAGAACGATCCTTCCATCTCGAACGAAGAGCTTGAGAGCGCAGGTATCGGAGCGCTCAGGGCAGCCGCTGTCGATGGCGACGATGCCAAGGGATGCTTCATCGCAGGGCAGATCGCCGGAATGGTCAACAGGGAGCAGAGCGCCAAGGAGATCATCGACGAGCTGGTTTCCCAGGCCGAAGCGCTTCTTAAAGGGACAAAATGGGTAAAATAGCATTCTTGTTTGCCGGTCAGGGAGCACAGTACTCTGGAATGGGGAAGGATCTCTATGACTCAAGCGCTTCTGCTAAAGCAATATTCGACATGGCAGACACAGTGCGGCCAGGAACAGCGGCCCAGTGCTTTACAGGCACACAGGAGGAGCTTTCCCAGACTGTGAACACACAGCCATGCATATTCTGCGTGGATCTGGCTGCTGCCCATGCCCTTAAGGAGCATGGGCTGGCCTGTGACGCTGTCGCAGGCTTCTCCCTGGGGGAGATAGCAGCCATCACCTATGCCGGCCTTCTTTCTGAAGAGGAGGGCTTTGAGCTGGTGTGCCGAAGGGCAGAGCTTATGAACGGTGCGGGCAGGGATGTCAAGAGCATCATGGCCGCTGTCCTGAAACTGCCCAACGATAAGGTGGAGGAGCTGGCCGCCAAGTATGAGCACATCTATCCGGTCAACTACAACTGTCCAGGACAGCTGGTTGTATCCGGCGCTCCCGAGGAGATGGATATCTTCAAGGGCGATGTGAAGGCATCCGGCGGAAGATACCTGCAGCTCCCTGTGAGCGGAGGGTTCCATTCTCCATTCATGGCAAAAGCTGCCGAAGATTTTGCTAAAGAATTATCAAATTACAATTTTAAAATCAGTAAAATTGATATTTATTCAAACTACACTTCAAAAAAATATAACAATTTACCAGTGCAGGAGCTTCTGGTCAATCAGATAAAAAGCCCTGTCAGGTGGCAGAACCTGATTGAGAACATGATTGCAGACGGGGTAGATACCTTCATAGAGTGCGGTCCGGGACACACCCTCTCCGGCTTTGTGGCGAAGATAAACAGCTCTGTCCGCATATTCAATGTTGAAAACAGTCAGGATGCAGCCCGAGTGGCTGAGGAGATTAAAAATGCTTAAAGGAAAAGTTGCCGTCATTACAGGCGGATCCAGAGGAATCGGCTTCACAGTAGCCCAGAAGATGGCAGAAAACCATGCAGATATCGCTCTTATTGATGTGGGAAATATTGAGAATACTCAGGCTTCCTGCGACATGCTCAAGGTTTTCGGAGTAAATGCACGGCCATATAAGTGCGATGTATCAGACTTCGCAGCAGTAAAGGCTACAGTTGCCCAGATTGTGAAGGATTTCGGCACCATCGATATCCTTGTCAACAACGCCGGAATCACCAGGGACAGCCTTATCTTCTCCATGAGCGAGGAGAACTGGGATGCAGTCATCAACATCAACTTAAAGAGTGTCTTCAACATGACCAAGCACTGCAGCCCGATC
>JAGCGL010000092.1 GCA_017649605.1 Spirochaetia bacterium
CACCTTTGCCGCAGTACAGGAATACAGTAAAGTCCTCCTGTCCCACATCGCCATCAGCATCAAGCTTCATGAATATATGCTCTGCATCTGTCTTCTGGGCATAAGCTGCCATAGCCTTATCCATGCGGTCAACAAATTCCCATAAAGCATCGTCGTCTGGGTTGTCTACACTTGCAATTCCAACTATGTGGCCGCTGAACTCGAATTCCTTATAGTTGGTTAGCATGATTTCTTCATCTGTAAGTCCCTCAAAGGAACGACCTTCAGACTTCATTGCCTTATAGAACTTCTTAGGCTTCTGTATTCCAGCCTTCTTGCACAGCTCTGCCAGGTATATACGGTCTGCCTCGGTAGTCCGCTCTTTTTTAAGATTGTTTGTGTCGGACATTATGGCTGCTGCAAGTATACCGGCTGTCTTCTTGTCAATCCGCACATGGTTCACTTTGTATTCGTTATACACCATAGTGGCAGTAGCGCCGATCGGAGCGCTGCGGTAAACAAGGTTGTTCTCGAATGAAAGCCCTGCAGGCTGATGATGGTCCATCACCTCAATGATATTGGCCTTGTCCATATTGGGGACAGCCTGCTGATAATCGGCATGATCCACCAAGATTATGTTCTTACCTGCAGCATCCTCAAGGAGCTCCGGGGTCTCCACCTTGAAATAATCAAGGACATACTGGGTCTCTTTATTCATTTTTCCCGGGATTACCGCAACTGTATTGAATCCGAGTGCAGTACGGAGTTTGGCATAGGCAATTGCAGTGCATACTGTGTCGCTGTCAGGATTCCGGTGCCCTACCACATATGTGACTCCTTCTTCAGGGGCTACAGCCCTGTACAGGGACATTGAATAGGCATCCCCTTTTCCTGTGGCGCATCCTGCAAGAATAATCAGAGTGACAAGCAGGACAACATAAAAACATCTTTTCATACTCTCACTCTATCAAAAAAATAAGTTAATGTATAGTTTTTATATTTTACCTTGAATATTCATCTGAATTTTGTATATATTTAATAAGAGGAGTTCCTATGAACCACAGAAATGTCTATATGGATTATAATGCCACCACTCCTATCCATCCCGAAGTAAAAAAGGTTATGATAGAGTCTCTGGATATATTTGGAAACGGTTCCAGCATGCATGGCTACGGCCGCGAGGCAGGAATGCTCATAGAGAAAGCAAGGAACCAGATTGCCCATCTTATAAACGCTGATCCCAGCGAGATTATCTTTACTGCAGGCGGCTCTGAGTCTGACAACACAGTGCTTAAATATGTAAGCTGCCAGAACGCATCCTGCTCATCCAAGGGGTGCTGCACCAGGTGCGACAAGAACGAGATTATCACCACCCCTATCGAACACCCCGCCATCCTTGAGACAGTGAAGTTCCTTAAGGAAAGCGGCATAAACACCAAGTTCATGAAGGTCGATTCCACCGGCCTGGTAGACCCTGAGGAGCTCTACGACCTGATCACCGACAAGATAGCCATGGTCTCGGTCATGGCAGCCAACAACGAGATTGGCACTCTGCAGGATATAAAGCGCAGTGCCCAGATCTGCCATGAGAAGGGAGTCCTCTTCCCCACCTACGCAGTTCTGTCAATCGGCAAGATTCCTATTCATGTCAAAGCGATGGGAATCGACTACATGAGCATGTCGGGCCATAAGATCTACGCCCCCAAGGGAATCGGCATCCTCTATGCGAA
>JAGCGL010000093.1 GCA_017649605.1 Spirochaetia bacterium
AGGAGAACTTTCTCCCTTTGCGGGGCTCTCCAAGCACCATATCAGGGGTCACGCTCCTGCCGTCCCCCATGGTTATAACCTTGCCATTCTGCAGGTCCGACCACATAGGCCCCATAGGAATTCCAAGCTCCTTGGCCTTATCCGGGTGGAAAATGCCAGGCCTTGGGTTCTCGGTAAGCTTGTAGCCGTAACAGGGCTTTGTATGCTCAAGGGGGAAAGCCTCCACCGTAAAACTGTCGCCCTGCATCACAACCCCGGGTTCAGTTATCTCCTTGACTATAATATCATAGTTTATATACATATCCAGTACTTTTATGCTGGTCTCCACAAATTCCTTTATTTTAGGAGGACCTATTATATAAAGAGGCTCGGTGCGGTCCACCTGGGACGACAGCATAAGGATTCCTGGCAGCCCTGTCACATGGTCTGCATGGGTATGTGATATAAAGATAGTGGAGATATTCTTCCACCTGAGGTTGAGCTTTTTCAATGAAATCTGAGTCGCCTCTCCGCAGTCAAAAAGGAAGAGATCCCCTTCCCGGCGCAGAAGGACAGATGTAAGATGACGCCTTGGAAGTGGCATCATGCCACCACAGCCAAGGATAAAAACTTCAAGATTCATAACACTATATTATAAAATATATTAAAATATTTCGCAATAAGAAGATTTTCCCCTATTTTACTGCTCCGGATAAAGAATCACATTGACAGTATTTTCAGTATCAAGGTACTTGGCCGCTTTCTTCTTGAGGGTCTTTACTGTAAGCTTGTTCAGGTTTGCCTCAAAGTTCGATTTACCGGTAAAACGTTGATTATAGAATGCACAGTCGGTAAGCTGGGAAAGATACCAGGAGTTCTCCTTGATCTCCTTATTGAACTCTGTAAGCCTGGTGGCCTTATATTTATCCAGGTAATCCTGAGGAATCTCCTCCTTTAGATTATTGATCTCTGCCAGGACAGCATTCATAAGCTCCTCTACCCTGAGCGGTGAGCAGCTGTAGATTATATTCAGCATATACTGCTGCAACGGCATTGATGTGGTGGACGGATATGCGCTTATTGTATAAGTTCCACCCAGTTTTTCCCTTATAACCTCCATAAGACGCAGATCCAGGAAATAGGAAAGAGCATCGATGCAGAGGTTCTCCTTGGCATTATAACGGAACTTTCCTTTCATTATGGTAATAACCTGGCTGCGGAAATCGGCACCTTTGTAGACAGATGCAGTCTCTCCGCCGGACGGCAGCCTGAGTCCAACATCCTTCCATCTTTCTTTTATCCCTTTTGACGGAATAGAAGCAATATAGGTCTCGCCCAGCTTCTTGGCGGCCTCTATATCTATGTTTCCAACCAAAATAAAGGTAAAGTCGCCAGGGTCTGCAAACCGTGCCCTGTAGACATCCTGGGTACCCTGGAATGTGATCTCCCTGTAGACATCCATATCCATCATACGGCCCCGCGGATGGTGCTGGGTTATAATATCTTTAAGAGCTTTGACAAATGCTGTATCGGGAGATGCCTCCTGGTTCTTGACAGCAGTCTCAAGCCTGGTCATGTATGAGTCATAAGCGGCCTGGTCAAAGCGTGGAGCTGTGAAATAGAGGTGGATAAGCTGGAAAGCTGTCTCTATGTCTTTCTTGGTTGAGCTTCCTGTAAAGCCTTCGGAATAAGTCTCTATAAAGGGGGTTACAGCCACATTCTTCCCTTTTAGCATCTGGTCCAGCTCCACCTTGGAGAAAGAGCCAAGACCGCTGTTGTGCACCACAGCACAGGCTACAGCAGCCGAAGCCCACTGGGAGTCTGAAACCAGGGAGCTGCCCCCTTCGCTTATGGCAGATATAAGAATCTGGTCGTTCTTAAATGTTGTGGGATAAAGGAGCATCTTGGCACCGTTTGAAAGCTTTACTGTAGTAAGCCCAGTCTTTCTGTCGGTCTTGGCCGACTTGATCTTTCCAGGTGCCGGCATTTCGTTTATAAGGCTCTCTTTAAGGGATAAATCCTTATATGGCTCCTGTTTGGAGGACAAAGCAGTATCCACCATGGTCTGAAGCTGGGCCTCGGAAAGCTCTCCGAAGTCTTTAGGATTTCCTACAGCAACCAGGACTCTGCCATCTTTCTTAAGGAAATACTGGACAAAGCTGTTGACCTCCTCCAGCGTAATCTGGGGCAGATACTTGCAGTAGATCTCATATTCAACCGATATGCCAGGAATAGTCTCGTCTTCCATAAAATTGCGGGTATATTCGTTTACAAGTGTGGAGGAATGGCTTTTATCCTGTTCGTTGTAAAGGGATTCCACAAAGGAGAACAGCTCGGCCTTGGAACGCTCAAGCTCGGCCTCGGTAAACCCGTGCCGGGCAACCCGCCCTATCTCGGCACAGGAGCGCTCTATCCCCTCCTTGACTCCGCCATCTTTAAGGCTGACACTAAGGTTAAAGTACCCGGCAGAGGAGAAAAGGTTGGAATAGCCTGCCTTTGCAGACATGAATGGAGGGTTCTGGCCGCGCCTAAGCTGGTCGTACCGGTCAGACAGCATGTTGCAGAAAAGGGTGCGGACTATGTTGTCCCTGTACTCACCTGCAGTCTGTGCCTGATGGAAAGGCACTTTTATATACATGTCAAACTCGTTCTCGGTAGCTTCAGGGTCAGTCTTGACCCCGGTAACAGTCCCGGAATTTATAGGGATTGTCATATCTATGGTGCGCTGGTCCGGGTTGTTCCCAAGGGGTGCAAAATATTTTTCTATAAGGCTTTTTACCCTCTCGGAATCTATGCTGCCTATGACCATGACAGCCATCCGGTCGGGGGTATACCATTCCTTGTAGTATCTGACCAGCTGCTCCCTGGTAAAGGTCTCAAGAACCTCCACCTTTCCTATTGGGTTTCGATCTGCAAAGCGGGAACCGGCAAGAAGCTTGTCCAGCACAAAGTTTCCAAGCCTCTCCTCTGCACCCTGGCCACGTCTCCACTCCTCTATAACCACTCCACGCTCGTCATCGATCTCATTCTGTTCCAGCTTGGCATAGGCAGCCCACTGGGAAAGGATCTCCACAGACTGATCCAGCAGCTCGTTATTGTCGGCCGGGATATTTAGCATAAATACGGTGCGGTCAAAGCTTGTATAGGCGTTTATGTCGGGGCCGAACTGGATTCCATTCTTCTCGAGGAAGCTTATAACCTGATTCTCGGGGTACTTTTCAGTTCCATTGAAGGCCATATGCTCAAAGAAATGGGCCAGCCCCTGCTGGTCGTCATCCTCCATGACCGAGCCGGACTTGACCACAAGGCGCAGGTAGACCTGGTTCTCGGGATACCCATTCGGCCTGATATAGTATTTAAGGCCGTTGGGAAGCTTGCCTATAGTTATGGCGCTGTCGGGCTGCAGAATGGCGTCGGGAGCGATATCAGCATATATAGTGAATATGGAAATAAAAACAGAGAATAAAAATATAAAAAGTTTTTTCATACTGGGAAGTATATAGTAAATATAGTCCCTTTGCCAACAGTACTTTTTACAGCGACTTTTCCGCCGTGGGTTATTGCAACCTGCTTCACTATGGAAAGGCCAAGGCCTGTACCGCCCAGGCTGCGGCTGACCTCTTTATTCACCCGGTAGAACTTCTCGAAGATATGGCCTAAGTTTTCCTCATCTATTCCAGGGCCGTTGTCCTCCACCGAAATCTCGGTGTACTCCCCATTCTGTAGGGCACGGATTGTCACTAAAGCGTTATCGCCCGAATACTTGACTGCATTGTCCAGAAGGTTTCCTATTGCCTGCTGGGCCAGCACAGGATGGGCTAAAAGCTTTATATCATCAGGAACATCAATTTTAATCTCGGTATGCTTCTGGGCTGCCTGCTCAGCATGCTCTGCAATGCACAGCTCTATAAGATCACGGGCCGGAATTCTCTCCTTCTCAAGCCTTATGTAGGAGCTTTCGGTACGGGACAGAGTAAGAAGATCCTCTATAATACCTGCAAGGCGCTCCGACTGCTTCTTTATTATCTCCAGGAATTTCCCTATGTTCTCGGGATGCTCCTGGTAGATGCTGAGGAGCGTGTCCACATAGCCCATGATTGATGTAACAGGGGTCTTGAGCTCGTGAGAAACATTCATGGAGAACTCTTTGCGCATCTCATCCATCTGCTTCATACCAGAAATATCGTTCATAACCATAAGGACTGTGCCGTTTATGTAGGAGGCATAGATGAAGTAATAGATACCCTTGTCGGTGTCCAGGCAGATGGCAGCCTCCTGGGTATCCTGCTTTGAAAGGCAGGTGCTGGCTATATTCACCAGATCCTGGTTCTTTATCAGGCTCTCCATCGGTTCTCCCTTGAAGGTGTCGGATGTACCGGTAAGATGGATAGCGGCAGGGTTCATCTCCAGAAGGTTCATCTTATCATCTATAAGGATGACAGGGTTTATCATACCGCTTACTATGGCCTGGATCTCGTCCCTCTGGGCAGTAATGGTGTCAATCCGCTTTCCAAGCTGGCTTCCCATGGAGTTGATGGCATCGGTAAGCTCCCCAAGGTCGTCGCTCCGTGGCGGCAGTTTGGCAGAAAAGTCGCCAGAAGCATATTTCTTGGTCACGCCCCTCATAAGCTTGAGTGTTGAGTTTATGCTGCTTGTAAAGAGGAATGTGAATATGAGCGAGACACAGAAGATAAGGATAGAATATGGGAAAAGCCTTCTCCGCATTATGCTGAAGAACTTGTAGACATCTGTGACAGGCATGGAGGTGCGCACTATAAAGCTCTTGGCAGGAACTGCTATGGCCACGTAGACCATCTCTATCCCCAATGTCTCACTTAGGCGCACGCTGTGCCCCACATCCTTAAGGAATGCCTCCATCACCTCGGGCCTGTCGAAGTGGTTCTTCATATTGCGGTAGTTGCTCTGGGAATCGGCAAGGACAGATCCGGAATACTGGATAATTGTAAGGCGGACGCTGGTTCCTGCTGTGGCATAAAGGCTCATGGCCTCTATATCGTTAAGGGTGACTATACCGGTGTCGGGCAGCAGGTTGTTGATGATACGGCACATATCCTCCAGCTCCTTCTCGGTCTTGTCATAGATTATCTCGGATATGGCGCTCAAAGAAAGGAGCACAGATAATAGAATAACCAGAAACAGGGCTATCATCTGTATCGAGAAAATCTTTACAAAGAAGGATCTGTATTTCTTCATGGCTCTACGTTAATCATATAACCGGCGCTGCGTACTGTCTGGATATATCTGCCGCATTTACCCAGCTTTTTACGCAAAGAAAGGACCTGTACATCTATGGAACGGAGTGCCTTGGCCTTCTTTTTTGCGGCATCCTCGGTGTCGGGGTTCCCCTTTCCAGCTTTAATCACGGTCATAATAGCTTCCCTTGTATATGCTACGCCGGGGTTCTCCATAAGAAGCTGCAGTATCTTGAACTCGGAATAGGAAAGATCCACAGCCTCCCCCTCTGCTGTGACAGTATAATTGAGGGGATTAAGCTCCAGTTCCCCAAGTGTTATCTTAGGAGCATCGGTCTCGTGCCGCTGCAGTATGTTGCTTACCCTGGCCAGCAGGATCTTCATGCTGCTGAAAGGCTTTCTGAGGTAATCCTCCACCCCAAGCTCAAACCCTTTGACCACATCGTTGTCGTCGGAACGGGCAGTAAGCATGACAACAGGAATCTTGCGGGTGGTGCTGCTGGCCTTGAGCTGACGGCAGACCTCAAAGCCATCTATGCCGGGAAGCATGACATCAAGGATAACCAGGGCAGGAATATGTTTCTGCGCCAAAACCAGGGCATCTTCGCCATTGTCGGAAGAAAGAAGCTCGTATTCCCCGGTCATCTCCAGATTGAATAGAACCAGGTTCCTGATATCCTCATCATCCTCGACAACAAGAATCTTTTTCTTAAGTTTTCCCTTTTTTGTCTCTGCCATATTTACATTATAGCATAGGTGTTGAAAATTTTGTATAATAAAGTATGACCAGTGCGGAAAAGTTTTCCATATTGAAGAAAAGATCAGAAATAACCGAGGCGGTGCGACAGTTTTTCCTTGAAAAAGGATTCCTCCAGGTGGAGACCCCTATCCTGGCTCCTCATGTAATTCCCGAGGCCCACATAGAGATCTTCAGGACAGAGCAGATATCACTTTATAAAAAGAGCCGGAGCCTGTACCTGCTGCCGTCCCCCGAGCTTTGGATGAAAAAGCTGATAGCTGAAGGTAGCGGCAGTATATTCCAGATATGCAAATGCTTCAGGAACAACGAGCAGTCGGGCAGGCAGCACTCCCCTGAGTTCACCATGCTGGAGTACTATGCAGACAAAGCTGACTATATGGATTCCCTGGAACTGACCAAAGAACTTTTTAAAAGTCTGTTTTTAAAATTCCAGTCAAAATATGCTGAAATACCAATAAAAGTCATGACTGTTCAAAGTGCATTTTTAAAAACTACAGGTATTGATATAGAGAAATGTCCCGACTTTTCTTCCCTTAAAGAGGCTGTCATCAAGGCTGGTCACGATATAACAGACAGCTGCACAACATGGGAAGAGCTGTTCAATCTTCTTTTCGTATCCAAGACCGAACCGGAGTTCTGCGGTAAGGGAATCACTGTGCTTACCGATTACCCAGTCCAGATTCCCTGCACTGCCAAGAAAAAGAAAGAGAGCCCATACTATGAGCGGTGGGAAATGTATATCGACGGCATAGAGGTTGCAAACTGCTATTCCGAGGAGACAGATGTGGCAGCTGTAAATGAATACTATAGAACAGAAACAGCTGCCAAGAATGCCCTTGCCCAGGTTCGGGTCGATGTAGACCCTGCCTACCCTGATATTTTCAAGGGTTTCCCCAAGTGTTCGGGCACTGCCCTGGGCATGGACCGCCTTATAATGATACTTACCGGATGCAGCGACATCCAGGATGTCATTTCGGCTGCCATCTGATGGCAAGCATTGTTATATCGTCAAACTGAGGGGCATCTCCCACAAAGGAATCGACATCCTTCTTTATACCGATACAAAGCTCTTTCATCGAGCCCCACTCCTGGGAGTTCAATGCATCCTCGAGGCGCGGTTCTCCATAAAGCTCATTATTGCTGTCTGTGGCCTCTGTAACACCGTCTGTATAAAGGTAGATCATATCACCTCTCTCAAGCTGCATCTCCTCGGCTCGGTATGGATAACCCTCCATGGCTGCCAGGACTATGGTCTTGCTCTTAGGCAGGTACTGGAAGCTTCCGTCCCCATGCTTAACCAGAGGCGGGTTATGTCCTGCGCTCACATATTCAAGCTTTCCGGTCTTAAGGTCCAGGCAGCCCATGAATGCGGTTATGAACATGTTGGCCTCGTTATTCTCGCACAGCTTGGTGTTGGCCGCACTTATTACAGTGGAGATGCTGTGCCCCTCGGTGGCAAGGCTCTTTATAAGGGTTTTACTTGTCATCATGAACATGGCGGCAGGAATTCCTTTTCCAGAAACATCAGCTATTATGAAGGCCAGCTTGCTGTCATCCACCAGGTAGAAGTCATAGAAGTCGCCTCCAACCTCCTTTGCCGCATTCATGGATGCAAATATATCAAGCTCCTTGTGCTCAGGGAACGGCGGGAAGACGCTTGGCAGCACAGACATCTGAATAATGCGTGCAAAGTCGAGCTCCTTGTCTATCCGGGCGGCAGCCTCTGCAATGTAACGCTTTAAGGTTTCAACCGTCATATTTATATCATTGGACAGGGCATCGAATTCACTGTTGGACCGCACATTCACCACTTCGTCAAGGTTTCCTCCTGTAATCTGAGCCAGGGCACCGTTGACTTTCTGGATTTTTCTTACAACCAGGTTCTTCACCAGGATATAGAGGGCTGTGAACAGGATGCCGAACATAATTGTGCTCAATATCACAGTAAGGATAAGACCGGCCCTGCTGGTGCGCATAGCCTCTTTCACAGGGATTACTCCTATTATGTAATAACCTTCGGACAGGACATACATGCAGAAGCTTGGTTTGCCAAATACATTCTGTTTGAATATTGTCTCAGAGGGAACAACATGCCAGTCAATCTTGAAGCCGGTGGAATCGAGAGGCTTTCCAAAATTGTTGTTCCGGTCCGAGACTATAAGGCCATATTTATCTGCAACTATAAGGCTTCCCTCTTCTCCGATATGGCGGTTCTTGGTTATTCCCACAATCTGCTGGTCTATATCTCTCTGGAAATGCTCTGCAGCATAGCCGATCTGCATGTAGCCCCCTCTTTTAAGGGCAATACCTGCATATTTTCTGGAGATTGAAGCATCGTAGGATATCGGCTGATAATCCTGGACCAGCTCCTTCTGTCCCTTAAGGAGAATAGCGAATTCTCCCGACTGCTTTCCACTGCCCATATCATACCCTATGAAACGGCTGTTTGTGCTGTGTGTTATCTTGTTGTCCGATCCTATGATATTGATTTCCGCAATACTGTAATCCTTATAGATAGAGCGCAGAAGATCATTATCTATCACATCAGTCTTATCAAATATGGCAGCAATTTCCCGGGCAAGAACAAGCATATTTTCATCAGAAGCATCATTTATATCCTGCTGAACATCCTTTATGTTCACCGTTATAAGTTTCTTTGTATCGGTGTTGCACAGGTAGTTCTGGATCTTCCACGAGAAGAACGTGGATGCTGCAAATGTTATAAGCACACAGATAAGAAGCCCTTTAAGAAACGAATAAGATATTGGTTTCAATTTTTTCATAATTACCTAACCTTAAGTTTACAGAAAAATGATATAAAATGGTTTGTATCGAAGTGATCATCAGCATGCTGATAGAATCCCTTCTTATAATATGACTGATATGATATTCCGGCCGAAAGGTTACGCAGCACCTTATGCTCGTATGACAGACCCATCATCACTACAGAAGTGAATCCGTCAGAGCCATCATCAGGGATAGCATCATCTATAGTATGCATACCGCTGAACATTCCGAAAAATGACAGGATGCCGAAGCCTTCGTGGATTAACCGCATAGCCAGCTTTATATTCTCGCCGGTGCACAGGTCGTAGGTTCTCCGCTCCTCTCCCGATGCCGGACTTGGGATATCGCCGTTCATAAATTTATAATATTCGGTGCCACCAAGCATAAGCCAACTAAGGTGGATTTTAAAGTCGAACAGGACGTCACGCGGCAGGAAAAATCTGCTTTTAAAGGAAAAACCAAGGCTGTTGTCCGAATAGTTTATATCGTCGGAATAAACAAAGTCATAGTGGAGGCTTATTCCCACAGTAGAGGCCGAGTTAAGGGTGGTGTGCACCTTCTTTGACCACAGGTAGCCGTCGGAGAACAGTGTGACCATGTAGTTTTCGGTCGATATACACCCCTGCAGATGGAACTCGAAGCTGTCGAACGGAGCCTTGGTGTCGTGGCCATAGGGTTTTCCATAGACTGCATTAACACCGGTACCAAACATGAAATGGTAGAAATCGGTCAGATCCTCCTGCATCTTGTCAAAGCGTGAGCTTTTTATAAATGCCCCTGCGAAGAAGTAAGTGTCCAGCTCCTCGGTTCTATCCTCCATGACACCGGGTTCCCACTTGAAGATATGGTAGTTAATCCCTTCAAATGGGGCTATCAGGTAGGACATCCAGCGGAAATTGGTGTGCCAGCTGTCGGCAAAGAAACGGTGGAACATCTCGCCCAAGGTGGCACCGCCAACTGCTGTGACAATAAAGTCGTTAACAGCCGGGGTCTCGCACTCGCAGAAAAGTTCCCAGGGTATGTTTCCAAAGGCGGTGGCGTAGGCGGCCGATTCCCAGAAGTTAAGCCCTGCCGAGCGGGCTGTGGTAAAGTATGAAGCACCCTGGTATGGGTGGCATATCTGGTTTATATCGAACTCGTCCTGATCCCAGACCCATGCACTGGAGAGGTTGTGCTCTATATCTGACCAGTCAACATGGCCATAGTTCTTCCAGGGGGTGACAAACCGGTTGAAGCATAAAAGAAGAGAGCTCTCCACCAGCATCTCGACCGCCGGAATCACATAGTGCTTCTTCTCTTCCTCGGCATAGATGTAAAAAGAAATGAGATAAAATAATATGAGAAAAAATGCTTTTCTGGCTCTCATATCTCCATATTCATAGCCCGGCGGACCTCGTCCAGTGTGGCAACAGCCATCTCACGTGCCCGCTTAACACCGTCCAGAAGGACGCTGCGGATATAGTCTGGAGAAGCCTCAAGGCGTACCCGCTCTGCCCTCAGAGGCCTGAGCTTCTCGTTAAGTGCCTCGGTAAGGGTCTTTTTAAGGAGTCCGCCACCGCCGTCCCCGATCCGCTCTGCAATTGCGGCAGGATCCTCGTCGGTACAAAGAGAGATGAGCATAAGAAGGTTTGCAACCTCCGGTCTGTTAATCGGATCGTAGGTTATATGGCGTTCAGTATCGGTCTTTGCCTTCTTGATAAGGGATGCAGTCTCGTCCTCGGTAGCACATAGCATGATGGCATTGCCACGGCTCTTGCTCATCTTCTGGCTGCCGTCCAGGCCAAGGATGCTCGGTGTCTTGCTTAAGAGTGCGCTTGGCTCTGGGAAGATAGGCTCTGCATTCTTGCAGAACTTCTTGTTGAACCTGCGGGCTATCTTCTGGGTAAGCTCGATATGGGGCAGCTGGTCCTTTCCTACAGGTACTACAGTACCTTTGCAGTAAAGGATATCGCAGGCCTGGTGAATAGGATATGTGAGCATTCCGGCATTTACTGTGGAAAGCTCCGACTTGGAGATCTCCTCTTTTACAGTCGGGTTACGCTCAAGCTCCGAGCTGGATACCAGGGTCAGGAACGGCAGCATAAGCTGGTTTGCCTCCGGAATATAGCTGTGAGGATAGATTATAACCTTGTCGCTGGGTTTGATTCCAGCAGCCAGGTAGTCGATGACAAGCTGCTTAGTGTTCTGAGAGATCTCGGAAAATGCCTCATGATCGGTAAGAACCTGGTAGTCTGCGATAAGGATGCAGGTCGGCACTCCCATGTTCTGAAGCCGCACACGGTTCTGGAGCGAGCCGAAGTAGTGGCCTATGTGGAGCCGTCCTGTGGGGCGGTCGCCGGTAAGAACTTTATATCGCTCCGGGTGGAGCTGGATATCAGCCTCAATTTTTTTACTTCTTTCAAGGGCAGCTTCGTAGGTTGCGCTGATTTCTTTTGATTCCATTTTTATTTCTCCAATGTATATTTAAATGCGTTAAGTGTATTCTTCATAAGCATAGCTATGGTCATAGGGCCAACTCCGCCTGGAACCGGGGTTATGTAGCCGGCGATATCAAGGAGAGCATCAAAGTCGGTGTCTCCCTTGAGGATTGCCACCTTCTTTCCTGTCTTCTCGCTTATCTTCTCACCCACACGGTTAACTCCCACGTCGATTACACAGGCACCTGGCTTTACCCATTCGGGCTTTATAAGACCGGGACAGCCGGCTGCGGCCACCAGTATGTCGGCTCTCTTGCAATGGGATGCAAGATCCTTGGTTCCGGTGTGGCAGATAGTCACAGTTGCGTTGGCATTCTTTCCCTTGGCACACAGCATGTTGGCAAGCGGTTTGCCCACAAGGTTGGAGCGGCCTACTATGACCACCTCCTTCCCTTCGGTGCCCACACCGGTGCGGGAGAGCATCTCCACAATGCCTGCCGGTGTGCATGGAGGATATTTAGTATGCTTTCCTCCTAAAAGGAGCCGGCCGATATTCACTGGGTGGAAACCATCCACATCCTTGTCCGGGTCTATGGCGTAGATAACCTTGTTCTCGTCTATATGCTTAGGGAGCGGCAGCTGTACCAGGATGCCATGGATAGAGTCATCCCTGTTGTATTTCTCAACTGTATCCAGCAGCTCCTGCTCGGAACAATCGGCAGGCAGGTTCACCTGAACCTCCTTAAAGCCCATCTCCAGAGCAGTCTTGACCTTAAGTGTCACATAGGATACAGAGGCAGGATTCTCCCCCACCAGTATGGTGACCAGGCCAGGAACCTTCCCCAGTTTCTCTTTATATTCTGCAGTCTCTGCCTTTATCTCCTCAAGGATAGCCCTGCGGATCTCAAGTCCATTAATTATCTGTGCCTGCATATTCTCTCCTCTGCTATAGTAAGCAGTTTTCTCGAAATCTCATATTTGGAGGCAAAGCCCAGTTTGGTCACCTTGCCCTCCTTGGTGACAGCAAACATCTCGTTGGTGTCGCTCTCGAACCCCTGTCCAGGCTTGGATACATCGTTTACTGCAATCATGTCGGCATCGGCAATCTTCATCCTCCGTTTGCCATCGGACAGCAGTTCCTGCTCGGGCAGGTCGTGGAGTGCGCGGAATGCTACCAGGAACACCTTGGGGAATTTCTTCTTTATGCCATCTATAATCTTGACTGTAGGAACAAGCTCCAGCACCAGCTTCTTGGTACCGCGGGTAGAAATCTTTTCTCTGCTCATCTCCACGGGCTTCCAGTCCCCCACCGCAGAGGATGCGAACATCATCTGGTAGGTGCCAGTTTTAAGCTCCTTCTCCACCGCTTTCTTCATATCATCGGCAGTGTTCACACGGATTACATTGAAGCGGGAATCGGGTTCCACAGAGCCTTTTCCATAGACAACAGTGACCTCTGCCCCCATATCGGAAGCAGCCTGTGCCAGGGCAAATCCCATCTTGCCGGAGCTGTTGTTGGTTATAACCCGCACCGGGTCTATATATTCCACTGTGCGGCCGGCAGTTATAAGTATCTTCTTCCCTTTAAGCAGCGATTTACCGGCCAGAACAGAGCAGACTGTCTGGTAGATATCTGCATTCTCGGGAATCTTGGCCTTTCCTTCCTCGATTCTGGGCATCATCACAGTTATTCCAGCCTTGGTAAGCTTCTGGATGTTCTCCAGCACAAAAGGATGCCTGTACATAGGCTCGTGCATAGCTGGTACAATTACAACAGGGATTCTCTCCCCAAGGGCTGTAGTCACCACTGTTGTCACTGGAGTGTCGTCGATACCTCCGGCAATTTTTCCAATAGTGTTTGCTGTGGATGGGCACACCAGTATAAGGTCTGCCTTATCTGCCACATTGCCGGCCAGAGCCACATGCTCAACTGCCCCGGTCAGTGTGGTTATAGGCTTGTAGCCGCAGGCCCACTCTATAAGGTCTGGCCCTATAAGCTTACATGCGCTTTCGGTCAAAACAGGATAAACAGCAGCCCCATGCCGCATTAAAAGACGTGCGATCTCGCTTGACCTTACGCAGGCCACGCTGCCGGTGATGCACAGTACAATGCGCTTTCCAGCCAGTTCGTTTCCGGCAGTGCCGATTATATCAAAAGAAGGATGGATTCCGTATGCCATGCTTTCCCCCTTAGTCCTCGCTTACAATTCCGGCACCGCGTTTTGCGATGCTTGAAACCATAACATTAACAGAGCCCTCGGGATATCCGGCGCAGAACTTCTGTGCCACCTCGATAACCTCAGGCAGCTCCTGCTTATGCAGAATAGAGAAGATACCCTCGCCGAACATAGGCATGCTGGCATTTATTCCAGCTGCGGTAAATGTATCAAGGGCAGAGCGCACCTTGTCGGAATAGAGGGCAGTCTCCTCGGCAAACATCCTTGAATACTTAAGGAACGAAGGAATATCAGGGGTCTTGCAAAGCAGACTGTGGTACTTCTCCCCCGCCTTCATGATCCGGGCCCGGATATCGGGGTCAGAGAGCGCCGACTTGGTGGAAAGAGGCCCAAACATAACGCACAGGGCATACAGGTCTTTTTCGTAAGGGATGGAGATAGTGGTTCCGATTCCAGGGGCACCTGCCTTGGTAAGGATTCTGAAACCGCCAAAGCTCTCCCCCATGACTGTACCAAGCCCTGTCTTGCAGCGCACCTCTGCCACATGGGCAATCTGGGCCGCCTTGATAGTGTTGAAAGGCTCGCCGTACAGGTGGTTCAGAGCCAGCACCAGGCTTAATGCACCGCCACCGCTGGTCCCAAAGCCAGCCCCTTCGGGTGTCTCGATAACATGTTTTATATCAATCGGAATAGGCTTTTCTCCAAGCTCCTTGAAGAAAAGATCCCGGACCAGATGGCTTACAGGGGCATCGCTTAACTTCCCGTTCAAGACAACAGAGCATTCGTCAAAGCTCTTCTTGACCTCGATTATGGTGGTGACGCCTTTAAGAATAGAGAATCCGGCACCAAGGGAACCTGCCATCAGCGGATCCCTGCTGGTGTCCTGCATATAGAATAAGCCGGTGAGGTGTCCTGGTGAAAAAGCAGCAACTTGTCTTAACATTTGTCCAACTCAATTTTTACAGATTTAATCTTGTTTCCTTCTACATCCTGGATGATGAAAGTCATCCCCTTATACTCTTTTTTCTCGAATTTTACTGGAATTTTATCGAAAAGGTCGAAAACAAAGCCGCCTAAAGTGTCATAATCCTCGTGGGGCAGCTTAATTTTGAGCTCCTCGTTCAGGTCATCTATGCTAACACGTGTGTCACATAGATAGGTGGAAGGGCCAACCTGGATAATATCCTCAACCTCATCCTCGTCAAACTCGTCCTGGATCTCGCCGACTATCTCCTCAAGGATATCCTCAAGGCAGATAATGCCGGCTACTCCGCCGTACTCATCAACTGCAACAGCAATATGGACCCTCTTCTTCCGGAAATCGTGGAACAAAGCATTTATCTTCTTGGAATCGGGGATAAAATAAGGCTTGCGCACCACCCTCTCCAAGTCAAACTCCTCTTTCTTTACGATAGAGCGGAGCAGATCCTTTACATAAAGGATACCTATGACATTGTCGATAGTCTCCTCGTAGACCGGGAACCGGGAGAAACCCGACTCGGCCACTATATCAAGCACCTCTTCCTTAGAGATATCGGAGGGGATGAACACCACATCGGTACGGGGAACCATGATATCCTTGGCATCTTTCTCCGCCAGGTCCACCACCCCCTTGATCATCTCCTTCTCTTCTACATTCAGATCCCGGTCCACACCGCTAGGATCCTCTTTCCGTGTCTTAAACAGATTGTGAAAAAAACTTCCAGGTTTCAAAGCAAAACCACTCCAGTAAATTGTTTTAAAATTTTCTCCTGCTCAACCAGCATAGGCTGGTCAGGATTGTTGTTCTCGTGGTTCATACCACAGAGATGTAATATTCCGTGAACTAAAAGCCGTTTAAGCTCCTCGTTCATGCTAATTCCGAAATAATCGGCGTTCTTGGCCAGTGTCTCCATGGAGATCACTATGTCGCCGGCATAGAATCTTCCCCCTTTCTCTGGGAAAGCCTCCTTGCTGTCAACCTGGGCAAAGGAAAGGACATCGGTAGGCTCATCCTTGCCCCTGTACTCCTTGTTCAGCTTCTGGATAAAGGCATCGCCGGTCAGGAGGATAGAGACCTCCCATTTATCCTTTCCCAGAATCTCAAGCACCTTAAGCAGGAAAGCTTTGACAGGACTCTTCTTTATCCTGACTGTGCTCTCATTTTGAATTTGAAAACAGTTCATTTACCTCTTCCTGCTTAGGATATTGGATCCTGGTATGATGAATACCCTTAAGTGTATTTACGAATGAGTTCTCGACAATCTTGAGGTCGTTGAATGTAAGCTCGCTCTCAGATATCTGTCCAGAATCAATCTTGCTCTTTATAATCTCGTCAACCCGTTCCTGGATTGCCTCCAAAGTAGGGTTCTTCATGGCACGGACAGCAGCCTCGACAGTGTCGGCCAGAAGCACCACCGCCTCCTCCTTTCTCTTTGGGCGCCCGTCGGAATAGGAATAGGCCTCTGGGGTAACCCGTGCCTTGTCCTCCAGTTTCATGGCCTCAACATAGAAATAGGAGATAAGTCCGTTTCCATGGTGATGTGCTATTATGTCGATGACCTCAGGAGGCAGGTTCAGCTCCTTGGCCTTCTCTACTCCATACTTAACATGGGATTTTATTATAGATACCGAAAGGCTTGGTGACAGGTTGTCGTGCCTGTTGTAGGTCTCCTGGTTCTCGATAAAGAAGTCGGCCTGGTCAATCTTTCCGATATCGTGATAGTAGCCCCCCACTCTGGCCAGAAGTCCGTTGGCCTTGATCTCTATACATGCATTTTCTGCCAAATTTCCCACCTGGATAGAATGGTTGAAGGTTCCCGAAGCCATGTGGAGCATCTTCTGCAGGATCGGTGTGTTCAGGTCGGAAAGCTCAGCCAGCCTGGACTGGGTCGGGACATTCATAACATGCTCAATTATAGGGAGAATTCCCAGACACAGGATGCTGCAGACCATACCGTTGAAGAAGGCCCCTATAACCATCCAGATCCAATGGGAATTGAATTTTCCCGATGCCAGGACAAATGTGAGGATAAGGAACATATTGATTATTCCCAGGTAGCAGCCTGATTTTATAAGCTGGATCCTCTTGTTGTAGTTGCGGACAATCAGAGAGCCCGAAAGGCCGGAAAGAACCACAAATATAGCAGCCAGGGCGCTGTTCATGTCGAACAGGAACACCACAAGGGAAGATAAAAAGGCAAAAGTTATACCTGCCAGCGGGCTGCAGACAATGGAGAGCAGCATGGAGAACATGGCAGAAGGCATGATAAGGGCTGCGATCAGGTTGTCGAAAAGTGGCGGAGTCTTTACCAGAATCAGGAAGAGGAAGAAGAAAATCTCTATAAGGATCAGGAAGAACAGCATGTAGCTGTCCTTGCGGGCTCCATTCCTTTTCATGGCATAAGGGACCACCTCCATCCCCAGCAGGAACAGGATTATGAAGAAAACCACAGTTCCGATTATTCCAGTAAGGTTCAGGGTGGAAGAGCTCTGTTTAAGGGCCTCTATCTTCTCCATGTCAGAGTCGGAGATAATAAAGCCCTTCTTTACGATCACATCCCCCTGCATCAGGGTCTTGTAGATAGGATCAAGGTTGGCCAGCAGGGTCTCCTTCTTCTTGTTTGTCTCGTTATAGTCGAAGAAAAGGTTCTCCTTGGCAAACTGCTGTACAAAGATAACTACAGTCTGAAGGTCGTTTCTGTGCAGGAAAGAGCTGTATCTGGACTTGATGAAGTCTGGAATCTTATCCTTGGTCACCAGGTCGGTAAGGGCAATATCCTCCTTTTCCCGCAGGTTCTCCCTCCATCTCCACACCTCGGCTGTCTGGTTCTTGTCGTAGCCGGCCGCAGTGTTGTCCATAAGGCCAACAGTCATCAGATCCTCAAGGGCCTTACGGCATATCTCCAGAATCTGGCTGGCGGCCGGGCTTTTTCCCATGCCGTAAAGGAAGTCGGGGCTTATGTTGTAGCCGTCGGCCTTAAGCTTCTCGCTCAGGTTGAAAAAAGCATCATAATCCAGATTCTCGGCAAAATAGTTCTGAAGCGTTGTGGAAAACTCTCCGAAAGCCGATGTCACATTTGCTGTAATGCTTGAGTCCACCTTGAAGATAGGCAAGATCTTCTTCTCGGTATCGTACTTGAGCTTGGACATCGCATTGCTGTCTATATACTGGATATCCTTGTTGGCCACAATGTCCTTCTCGGCCACCATTCCAGCCTGAAGCTGGTTGGTCCTGTCAGAGAAAGTCTCCATGCGGCTTAAAAGAACTATAAAAAGCAGGTCCAGGACTAGAGAAAGTAAAAGTGCCAGCTTAACGACCTTATGCTTCTGGTTCTTTATGTACCGCAAAAGTTCATTTATTTTTTTCATAGGCATCTATAATTTTCTTTACCAGACGGTTTCTAACGATGTCAGCGGGAGAAAATTCCAAAAAACCGATGTCATCTATGTCTCTTAGTATCTTTGCGGCCTCAACCAGTCCGGAGGCCGATTTATTAGGCAGGTCAATCTGTGTCACATCTCCTGTGACAATAGCTTTTGAGCGCTCCCCTATACGGGTCAGGAACATCTTCATCTGCTCCCGGGTGGTATTCTGCGCCTCGTCAAGGATAATATAGCAGTCGGAAAGGCTCCGGCCCCTCATATATGCCAGGGGTGCCACCTCTATAACCCCAGCCTCCTCCAGCTTAGTGACAGCCTCGAAGGAGAGAAGGCTTTCCATGGCGTCGTACAGAGGGCGCAGATAAGGGCTTATCTTCTGGGCCAGGTCCCCGGGCAAGAACCCAAGGCTCTCCCCCGCCTCCACCACTGGCCGGGTAATTACCAGCTTACGGTACTTCTTCTGCATTATCTCGCACAGCGCCTTGGCCACAGCCAGATAGGTCTTCCCAGTTCCCGCCGGCCCAATGGCGAACACCAGGTCCTTGGTGCCGAAAAGCTCTAAAAGCCTCATCTGATTCTTGTTCCGGGGGAATACCCGGCGGCTTGAGCCTGGAATTGTTATTGAATAGTCGGCCCGGGGTGCTGCAGAGCCCGATTCGGCCTCGTGGAAAAGAGTGGTTATCATATCCTGGTCGGGAGCGCTGCCCTTCTGGGCATAGGAACGCATTCCCCCGATAACGTGGCTGAAAAGCTCCTGCTTCTCCTTGTCATCCGATTCCAGCAGAATCTCGTTGCCACGGCAATAGACAGGAACCTGAAGCTTCTCTTCTATAACTTTGAGATTGCAGTCGCCATAACCGCATAATTCTGGTATCAAGTCAGTGTCATCCAGGACACAGATAAATTTACCCGACAAAATAAAACCTTAAATATTTATATTATATTATTTTTTACTATGTCAAGGGTGGCTGACCATTGCTAAAACCGCCGTTTTAGTATACTTTTTTACTATGAGCGATATCAAGGAAAGGACAAAAATAGTGCTGGTGCACCCCGACGACAGTGGAAACATAGGGGCTGTGTGCCGGAGCATGAAGACCATGGGGCTGCATCATCTTATAATCGCAGATCCCCAGAAATACGATGAGCACACCATAGAGTACCGGGCTGTCCATGCCTTCGATATCTACCAGAACGCCCAGTTCTTCCCCACACTCAAGGAAGCCCTTGCCGGGACAGCCCTCTCGGTCGGAACCAGCCGCAGGGCCGGAAAAAAGCGGAAGTACAGGACATTCCTCCCCGAGGAGATGTGCGACTCTATCTGCCAGATGACCGAGGGCGAGGTTGCCATAGTTTTCGGGAACGAGGAGCACGGCCTTACCGATGACGAGCTTGCCGAGTGCAATGCTGTGGTCTCAATCCCCACCTCCGACGATTTTCCATCCCTAAACCTCTCCCATGCGGTACAGATCATGTGCTACCAGCTGTTCAGAGCAAGCGCAAAACGGCTTCCCAAGCGGAACTTCACCCCCCTCTCCAGCCAGCGGATGGACGAGATCTGCAGCCACCTTATAGAGAACTTCCGCAGCATAGGATTCTTCAAGATAGATGGAAGCGAGGAGATGCAGCGATTCTTCCGTGATATATTCTCCAGAGCCATGATGTGCCGTGAAGAGGCAGACAAGCTTGACAGGATATTCACCAAGGTGGCTGGAATCAAGAGCAAGATAGATGCTGATAAATGGAAATGCTGATGAGAGTTAGAAAAGCCCTGTTTCTTTTTGTTTTTGCCCTTTTTACACTCCATACAGCCTTCGGAATGACTGCCGACGAGGCAAAGCATGCAATCCAGGGGTATTTCCAGACCGGAGAACCCGAAAAAGCGATAAATCTGGCAAACCAGTTCAAGGATACCAACCCAGATTTCAAGCGGCTTGCCTTCATAGCGGCTGTAAAGGCAGGAAACACCAGGTATGCAGAGCGTCTCTTGCCTTTCAATGATCCCGATGCGGAGCTTAACTTCTATATTGGCCGTTACTACGAGGAGATGGGCAATCTGACCAAGGCTATCGACATCTACACAAGCTTCCAGGGCGACAATATGTTCAGCGCAGTCAGTTATTACCAAGCCGGACGCTGCGCAGAACTGAAGGGAGACCTTATCAAGGCCGAGATCTACTACGACCTGGCCCTGGCATCGGAGCGCACCTACTCTTCGGCCCGCCCTGCTCTTGCCAGAGTCAAAGAGAAATTAGGGAAAAAGGAAGAGGCGCAGAAGGTTTTAAGCGGCAGATACTCCACCATGGCCAGGGGCGAAAGCTCATTTTTTCCACCTCAGGCAAAGCCGGTAAAGACACTGCCAGACAATTTCAAGGGTAAAAAATCGGGCAGAATAGTAAGGGCATGCCTTGCCGAGAAGATCACCTCCTTCTCTGTAACACTCAGTCAAACTAATGAAGTTTTTAATATACGATATGAAAAAGGTGCAGTTTTAGTATATAATAAAACTAAACTTATAAAAGGTTTAACTTCCTCCTATAAAATTTTAAACAAAAATGGGAATGGTACCCTTAAGCTTACAGACATAAGGACCAGGTCGGGAATCTCTGGAAGTATATCAAACGGAAGTGTTTTCCGTGGCGATATTGAGGTCTTGATCAAGGATAAAGCCCTTATGCTCATAAACCATATAGATCTGGAGGAATATCTGTACGGAGTTCTACCCGCCGAGATGTTCAACCAGTGGCCATACGAATCCCTCAAGGCCCAGGCGGTGGCTGCCCGGAGCTACATTCTGCTTAAGATGCAGAGCTCGGCCACAGCTGAATATGATGTCTATGTAGGGAGGAACACCGCATACCTTGGGTACAACAGAGAAAAGCCCCAGACCACCGCAGCTGTGGACGAGACATTTGGAATCGCGCTGTTCACTCCGCTGGGCAGCCCTATTGATGCACTTTTCTGCACCAATAGCGGGGGATACTCTTCATCCCCCGCAACCGCCTGGGGGAGCCAGAACCAGGGTTTTCTCTCCCCTGTTCCCGATAAGAAGATAAAAGCCAACAAAAGCGCCCCCAGCTCTGTCCAGATGGCGCAGTTCATAAAGGATCCGCCCCCTATGTACTGCTACGTGGCACCCCATGCCTCCTATGCATCATACCGTTGGTGTGTCCAGTACAGAAGGGAGGAGCTTGAGAACATAGTGGATCCCGGGCACACCATCGGTTTTATAAAAGGAATAAATGTCAACAGCCGTGACATAAGCGGCCGTGTCACCAGCCTTACAGTACAGGGCACCCTGGGTGTAATAGTGATTGGAAGCCGCGATATCAGGGCTAAGCTGGGAGGCCTCAAGAGCTCAATGTTTGTATGCGAATACCAGCTTGCGCGAAACGGCCTGCCCAACACCTTCATGTTCATAGGGGGCGGCTGGGGACATGGCGTAGGAATGTGCCAGACCGGGGCTGCCGGCATGGCTGTATCGGGCATCGGCTTTAAGGATATCCTGAAGCACTACTACCCCGAGGCTATAATAAAAAATAACTGCTATTAATCTAAAAGTCTGGCAATATCAGGGAAAAGAGCCACACTCCGCTTAAGGATTCCAGTGACATAGGCAATCAGGATGCCGTAGTTGGTTATAGGAACCCCCTCGTCCTCGGCACACCGGAGCCTGTACTTCATCTCCCGCTCGTTCAGCATGCACCCACCGCAGTGAACCACCAGTTTGTACTTGGAAAGGTCGCTCGGGAACTCGGTGCCGCTTGAGAGCTCTATATTTATCTTCTTTCCTGTGTTCTGGGCTATCCAGCGCGGAATTTTCACAGAACCTATGTCTCCGCACTGTCTGTGGTGGGTGCATCCCTCGGATATAAGCACTGTGTCGCCATCCTCAAGGCTCCGCAGGGCTGCCACACCCTTCACCGCAAGCTCTAGATTGCCCTTGTAACGAGCAAAAAGGATGGAGAAAGAGGTCAAAGGAATCTCTTCCGGCACAATCTTGGAGACCTCGCCGAAAACCTGGCTGTCGGTTATCACCATGGCAGGCTTCTTGTTCAGTGTTTTGAGGGTTGCAGCTAATGTTGTATTCTGGCAGACAACTGCAGTGGCCTGGGTGTCCAAAATATCCCTTATAGTCTGCTGCTGTGGCAGAATAAGCCTCCCTTTTGGGGCTGCCTTGTCTACCGGCACAACCAGGACTATAATATCATCCTGCTTTATCAGGTCGCCGACCACCCGCTTTCCTTCCCCTTCAGGCTTAACAGAATGGGCTATCAACTCCTTGAGCTCATTTATATTTGCCTTGGTGACAGAGCTCACCCAGATGGTGTGCTCATCCCCTGCTCCCTGCTTGGAGACCAGGTCGCACTTGTTCATCACCACGATATATGGAATAGATTTTGCCTTTATCCGCTCCAGAATGCGCTCATCCTCTGAACTGAATCCTTCCTGGGCATCGACTACCAAAAGGGCGATATCGGTCTTGTTAAGGACCTGGAATGCCTTCTTCATCCGCATCTCGCCCAGGGCGCCCACATCATCAAGTCCCGGAGTATCTATTATGATCACAGGGCCCAGGGGCAGAAGCTCCATAGCCTTGGATACAGGGTCGGTGGTAGTTCCCTTAATTTCGGAAACCACAGCCAGATCCTGGCCTGTTATTGCGTTGATAAGACTCGATTTTCCTGCATTTCTCCTGCCGAAAAGCGCTATATGAAGCCGTTCGCCGGATGGAGTGTCGTTAAGTCCCATAGTCATCTCCTTGATTCAATTATATTAAAGGGTTGAAATTTGTCCAGTATCGGTTAAACTGTAGATATGAGCGAAGAAAGACGGATCCATGTACTGGACAAGGTTACAGCCTCAAAGATTGCGGCTGGCGAGGTTATAGACCGCACTTCAAGCGTGGTGCGGGAGCTTCTGGACAACGCCATAGATGCTGGTGCCACCGAGATTTCGGTATACCTGACAGGCGGAGGCATTAAGGAGATACGGGTAATAGACAACGGCTCCGGAATGTCAAAGGCCGACCTTGATATCTGCTTTCTTCCCCACTCAACCTCCAAGCTTAACACTGCAGATGACCTTTTCAACATAATGACCATGGGTTTCCGTGGCGAGGCCCTCGCAAGCATTGCGGCATCGGCTAAGCTCGAGATTATAACATCACAGACAGGTGAGATCGGATACGGAATCGAAATAGATGGCGGTCAGGTCAAGGATTTAGGGGCTGTTAAGGCCAACAAGGGGACTGTGGTAAGCGTAAAGGAGCTTTTCTGCTACCTCCCTGCCCGGCGCAAGTTTCTTAAAAGCCCTGCTGCCGAGACCTCCAGCTGCCGCACTGTGTTCTACGAGAAGGCTCTGGCATTCCCAAACATCACATTCAAGCTGTTCCTTGAGGGCAAGCTCAGCACCTTCCTCCCCGCTGCATCGCTTAAGAAGAGGATTGCCGATGCTTACCCGTCCCTTGCGCCGGAGAAGCTGTATCATCAGGTGGAGGCCAAGTGCGAAGGCTATTCTGTCACTATCCTGTTCCCGGGCGTGGGGGTTGTACGGCGCGACAGGAGGGATATAAAGATTTATGTCAACTCCCGGCCTATACAGGAGTTTGCATTGGTCCAGGCTGTGTGCTACGGACTTTCGGCCTATTTTCCCGGGGGAACTTACCCTGCCGCCTTCCTTTTTATCCAGATAGACCCATCCCTGGTGGACTTCAACATCCATCCTGCAAAGCGCGAGGTCAAGATAAACAACCTGCCCATGATACACCGCACTGTGGTGGAGGCCCTCAAGCAGCACATGGGCGAGCTCCAGAAGCCAGCAGGAAGCACCGATGCCCTCTATCCTAAGGACGAGGATATATCGACAGGGATCCAGAAACCGGCCGAAGCGGTACCGCCATACCAGCCAGGAACACCGTCTTACCAACCGAAACCGGTGGAAAAAACCCTGTTCGGTCCGGAAAAAACAAGCATAACCTTCTCCCCTGCACCGACGCATCAGAGCCGCAGTTTCTCCAATTTACTCAAGGACAAGCCCGAGGTGGTCAACTTCCAGCCGAGCCCTGAATATAAGGGCGATTTCCGCTATCTTGGCCAGATCTTCGACAGTTTCCTGCTGTGCGAGCGGGAGGATTCCCTCTACATAATAGACCAGCATGCAAGCCAGGAGCGGTTCTACTTCGACCTATTCCTTAGCAGCAAGCCGGAGGTTCATCAGCTCCTTATCCCGTACAACATCGAGTGCGAGAGCCAGGTGGCAGAGCTTATAGAGAAACAGCTTCCGCAGTATGCAGAGATCGGGATTATAATCAAGAAGGACGAGACCGGTCAGCTCTATATCGATGCAATGCCCTCCTCTTTCTTTGAGCTTAAGAATGATGTGCTTAATCTTCTGGTCACCCAGACCGGCGACTTCGAGAATATAAAGACAGAGCTATATGCCCGGGCTGCATGCAAAAAGGCTTTCAAGGCAGGCGATGCCATAGACTACGACAAGGCGATAGACCTTATAAAGAAGGTGTTTGCAATGCCTATGCCGCGGTGCCCGCACGGAAGGCCGCTATACTATCAGCTTACCAAAGATAAGCTGTACCAGCTGCTGGAGCGGACAGTCTGATCAGAACTCAACTGTCTTAGGTGGTGCTGTGAAAGATGAGAACACAGCCTTGGCATCCTTGAAATAGAGCACCTGGGTGTTGTCATCGGAAGCAGAATACATAGCCTTGAGCTCTGGATAATGCTCAAGCATGTCCACCTTAGGCTCAAGCCGGTCGTCATTTACAAGTGTTCCAGACAGCCTTAACCATGTAGTGCCGTCAAAGCATGAGAGCTCAACCTTTGGATCTACGGCAATCTGCCTGGATACAGGCTTCACCTTCCCTGTCTGAATATAAAGCTTTCCCTCGAAAAGATTGATAGTGCCGAATGGGCGGACTCTAGGCTGGTCCCCTTCTGCAGTGGCCAGGTAATAAACACCGCATTTCTTGATGAATTCGTATACTGACTGCATATATGCCTCCTAAATTAAGTATAACACATAAATAAACACACAAATAAAAAAATTAAATGCACCTGCTTGCAGTACCCATCCTCGATCGGTGTGATACTGTCCACAATATCTCGGATGGGTACTGCTGCAGGTGGCTTTATAGGTGGTATTTTCTGTGTTTTTTTAATTTTTTTCTGTTTTTTAAAAAAAAATTGAAGCAAAATGAACTTTTTTGTTGTGTATATAGGTAAACCACTTGGGAGGATTATATGAATGATTTACTGAATATCGAGAACAAAATACTGGTTATCAAGGGTCAGCAGGTGATGCTGGACCGGGACCTGGCGGAATTGTATGGGGTTGAGACAAAAGTACTAAACCAAGCAGTAAAAAGAAATATAGAAAGGTTCCCTGATAGGTTTATGTTTCAGCTTAACAAAGATGAAGCTGAGTCATGTTCAAGGTCACAAATTGTGACTTTGGAAAACTTGAAGTCACAAATTGTGACTTCAAGTTGGGGTGGCAGAAGAAAACTACCTTATGCCTTCACAGAACAAGGAGTTGCCATGCTTGCTTCTGTACTTAAAAGTCCTACAGCCATTCAAATCAGTATAAAAATAATAGATGCATTTGTGGCCATGCGCCGATTTCTACTTAATAACACAAAAATATTCACAGAAATAGATTCTATTAAACATCATCTGATTGAGTCTGATGAGAGAATCGATACCCTATTTACCCTTATGGACAGGTACAAGATAGAAGATAAGCAAGGTGTTTTCGTACAAGGGCAGATATATGATGCCTACACAAAATTCCAGGAACTGATACAGAAAGCCCAGAAAGAGATCATCCTGATTGATAATTACATTGATTTGACTGTTCTTGACCAGTTGACTGCAAAGAACGCTGGAGTTGATGTGATTGTCTATACACAGCATAAAACCCCGATTAAAAAGCTTGATATAGTCAAATTCAATGCACAGTACCCTACTCTGAAAATAAAACATACAAATACTATGCATGACAGGTTCTTAATTCTTGATAATTCCGAAATCTATCACATCGGGGCGTCGCTAAAGGACCTGGGCAAGAAATGCTTCGGATTCACCAGGCTGGAAGATGCTCATCTGATGATTAAGACTGTACTGGGGGCACTGTAGTGAAAAATGTCAAGCTTACGAGTCAAAGCTTTTACAGTTGGCTTTATAGCAATCCATGTATTTGCTGCCACCGGCGATTTTATCAAGAGCCTTGCTGTCAAGCTCAAAGTTATCAAGCTCTGCCAGGAATGATTCGGCTTCTGCCTTGGTGATCTCGATTCCTTCTGTCTTTGCAAGGGCAATCAGTTCATCAGCTGTCTCACACTTTGCTGCTTTCGCAATCATCTCTTTTGTGATTTTTGATTTGTCAATTGGCATAAGTGTTTCCTGATTTGAGTATAATTATTAAAGCCAAGCTTCAGCTTTACAATCTGAATAGCAGCCACCGCCGGCCACCTTGTCCAGAGCCTTGCTGTCAAGCTCATAATTTGAAAGTTCTGCCAGGTATGACTCGGCCTCTTCCTTTGTTATTTCGATATTTTCAGTCTTTGCAAGGGCTACAAGCTCTTCTGCTGTGTTGCAATGCAATGCCTTATTAATCATCTCTTTTGTAATTTTTGTCTTATCGATTGGCATAAGTAACTCCCTTATATGGTTTCAGGTACCGTTATCAAATAGGAGGAAGAACAAAATTAGGACAATCCATATAACAGTTGCCTTCACCGCCTGCCACTTTATCAAGAGCCTTGCTGTTCAGCTCAAAGTCAGCAAGCTCGGCAAGATATGCAACGGCCTCATCTTTTGTTATTGTGATGCCTGCTTTCTTGCAGAGTGCAATAAGATCCTCTGCAGTATCGCATTCCATTGCTTTCTCAATCATCTCTCTTGTGATTTTTGATTTATCAATCGGCATGTGCGCCTCCTTGTATCTGCAATTATAGCACAAGTCAACCAGAAGTCAAAAATAATTTACTTATTACAGACCTGTCAATAATTGGAGGAATTGGTGATTTTAGTCTTGTCGATGAGCGTACGAGCTTATTGGTTCACATCCAAGCTTCATCGGGACAATTTTCCCAACAGGGTTGAATACCGCCGGCCACCTTATCCAAAGCCTTGCTGTCAAGCTCCCTATTCTCAAGCTCTGCCAGGTAGGCCTCGGCCTCGGCCTTGGTGATCTCGATACCCTCAGTCTTTGCAAGAGCTATAAGCTCGTCGGCAGTCTCGCACTTTGCTGCTTTCGCAATCATCTCTTTTGTGATTTTTGATTTGTCAATTGGCATAAGTGTTTCCTGATTTGAGTATAACTTTCAAAGCCAAGCTTCAGCTTTACAATCTGAATAGCAGCCACCGCCGGCCACCTTGTCCAGAGCCTTGCTGTCAAGCTCAAAGTTATCAAGCTCTGCCAGGTATGACTCGGCTTCTGCCTTGGTGATCTCGATTCCTTCTGTCTTTGCAAGGGCAATCAGTTCATCAGCTGTCTCACACTTTGCTGCTTTTGCAAGCATCTCTTTTGTCATTTTTGTCTTATCAATTGGCATAAGTATTTCCTTTAAGCTTTAATATATTTTTTTTGAGCTAGGCTCCTCAGCCTGGAACATAGCTGCTTTATCAAGCATCTCTTTTGTCAATTTTGTCTTATCAATAGACACCTGAGCAGCCAAAAAGCCTAGCCTTTGCTCCACCCCCTGCGACATTTTCAAGGGCTTCGGAGGTCAGTTCAAAGTCCTCCAATTCATCAAGATAAGCCTCGGCCTCTTCCTTTGTAATTTCAATACCTTTGATTTTAGCCAGAGCAACCAGATCATCAGCGTTCTGACACATTGCTGCTTTCTCAAGCATCTCTTTTGTTAACTTTGTCTTATCAATTGGCATATTTTTCTCCTTTTATACCCTAAGTTTAATCATTCATACCATTGGTTAAGGTGACAATGCTCCGTGCACACTTCACCAGGGCACTTATAACTTTTTCCACCAGCCACTTTTTCCAAAGTCTTGCTGTCAAGCTCAACATTATCAAGCTCTGCCAGGTATGACTCGGCCTCTTCCCTTGTAATGTCAATGCCGTTATCTTTTGCCAGGGCAATCAGATCATCAGCAGTTTGACACATTGCTGCTTTTGCAAGCATCTCTTTTGTCATTTTTGTCTTATCAATTGGCAT